>DATEGE010000053.1:0-15338 GCA_035280265.1 Gemmatimonadales bacterium | reverse complement strand
CAGCGGCGGCGGGGGCGGGGGCGGGGGCAGTGCGCGGCGCGCAGGAGATGGGTGTCTTCGGCGCCGACCGAGTGACAACGCTGACCAATCAGGCGTTTGCGAGGTACGCACCGGAGGGATACGCCCGCGCGATCGCGGAGCGTGCCACGGCGGGCGGGTACGGCGCGGTGCTGTTCCCCGCGAGCGCCACCGGGAAGGATCTCGCGCCACGAGTGGCCGCCCGGCTGGGACGCCCGCTCGTGCAGGACGTCACCGACGTCAGCGTTGCGGGCGGCGCCGTGATCGCCATCCGGCCGGTGTACGCCGGCAAGGCGCTGCTCAAAATCAGAGTCGCCGGCACACCTGCCGTGCTGTCGCTCCGGCCCAACGTGTTCACGCCGGTGCAGCGTCCCAAGGCCGGCACACAGGAGACCGTGCCCGTGAACGGCGCGGCCGGCCGCGTGGTCGTACAGCAGATCAAGGCAGCCCCGGCGGGCACGCTCGACGTCGCCGAGGCGCCGATCGTCGTGTCGGGGGGTCGCGGGCTCAAGGAGCCCGCCAACTTCAAGGTGCTCGAGGAGCTGGCGGCGGCGTTTGGCGGCCGGGCCGCCGTGGGGGCGTCGCGCGCCGTGGTCGACGCGGGCTGGCGGCCGCACGCCGATCAGGTGGGACAGACCGGCAAGACGGTGAGCCCGACGCTGTACGTCGCGGTGGGCGTCTCCGGCGCCATTCAGCATCTCGCCGGGATGCGCACGTCCAAGGTGATCGTCGCGATCAACAAGGACAAGGATGCCCCGATCTTCAAGGTCGCGGACTACGGGATCGTGGGCGATTTGTTCGAAGTGGTGCCGAAGCTCACGGAAGAGATCAAGAAGCTGCATGGCTGAGGGAGCAGGGAGCAGGGAGCGGTTCGTCCCGGCGCAGTTTCAGCCGCCGCTGCCGCTCGACAAGCTCTTGCTGCCGGTCGGCGCTCCCGGCGCGGGCGATCGGATGGAGCTGGATGCCCTGATCGTGGGCGCGGGACCGGCGGGACTCGCCTGCGCGATCGAGCTCGCGCAGCTCGCCCGGCGCGCCGGCCGGGAGCTCAACATCGGCGTGCTCGAGAAGGCCGAGGCGCTCGGCGAGCATTCGCTGTCGGGAGCCGTCGTCAATCCCCGCGCCTTCCGCGAGCTGTTTCCCGATCTTCAGGATCGCGATCTCCCGTTCCGCGCTGCGGTGACCAAGGAGCGCGTCTACCTCCTCACCGCGCACCGCGCACTCCGCATCCCCACGCCGCCGACGATGCACAACGGCGGCAACCACGTCGCCTCGTTATGCGAGATCGTGCGCTGGTTAGGTGGGCGGGCCGAGGCGTTGGGCGTGAACGTGTTCACGGGATTCCCCGCGGCGAGTCTACTCGTCGCCGAGCGGGGGCAGCGGGTGGTGGGCGTGCGCACCGCCGCGAGCGGGCTCGACCGCGAGGGGCGGCCGCTCTCGAGCTACGCCGCACCCAACGATCTCGTGGCAAACGTCACCGCGCTCGCCGAGGGAACGCGCGGCGGCCTGACGCAGGCGTGGCTGAAATGGCAACGCGTGACGTCCGCAAATCCGCAGATCTTCGCGCTGGGCGTGAAGGAGATCTGGGAAACCAAGCGGCCGCTCGACGCGATCGTGCACACGCTCGGCTGGCCGCTCGGCAACGACGCGTTCGGCGGCAGCTTCATGTATCCGCTCGCGCCCGACCTCGTGGCGCTCGGACTGGTCGTGGGGCTCGACTACCGCGATGGCGCCCTCGACGTGCACGCCCGGTTTCAGGAAATGAAGCTGCACCCATTGTTCCGCCGCGTGCTCGACGGCGGGGAGATGGTGGAGTGGGGCGCGAAGACCATTCCCGAGGGCGGCTACTACTCCGTCCCGGCGCGCCGCTCGGGCGAGGGTGTGGTCATCCTCGGCGACGCCGCGGGCTTCGTGGACGTGCCCTCGCTCAAGGGGATTCACTACGCGATGCAATCCGGTATGTTCGCGGCGCGCGCGATGTTCCACGCCCTGGAGGCTGGAGATCCATCCGCCGCGCGACTGGCCGAGTACGACCGCCTGGTCGACGAGTCGTTCATCATGAAGGACCTGCATCGCACCCGGAACATGCGGTCGGCGTTCAAGGACGGGTTCTACGTCGGCGGGCTGAAGGCGAGCGTCATGACCGTGACGGGCGGCCGGTTTCCCGGTGCGCGGATCGCGATGGAGAGCGACGCGGACGTTCCCCGCTTGATTACGCCCGGCTTGCGCCCGGGGTCGGTGACTCCTGACGGCAAGCTCACGTTCTCCAAGGTCGACGGGGTCTTCAAGTCCGGCAACGCCACGCGCGACTCGATCCCCACCCATCTCGTCGTGGGGCGCGACGTACCCGCCGCCGTAGCGGAGTTCTACGCCCGGCTCTGTCCCGCCGGAGTCTATGAGCTCGCGCACGGCCGCTTGCGCGTGAACCCACCCAACTGCGTCGACTGCAAAGCCACGGACGTGCTCGGGCCGCGCTGGACGCCGCGGGAAGGCGGGAGCGGTCCCAAGTACAAGAGGATGTAGCGCGGCCCTGTCGCGACGGCTGATCTACAGTCCCGCCATCCTGATCCCGTCGATGATGAATTGTACGGCGATGGCGCACAGTACGAGCCCCATCAGGCGCGTGAGGATCCGCATCCCCGTCTGACCGAGGCGGCGCTCCAGCGGGGTAGCGGCGGCGAGCGTGAGGTAGCAGATGATCGCGGTCAGGACGATCGCGCCGTACACGCCCACCGTCGTGACGGGGGACTTGGCGGCGCCCGCGAGCACCATGACGGTGGAAATCGCGCCCGGTCCCGCGAGCATCGGCACGCCGAGCGGCATGATCCCTACGTCCTCCTTCTCGATTCCCTCCGCCTTCTCGACCGGCGTCTCCTTCTGCTGACTGCGGCGCGCCTGTACCATGTCGAGGGCGTTAAGCCCGATCAGCACGCCGCCGGCGATCTTGAAGGCCCCGATCGTGATACCGAACAGCCGGAAGATGAGACTCCCGCCCAACGCGAACGCCGTCAGCGTGATGGCGCAGGTCCAGGCGCCGCGGCGGGCCATGAGCCGGCGCGTCTCCGGCGTGTCGCGCGCGGTCATGGCGAGGAAGGTCGGGACGGCGGTGAGCGGATCGACGATGAAGAGGACCGACGTGAAGATGAGGAACAGCTCCTGGAGCGTCCTGACCATTCGTCACATCGCGACCTGCACGACGCGGTCCTTGCCGGCGCGTTTCGCTTCGGCCATCGCCTCGTCGGCCTTGCGGATCAGCTCATCGGTGCCGGCCTCGGTCCCGGCCACGGCCACCACGCCGATGCTGGCGGTCACGGAGGGAGTGCCCCGGAATACGGTGCGGACGCCGGCCACCAGGCGCGACGCGGCGGCGTGCGCCACCACGGCGTCCGTTTCGGGCATCAACACGCCGAACTCGTCGCCGCCTAGTCGCCCCACCACGTCGGCCGCGCGCACGGCCGCGTGCATCGCGTCGGCTACCAGCCGGAGCACCGCGTCGCCAGTGGCGTGACCGTGCGAGTCGTTGACCTTTTTGAAGTCGTCGAGGTCGAGGTAGATCAGCGCCAGGGGCCGGCCGTAACGGCGGTTGCGGCTCAGCTCCTGGGCCAGCTCGCGTGAGAAGGCGCGCGCGTTGAGCACATTTGTGAGCGGGTCGTGCGTCACGAGCAGCTCGAGCTGGGCGTGCGAGCGTCGCACCTGAGAGAGTCCGGCGATCGCGACGGCGGCCACCGCGAGGTACGCGACCTCGTTCAGGATGCGGACCTGCAGCGGCGTGGACAGCGGCATCTGGTCGATCCCGATGCTGAAGCGTAGCAGCGCCGCTCCCAGCGCGACGGCGATGCCCCATCCAGGACCGTCGTACCACGCCGCCAGCAGCACGGGGATCACGAACAGGATCCCGAGCCGCAGCTCGGGCGCTGTGCGCACATTGAGGACGAAGACAAGAGCGGTGAGGACCGCCCAGGCGAGGCGCCGCAGCCACGCCAGGAACGCCGCGCGTCCCGTCACTTAGAAAGGAGCCTCGGCGACGTGGTGCGGATCGTCGAGCAGCAACGCGGCGAGGGTCTCTCCCGCGGCCACCGTCGGCCGGTCTTCCGGAACGATGAGCAAGGCATTGGCGCGAGCCATGGACGTGAGGATGCCCGAGCCTTGCGGGCCCGTCAAGCGTGCGATGAGCGCGCCACCCGGCTCCTGCGCCTGGACGACCGCCCGCAAGAAATGGCGCAGCTTGGGGCCGAGGGTGATCGGCTCCGCGACGCGCACCGGCACCGTCCGCCGGTACGGCAGGCGGTGACCGAGCAGCCGCCGCATCGCCGGGCGCACGAACAGCTCGAACGTGACCATCACGCTCACCGGATTGCCCGGAAGGCCGATCCACGGCTTGCCGTCGAGCAGGCCGAACCCCACCGGCGCGCCAGGACGCATCGCGATGCGCCACAGCTTGATGTCCGCCCCCAGCTCGGCGAGCACCTCCCGCACGAAGTCGTGCTCCCCCACGCTCACGCCAGCGGTCGTGACCAGCAGCTCGCTGTTCCCCCCCTGCGCGCCGGCCAGGTGCTCCCGCAGGCTGGCCTTCGTGTCGCGCGCCACGCCCAGGTCGAGCGGAATTCCCCCGGCGCGGTGGATCAACCCATGCAGCGTGTATGAGTTGGACGTGGCGACCTTGCGGCCCGCGAGCACCTCGGCGGCCCGGTCGAGGTCCACGATCTCGTCGCCCGACCCCACGAACGCGACGCGCGGCGCATCGTGCACGAGCGGCGTGGCTTGCGTGATAGACGCGAGCACACCGAGCTGGGCGGGCCCGAGCGGAGTCCCGGAGGAAAGCACGACCTCACCCTTGCGGATGTCCTCTCCACGGTGCCGCACGTTCTTGCCGGCATCGCGTCCCGTGACCACCGTGACGCGACCCTCGTCGCCAGCAGGTTCGGTGTCCTCCTGGCGCACGACCGTGTCGGCGCCGGCGGGGAGCGGGGCGCCCGTAAAGATGCGCGTGACCTGTCCCGGACCGATCGGCTTCGTGGGAAACTGCCCCGCGGCCACCGCTTCGATCACAGCCAGCGTCACCTTGGCGTCCGGCCGGGCGTGCTCGACGTCGGCAGCACGGGCGGCGTAGCCATCCATCGCCGAGTTGTCCCACGCGGGAAGATCGATGGGGCTGATGATGTCTTCCGCGAGCACGCGGTCGAGCGCCTCGCGCAGTCGGCGGCGCGCCGCGGGAAGGGGCGCGATGTGCTCGAGGATGCGCTGTGCCGCGGCGGTCGGCGTCAGCACGTCAGGGCGGGAGAATCTTGGCCCGGTCCCACGCGACGTTGGCGAGCGTCACGAGCCAGGCGGTGTCCGAGAAGCGGAACACCGGAAAGTCGGCGCGATACGTGGGGTTGTCGGTCACCATCGCCACCCAATCACCGGGGTCGTGTACCGCCGGGTCGAACAGGGGCACCGGGCCCGCCGCGAGGCGATACACCTCGATCTTGGGGAGCGGCGCGCGCTTGAATCCCTCTACGAGCACGATGTCCGCCCCCTCCAGGTAACGCCGGGCCAGCGCGATCGGGTCGGATTCCTGCTCCGTCCGCTCCCACAGCACGCGCTGGCCCGGGCCCTCCATGAGGACGCGCTCCGCGCGGCCCTCATGCCAGTGGCGCCACGAGTCCTTGCCGCGCTGATCGGTGTCGGCGGGGTGCGTACCGTGCTTGATGGTCATGATGCGGAACTTGCGACGCACCAGCTCCGCGGCCAGTGCGACGAGCAACGTCGTCTTGCCGGCGTTCCTACGCCCGATCACGGAGATCATCCGCGTCGCCGCCACACCACCTCCGCCCGTTGCAGGTCTTCGGGAGTGTTCACGTTGAAGAACAGCTCCTCGGGGTCGCCGAACGTCCGCACGCGCTCGAGGGGTAGTGTACCGACCTTCACGGCCCCGTGGAAGCCGATCGCGCGCAGATCGCCGCGGTCGAGCTGCCGCTCGATGGCGGGACTGCAGGCCGGGGCGTAGACGGCGCACAGCGGCTCGACGCCGCGGCGGCCGTCGCTCTCGGGAAGAAACACGTCAAACAAGGGTGAGCCGTCGACCAGGGCTTGCAGCAGCGTCGCGGTGACGAACGGCATGTCCCATGCGACGCACAGCACGGGCCCAGGGCCCGAAACGACGGCCGTATAGATGCCGCCCAGGCTGCCGCAATCGGGGCGCACGTCGGGGATGGTCCGGAGATCGGGGCGCCAAGTGGGGCCATCGGGTGCGTTCGCCACGAGCAGCGGAGCGGTGCCCGTCACACCGGCGACGACGTCCGCGACGCGGTCGAGGATGCGCGCTCCGCCCAGCTCGATCAGGCCCTTGGGACGGCCGCCGTAGCGGCGCGCGGCGCCGCCCGCCAGCACGGCGCCCCGCACCGTCAGGCCGCCACCGCCCGATGCTCCGCCATCAGACAATGATCCATCACGAACGGGATGCCGGCCGCGCGCGCGCGCTGCTGCGCCGCCTCGTCGACCACCCCGATTTGCAGCCAGATCAGCTTAGGCGGGACCGGCAGCCGGATCGCCTCGTCCACGATCGGCCCGACGACGGCGCTGCGTCGGAACACGTCTACGATGTCGATGCGGTGCTCTTGCGCCGCGGCCGTGAGGGTGTCGTAGCTCCGCTCGCCAAGGATCGCCGCGTGGTGCGGGTTCACAGGGATGATGCGGTACCCGACGCTCTGCAGGTAGCGCGCGACACCGTGGCTGGGCCGCGCGGGGTTGGGGGACAGGCCGACCACGGCGATGGTGCGCGACGCGGCGAGGATGTCTCGCAGGGCTCCCGCTTCTGGCGTCACGCGTCGGGCCGATGGATGTGCGGCGTGCCGCTCACCGCCCGGCCGACCAGCACCATCCCGGAGCGCTGAGCGATCGTGAGGGCGAGGGTCGAGGGCACACTCGGCGTCGCCACGTAGGCGAGGCCGGCGCGCGCGGCCTTGTAGGCCAGCTCGGCGGAAATGCGGCCGGTCACGAGCAACCCGCGCCCGACCAGCGGCTCTCGCGCGATCACCGCGGCGCCGACCACCTTGTCCACCGCATTGTGGCGCCCGATGTCCTCGGCGTGGAACAACAGCCGGTCGCCGTCGGTGAGCGCGGCCGCGTGAATGCCCCCTGTCTCGTTGTAGCGCTCGCCACGCGCGAACAGCTCCTTGAACAGCGCCCGCATGCGCTCGGCGGCCGGCGGCTCCCCGCGCGCCGGCGCGTGCGCCACTGCATGGGGATCGGCGAGGAACGTAGACACGGCCCCGCACCCCGAGGCGAGCACCCGCTTGCGGTTCTCACCCAAAACGACCGTGACGCGCTCCGGCTTCACCTCGGCCCAGAACCCCAGGTCCGGCGCGCAGGGACGCAGCTTCATGAGGTCGTCGAGCGACTCGATGTAGCCTTCGCCGTGGAGCCAGCCCGTGGCCAGCTCCTCGAGCTGGTCCGGTGTGCACATCCACGTGACCGCCGGCGCGCCATTCACCTCAAGCCAGACGGGCACCTCCTCGACTGCCGCCGATTCGGCGAGCATGCGCCCGCGGCGGGAGCCCGGTTCACGGTTCACCGAAATACTCCGAATAGATATTCGGGCCCTCCTGCACCCGCACCGCGTGCAGCGTCACTCCGTCGGGGAGCCGCGGCGCAACGCGCTCCCACACCCATAGTGCCAGCGCCTCGCCGGTCGCGAGCTGTGCACCATCACGGAACTCCGGCAGCGCGCGATTGATGCTTTGGCCGTCCAGCCGCTGCGTGATTTCCTGGGACAGCACGTCGTCCAACAGCTCCAACCGCATCACCCCACCTGCCTCCGGCACGAGCGGCCCCTTCACCGTGACCCTGCATTGGTAGCGGTGGCCGTGGTCGGCGGCGGCACGCCCGAACTCGCGCTCGTTACGCTGTTCCGACCAGTCCACCCGCCGGATCCGGTGCGTCGCGCTAAACTCAACAATACGGGTAAGATAGCTGATGGGCATTGCTTAGAACACGCGCACCGCGCTGGCCTTGAAGGAGAACACCACCGGGCCGCCCGGCGTGAGATCCAAGTCGCGCGCCGCGGCTTCGGTAACCACCGCCACGAGCTCTACGCCCACGTCAGCCGTCACGTGGACCACGCCGGGCCGCTGATGGGTCAGGCCGGTCACCCGCCCCGGGAATACATTGCGCGCAGACGAGCTGAGCGGTTCGCGGCTGACGATGATCTCGGTGGCGGGGATCGCGAGGATCGCGGGGCCGGTCTTGTCGGTCGTCACCATCACTTCGATGATGCCCACGCACACGTGCGTGAGATCACCTGGAGCGGACGGCAGCTCGACGCGAAACAGGTTCTCGGGCGTCACGGGTGCGAGTCGCCCCTCGGCGAGCGCACGCACGTCGTCCGCCCACCGATACGCGTCCTCCAGTTGGTGAGAGGCGAGACAGATCGCCAGTGGGCGGCGGGCGCGCTCCTCGGCGAGCACCCGGTACAGCGTCTGCGACGCCGCGCGGTCGGCCGAGCTCGTCGGCTCGTCGAGCAGCAGCACGTCGGGCTCGATCGCGAGCGCTCGCGCCACTGCCACGCGTTGCACTTCACCCTCGGAGAGCTCGTGCCGCCGACGCTTGAGCAGCGGCACGATGCCGACCCGTCTGGCGATGTCCGCTATCCGACTGTTCACTTCTGTGCTCCTGACTCCTCTTACCTGCAATCCAAATCCCAGATTATCCAGGACCGTTCCGTGCAGCATCACGGGCCGCTGCTCCACCAGCGTCACCCGGCGGCGCGCTGCTGGTCCTGTCACTGCGGCGCCGTCCAGCCGCACCTCACCTTCGGTGGGGCGTTCGAGCAGCGCGAGCAGGCGGAGCAGAGTGCTCTTGCCCGAGCCGTTCGGGCCCACCACGGCGACCGTGGCACCGGGCGCCACGCTGAACCGCTCGAGGTCGAGCACGAGACGCTGCTCGTAGCGGTGGCGCACGCCCACGAGCTCAAGCACTGCCCCCTCCAGCAGCCGCGCCCCGGCCTTGGAGGGCCTGCAGCGCGACGTTTACGAGTAGCGCCACGAGCAGCAGAATCAGGCCCAGCGCGAGGGCCAGGCCGAAGTCGCCCTGACTCGTGTACAGCGTGACCGCGGTGGTGAGTGTGCGGGTTTGGCCGCGGATGTTCCCGCCCACCGTCATCGCCGAGCCGATCTCGGCGACGACGTGACCGAAGGCGGTCGTGATCACGGCGGCGAGGGCGAAGCGCGCCTCGCGCGCCACGGTCCACGCGGTGCGCCAGCGGCCCGCCCCCAGCGTCTGGGCGGTGCGCCGGATGCGCGGGTCCACGGCCTGCACCGCCGCGGCTGCGAGCGCGGCGGCGATCGGAAACGCGAGCAGTACGTCGCCCACGACGATCGCCTGCCACGTGTATAGCCACCCGAGCCCGCCGAGCGGGCCGCGGCGAGACAGCAGGCCGTACAGCAGGAGGCCCACGACGACGGTGGGGAAGGCGAGGGCGGTATTCACGATCGTTAGGGCGGCCCGACGGCCCCAGAATGGCTTGGTGGCGAGGACGAAGCCCGTCGGAATGCCAAGGCCGCAGGCGAAGAGCGTCGCGAGCAAGCCGATTCTCAGCGTCAGCCGGGCGATACCGTACACCTCGACGTCGCCCGATATCAACAGCGCCAGGGCGCGCCGGAATCCCTCCGCTAGAAAGTCCATCCCACGCCGATCGTGGCCCAGCGGTGTGAGGTCCACTCGTCCACGGACGCGGTGGGCGCGAGCACGCTGCTCCCTCCGCCCGACGGCGGGACCTTGTAAGAGAGCGGATAATGGAGCTTCCACAACACCAGCCGGAAATCGCCGCGGATCGAGAGACGCCGGGCGGGATACCACCGCACCCCCGCGTTGGGCTCGAGCATGAACTTGGCCCCGAACTTGTAGTCGCTCGAGTCGCGCGACAGCGTGCTCGCTCCCGCGACGCCGATCGCGCCGCCGATATAGGGCGCGAACCCGCGCCACGTCTTTCGGCCGGTGAGGATGAGCTGCAGTCCGGCGTCGGCGAGCACCACGCCATTGTCGTACGGACCGCTGGTCCGCGCGGAGTCCTTCTTGGGGTCGACGATGAAGCTCGCGGTCCGGCCGTACGACAAGCCGAGCGACGCGCCGATGGCCCCGAACTGCAGGTCGTAGCGAATCCCCGCCGTGGCGCCGTTGGCGAGACCGACGCCCAGACTCCCCCGGCCGCCGCTCAGGTACCCGAACGTCAGCACCGTCACGGCGCCGCGCGGGATGTCTCGGTATGGGGAGTGGGACGGGTTGTGGCCGACTTGAGCGACGGACGGTCGGACAGTCGGACCGATGGACAGTAGCACCACTCCGACAAATGTCATCCAGCATCGAGACCACCATCCGACCATCCGACCGTCCGACCGTCCGACCATTAGTCGCTCTCCCTCAAGTCTCGTCCCGTCATCTCGGGCGGCGGCTCCACGCCGAGCAGTCGGAGCACCGTGGGGCCAACGTCGCATAGCGCGCCGCCATGGCGCAGCGGCGCGCGCGCGTCGTCTCCCACCAGGCAGAATGGCACCGGGTTCGTGGTGTGGGCGGTGTGAGGGCCATCCGTCGTCGGATCGATCATCAGCTCGCAATTGCCGTGGTCGGCCGTGACGAGCAGCGTCGCACCACGCCGCTCCACGCTCTGCAACACGCGCTCCAGGCATCGGTCCACGGTCTCCACGGCCCGGACGGCCGCGCGTAGTACCCCGGAGTGCCCCACCATGTCCCCGTTGGCGTAGTTGCACAGGATGAAGTCGTGGTGGCCCGCTTCGATCGCCCTGCACAGGACGTCGGTCACGCCAGGGGCGCTCATCTCCGGCATGAGGTCGTAGGTGGCGACCTTCTGCGACGGCACCAGCTGCCGCTCTTCGCCCGGGTAGGGCGTCTCGACGCCGCCGTTGAAGAAATAGGTGACGTGGGCGTACTTCTCCGTTTCGGCGGTGCGAAACATCGTTTTCCCACGCTCGGACAGCACCTGCGCGACGATGTGCGAGAGCACCATCGGACCGAACGCCATGGGAAACGGGAAGGTCTCGTCGTACTGCGTCATCGTGACGAGTTCGATGCGCGGCCGGGCTCCAGTATCGAAGCCGTCGAATCCATCCAGCGCGAGCGCTCGCACCATCTGGCGCATGCGGTCCGCCCTGAAGTTGAAGCAGAAGATACCGTCTCCGTCCCGGATGCGGGGCGTGCCGACGATCACGCGCGGCTTCACGAACTCGTCGGTCTCGCCGGCCTCATAGGCGCGGCGGATGGCGGTGATGGGGTCCGGCGCGGGGTCGCCGACGCCGTGCACCATCGCGTCGTACGCGATCTTGGTGCGTTCCCACCGCTTGTCGCGGTCCATGGCATAGTAGCGTCCTACCACGGTGGAGATCCCCAGTCCCTGCACCAACTCCTCCATGAATGCCAGCCCCGACTGCGGCGGCGTATCCCGCCCGTCGAGCCAGGCGTGAATCGCGACCGGTAGATCGTGCTGGCGGCCGAGTCTAACGGCAGCGAGCAGGTGTTGATCGAGGGCGTGCACGCCGCCACTGCCGATCAGCCCCGGGAGGTGCAGCGTACCGCCGCGGCGCTTCACGTTGGCGCACAGCTGCACGAGCGGTGGGAGCCGAAAGAACTCACCCGAATCGATCGCCCGGGAGATGCGCACCATGTCCTGTGGCACGACTCGACCCGCGCCGAGGTTCAGGTGTCCCACCTCGCTGTTGCCGATTTGTCCTTCGGGGAGTCCCACCGCGAGCCCGGACGCGTTGAGGAGCGTGCGGGGCGCCTTGGCCCACAGCCGATGCCAGGTGGGCGTCGCTCCGAGCTCAATGGCGTTGCCCTCGCGGCCGGGACGAAAGCCCCAGCCGTCGAGCACGATCAGGACGACCGGGGTGCGCGGCCCATTCCGCTTTGCCATATTGAGGCGATGCAATCTAGCCGGGGCTTCCGCGGCCTTCCAGTTGTGTTGTGGCTCGCGCTCCCCCTGCCGCTCGCCGCTCAGGCGCGGTCCCGAGTCACCACCGACGGTGCCTGGTTTTACCAGGAAGCCGGCGGCAAGCGTTTGGCGCGCCTGGCGCGCGGCGCGGTGCTGATGGGGGGGGGCGGCGACGCGCAAGGCGACTGGCAAGGGGTGACGCTCGAAGGCTGGATCTTCGCGACCTCGGTCGCCCCCACCACGCGCTCGGGCTACGACTTACTCGTGACGCGCGCACCTGAGGAGAATCTGAGGTCCGCGCCCTCGGGCGCCCTCATCGGAAGGCTGCCCGAGGGATTCCTGTTGAACCGAGTGGCTGCAGGGAGCTCGGACCGCTGGGTCCACGTGACGCGGGCGGGATGGGTCGAGAAAACCGATATGGAGGCCGTCGTGCAGGTCGCGAGCTCGCGCAGCGCGGCGGGGGTGGACACGGGCGGGAGCGGGGGAGCGCCCCCGCCCCCAAGCCCACGGACTGGGGCCTCTGGCTCCCCGGGGCGGACTCCCGGGATCGGTCAACCCGACACGAGCGCCAGTGCGTCTGCTCCGGTCGATCCGTCCCGCGTCGAGTCGGCGCGCCGCACGGTGCTGTATCGCGCGCCCGAGGGACAGCCCGCGGGGACGCTGGCGCCTTCGGCGCCGCTGCGCGTGCTCGGGAAGTCTGGCGACTGGACGCGCGTGACGCTCGAAGGTTGGGTGAAGAGCGCGGATCTGGAGATCGCCCCGCCCGGCGTGCTGGTGGGGATCACGGCCGCCGAGCTGCGCACCGACCCGCAGCGCTACGCGGGACAGGTGCTCCGCTGGACGCTGCAGTTCATCTCGGTGCAGAAGGCGGACGAGCTGCGGCCCGAGATGCCGAACGGCGCTAGCTATTTTCTGGCGCGTGGCCCGCTGCCCGAGCGGGGCTTCGTCTACGTAGTGGTGCCGGACGCGAAGCGGGCGCAGCTCGAAGCGCTGGCGCCGCTCGCCACCGTCCAGGTCACCGCGCGCGTGCGCGCCGGCCGCACGCGTTTCCTCGGCAACCCGGTGTTGGATTTGATCAGCTTCGAGACGCTGCCATGAATGAAATCCTGCGTGACCGCCTGCTGCGAAAGCTCGACGCGCTCCCGGAAGAGAAGGCGTACCAGGTGCTCGACTACGTGGAGTTTCTGGAGTCGAAGTACGCGGAGCGCCCGGCCGGCGCCGCCCCGTTCCAGCGAGTCGCGGAAACGCTCGAAGACACGCTGCGCGCGGGTCGCGTTCCCGTGACCATCATCCGCGGCACCATGGACGCGGTGGGGAAGGCGGGGAAGCTCCTCGAGAAGGTCGCCGCCGCGGGAAAAGCGGCAGTCGAGGAAGCGGCCAAGGCCTCGGCGGAGAAGCCCGCCGACAAGTCCAAGGTTGAGGAAACCCCTCCGCCCCAGTAACTTTCGCCATGGGTACCCTCCGTCCCAGCTTCGCCCTCACTTTCGACGACGTC
This sequence comes from Gemmatimonadales bacterium, assembly GCA_035280265.1. Classification (GTDB taxonomy): domain Bacteria; phylum Gemmatimonadota; class Gemmatimonadetes; order Gemmatimonadales; family GWC2-71-9; genus AG41. The sequence goes on along the minus strand of DATEGE010000053.1, from coordinate 1,905 downwards.
CTTCTGGTTCCGCGGCACTCCAGTGTGCACCCGCTGAGCGTCGACGTGCGCACTCGCTTCACGCGCGGCATCTCCCTCAACATCCCGCTCGTCTCCGCCGCCATGGATACCGTCACCGAGTCGGAGATGGCGATCGCGATCGCCCGCGAGGGCGGGATCGGCGTGATTCACAAGAACATGCCCGTGGATCGCCAGGCGGCCGAAGTGGACCGCGTGAAGCGCAGCGAGTCCGGGATGATCCTGCACCCCATCACCCTCGGCCCGGATCGCCCGGTGCGCGAGGCGGTGCGCCTGATGGAGCGGTTCCGCATCTCCGGCGTGCCGATCGTCGACGACGCCGGGCGCCTGGTGGGGATCATCACCAACCGCGACCTGCAGTTCGAGCGCGAGCTCGACCAGCCGATCCGCGACGCGATGACCAAGGACCGTCTGGTGACCGCGCCCGTGGGCACCACGCTCGACGAGGCGGAGAAGATCCTCGGCAAGCACCGCATCGAGAAGCTGCCGGTAGTGGACGAGCGCGGCGTCTTGAAGGGTCTCATCACCATCAAAGACATCTTCAAGCGCCGGCGGCATCCCTACGGCAACAAGGATCAGCACGGCCGGCTGCGTGTCGCCGCGGCGGTGGGCGGCACCCCCGACGCGCTGGCCCGCGCCCGTGCGCTGATCGAGGCCGGTTGCGATGTGCTGGTCGTGGATTCGGCGCACGGGCACTCCGAGGGCGTTCTCAAGACGGTCGCCTGCATGCGCGAGGCATTCCCCGACACGCAACTGGTGGGGGGCAACGTGGCGACGCAGGCGGGCGCCCGTGCACTGGTGGAGCGCGGCGTGGACGCCGTGAAGGTAGGCGTGGGTCCGGGCTCCATCTGTACCACCCGCGTGGTCACCGGCGTGGGTGTTCCCCAGATCACCGCGATCGAGGACGGCGTGCGGGGCGCCGGCGACGTCCCGGTGATCTCCGATGGCGGCATCAAGTACTCGGGCGACGTGGTGAAGGCCCTGGCGGCCGGCGCCGAGAGCGTGATGATGGGCTCGATGCTCGCGGGGACTGAGGAGAGCCCCGGGGAATCGTTCCTGCTCGAGGGCCGGCGCTTCAAGGTGATCCGCGGCATGGGGAGCCTGGGCGCCATGGAGGAAGGCTCCGCCGACCGCTACTTCCAGGAAGGCGAGGTGTCGCCGTCCAAGCTCGTGCCGGAAGGCATCGAGGGACGCGTGCCGTACAAGGGACCCGTCGCCGACGTGATCTTTCAGATGGTCGGCGGGTTGCGCAGCGGGATGGGCTATTGCGGAGTGTGCGACATCAAGGCGCTCCGCGCCGAGACCGAGTTCATCCAGATCACGAGCGCCGGGCTGCGCGAATCCCACCCCCACGACGTCGTGATCACGCGGGAAGCGCCAAACTACAGCCTATAGCCGCTTGACAGGCCCGCCGGCCCGTCCTACTCTAGCCCCGCCGTCTCGCCGTCCACCCGGTTTCCGCTCGAACCATCCGAGGAACGCATGAACCTGCTCCGACGGAAGAGTGTCACCGAGCTGCAGCAGGAGGCCCAGACCGATCACAGCCTCAAGCGCGCCCTCGGCGCCCTCAACCTCACGATGCTCGGGATCGGCGCGATCATCGGGACCGGCATCTTCGTGCTCACGGGGACGGTGGCGGCCCAGAACGCGGGTCCCGCCGTGGTGCTCTCGTTCGTGATCGCCGGCATCGCGTCGATCTTCGCGGCGCTGTGCTACTCGGAGTTCGCCTCGCTCGTGCCCATGGCGGGCAGCGCCTACACCTACGGCTACGCCACCCTGGGCGAGCTGTTCGCCTGGATCATCGGGTGGGACCTGGTGCTCGAGTACGCGCTCGGCGCCGTGACCGTCGCCATCGGCTGGTCCGGCTACGTCGTCTCGTTTCTCAAG
>DATEGE010000052.1:0-1046 GCA_035280265.1 Gemmatimonadales bacterium | reverse complement strand
CGGTCGCGTCCCGGCGCTGCTGTAAAAGCGCGGCGTAGTTCCGCGGGCGCGGTAGATCTTACGCGGTCAGCTCCTCAGTGAGCGGGGTGAGCCGGTTGGATCGCATCTGTGCGAGCTGCTGGCGCTCGAACGCTGTGAGGCCGAGTCCGCGGGCGCCGGCGATGACCAGGTCGAGTACCGCCCAGCACAGGCTCAGGCAGCTGGTCTCGCCGGGGAAGCGCCCGATCACCTTGACCCGTCTGCGGACTTCACCGAGGGAGCGCTCCAGCAGGTTGGTGGAGCGCAGCCGCTTGCGCAGCCGGAGCGGGTAGTCGAGGTGGATGGTGAGCGCCGGCAGGTCCTCGGCCAGGCAGGCGGCCGCGCTCGGGAACTCGCGCTCCAGCTCGGACACCAGCTGACGCAGCCGGGCCTCGCCGTCACTGGCCGAGGTGGCGTCGTCCAGGGCTGTCCAGTAGGCCCGCCGAACACGCTCGTGGAGTTCCGGCCGCTGGGGCAGCTTGGCCAACACGTTCCGGACCCGGTGGCAGGTGCAACGCTGGCGATCGCTGTCCGGCCACAGCTCCTCGATGGCCCTGATCAGACCGGGCGCCCCGTCCGCCACCAGCAGGGTCGGCGCCCACAGCCCGCGACGGACCAGGCCGCGGCCCATCTCCAGCCAGTCCTCGTAGCGCTCGCGCTGGCCCAGGCTGACGTCGAGCAGCACCCGCTCGCCGTTGAGGTCGTAGCCCCAGGCCACCAGCACGCCCTCTTTGGCCCCGCTCGGTCGCGTCGGCAGGTAGATGGCGTCGAGGAAGAGGACGAGCATCCGGTGCTCGGCCAGGCTGCGCCCCCGGAACGCCTTGTAGCGATCGCGCAGCTCTCGGCAGACCCGGCTCGCCTCGCTCTTGGAGACCTTGCCCAGGCCCGCCTCCTCGAGCAGGCTCTCGATGTCGCGGTCCGACAGCCCGCGCACCCAGCCGCCGATGATCAGCGCCTCCAGCGGCCGCGTCCTGATCACCGTCCGGGTGTCCGGGATGACCCGGCTCACGAACTGCTCCACGGTGTTG
>DATEGE010000051.1:0-7499 GCA_035280265.1 Gemmatimonadales bacterium | reverse complement strand
CACTGTAGAACCGATCGTGCAGCGCGGGGTCGATGCGCAGTACGCGGCCCGTCTTCGGGTTCACAGGACACCAGAGCGATCGCGCCTGCGCGAGCACGCGCCCGTCGGCCACGCGTACGATCTCGGTGTGCCGCTCGAACCTGGCGGCAACCGGTGGCCCCACCCAGGTGCGCGCCACCACCGCATCGCCCGACTTGGCGGGATGCTTGTAGTCGATCTCGTGGCGCAACACCACCCAGGCAACGTCCGCGCGCTCGATCGGGGTGGTCGCGGACTGCCAATGCGCGGCCGCGACATCCTGAACCCAGCGGAGGTACACCACGTTGTTCACATGGCCGAGGTCGTCGATGTCCTCATTGGTCACGGGGAACACGCACTCGAATCGGACCGGTTGGCTCGCCATGCGGCAAAGATACAGCTACTGGCCGACGCGCTCCTCCCACTCCTCGAGCGAGCGCGGCCAGTCTTGCTTCAGCAGCCGGGACCACGACCGGTCGGCGAGCACCCTGCCGCCCGTCTGGCAGGTGGCGCAGTAGTTCACTTCGTTCGCGGCATAGCGGATGCGCTGTACCGGAGACCCACACACGGGACAGGGCTGACGGAAGCGCCCGTGCACCGCCATGCCCGGTCGGAACGCGGTCACTTTCTCGGGGAACGAATCCCCCGCCTCGACCCGCAGCCGTTCGATCCAGTCGCCGAGCGTCCGTCGGGTCGCCAGGAACAGCCGCTCGCTCTCCTCGGGGGTCAGCTGGCTGGTAAGTCGCAGCGGCGAGAGCCGGGCGGCATGCAAGATCTCGTCCGAGTAGGCATTCCCGATGCCATCGAACAACGTGGGGTCGGTGAGCGCGCGCTTGAGGGTGTGCGATTCCCGGGCCAACGCCGCTCGGAATTGCTCGAGCGTCGCGGTCAACACGTCAAGCCCGCCCCGGTCGTGAGCCGCGAGCGCGTCGGCGCCCCGCACGACGTGCAATGCAGCGCGATGCTTGGTCCCCGCTTCAGTGAGGAGCAGCGTGCCGTGCGCGAAATCGAAGGCGGCGAGTCCCGCGCGGCGGGGGATCGGCTCGCCGGTGGGCTTCCAGTGCAGCCGGCCGGCGATCATGAGGTGCAGCACGGCGAAGTAATCGTCCGCAAGGCCGAACACGATGCGCTTGCCGAGGCGGCGAACGTCGCGGACCGTGCGGCCCGACAGATCGGCGACCGGGGGATCGGCGGTGCGCAGCAGGAACGGGCTGGCAATCCGGAGTCGCTCGAGCGGCCTCCTCACGACCCGGGGACCGAGGGCGTGCAGGTAGAGGGCGATGTCGGGCAGCTCCGGCACGCAACGTCCCCTTAACTGCGCGGATGGTAGGTCTTGTGCACGGTCCGCAGGTAGTCGCGATCGACGTGCGTGTACAGCTGCGTGGTCGCAAGGTCAGCGTGGCCGAGCATCTCCTGAACCGCGCGCAGGTCGGCTCCACCTTCGAGGAGATGGGTGGCGAACGTGTGCCGCAAAGTGTGCGGCGTGACCCGTTTCGTGATGCCCGCCACCCGGGCCGCTCGCCGGATGATCGCCCACGCGCTCACCCGCGACAGCGGCGTGCCGCGGGCATTGAGAAACACGATACCACGCCCCTGGCCGCGATCGAAGCGCGGCCGGATTTCCCGCACGTACAGCGCCAGGGCACCGAGCGCCCGGCGGCCGACGGGGACGAGGCGCTGTTTGGCGCCCTTTCCGTAGATGCGGGCGAGGCCGTCCTCGTACAGGACGTCCTGTAACCCCAGGCCGACCAGCTCGGATACGCGAGCCCCCGTGGCGTACGCAAATTCCAGCAGTGCCCGGTCGCGGATCGCCAACGGCTCGTCGGTATTGGGCGCCGCGAGCAGGCGCTCGATCTCGTGGACCGACAGCACGGTCGGCAGGCGGCGCCACTGCCGGGGCGATTCGAGCCGCTCGCTCGGGTCGCGCGCGGCGTGCCCCTCGCCCACGAGAAACCGATAGTACGTGCGCAGCGCCGAGATCTGGCGGCGGATCGTGGCCGGAGCGAGGCCTAGGTCCTTGAGCGCGTACACGAACTCCCGCAGCTGCGCGCTCGTGACGTCCTCGGGGCGACGCGCGCCCTGCGTGGCGGAGTAGCCCGCGAAGCGGCGCACGTCGCGCACGTAGTTGGTCACGGTATGCACGCTCCCGCCCGCTTCGAGGGCGAGGTAATCCCGAAACAGCTCGACGCGGAAGGCCATATCGGCCTGCTTCAAATCCACCGCCGCACCCGCGCCTTGTACGCTCGATACGCCGCGCCGAACTTCGCCTCGAGGTAGGCTTCCTCGCGCACGATCACCCACTTCTCCAGCAAGACGATCATGACGGGGAAGAGCACGAGCGTCCATGCCGAATTCACGAGTAGGGCCAATCCCAGATACAGCAGGGAGAAGCCGACGTACATCGGGTTGCGGGTGAAGCGGTACGGCCCATGCACCACGAGCGCGGTGGTCGGCCGGGTCGGGTTGGGGGTGGTGCCGGCGCGTCGGAACAGGAACACCGCGGCGGTGGAGAGCAGCAGCGACACCGCCACGAGGACCCACCCCGCGAGGCGCTGAAAGGCGCCCGGCTCCGCGGCGAGTCGCAGCGGCGCGAAGCGGTGAATCGCGTAGCCCACCACGAACACGCCTGCGGCGATAACGGGGGGCGGAAACCGGATTCCGGAAGTGTTGTTCGCGACAGGTGGCATGGTGCTCCTCCGTCTCAACGCTTCAGGCGCCGCACGATCCACACACCCAACAATATGCAGAGCGCGACCGCGACCGCGCCGAGCATGCGATTCACGCGAGCGAGCAGCGCCAGCGCGGCATCGAGGTTCGTGCCGAGTCGCATAACGAAGCAGATCAGCGCCCCGTACCATAACCCCGACGCGAGCGCGATCGGGATCAGGGTTCGAGGTGCCGAGAGGCCCGCGATGCCGGCGAACGGCGGGACCACGGCGCGCCACACCGGCAGCAAGCGCGACAGAAAAATCCCGTACGCCCCATGCCGGTGGTACTGGCTCTCGATATGCGCCAGGACGCTCTCGGGAAGAAGCTTGCGGCCGATGCGCCCCTGGAAGAACTCCCGCCCGTAGCGCCGTCCCAAGGCGTACACCGCGGCGGCCGCTCCCACGTTCCCGGCCCACGTGAGGCCGAAGACCGCCAGGGGATCGAGGGTGCCCCGCCCGGCGAGGAAGGCGCCCAGCGCGACGGCGGTGTCCGCGGGCACCGGGGGGACGATGTTCTCGAGCGCCGCGAGCGCGAGGATCACGGCGTAGAGCGGTCCCGGTGGCAGGCCTTCGAGGACGCGGAGCAGATCGCTCAGCGGCGCGCGTCGAGCAGCGCCACGGCGATCACGGCGACGCCCTCGCCCCGGCCGATCCATCCCATCCCTTCGTTGGTCTTCGTTTTCACGGACACGCTGGATGGGCCCGCCACCAGAGCGGCGGCGAGCTTCTCGCGCATCGCCTCCACATAGGCGGCGAGCCTCGGCCGCTCGAGGATGATCGTGATGTCCGCGCTCACGAAGTTGAGGCCGGTCTCCACGACCCGGAGGTACGCCTGCTTGAGCAGCTCGATCGAATTGGCGTCGCGCCATTTCGCGTCGGTGGGCGGAAACATCGTCCCGATGTCGCCGAGCCCCGCGGCGCCGAGCACCGCGTCGGTGAGCGCGTGGGCCACGGCGTCGGCATCGGAGTGGCCGGCCAGGCCTTGGAGATGGGGGATCGTCACGCCGCCCAGGATCAGCTTGCGGCGGTCGGCAAATCGGTGCGAGTCGTACCCTATGCCGACCCGCATGTCATGTCTTGAGGATACGAACGGCGAGGTGCGCGGCGTTCTTGGCGTCGTCGATGCCGACGCAGGCCACGGGCACGCCGCCCGGCACCTGCGCGGTGGCCAGGAGCGCGTCCAGGCCGTTGAGCGGTCCGACCGCGAACGGGACGCCGATCACCGGGAGGTCGGTGAGCGACGCGGCGAACCCGGGGAGCGCCGCGGACAGCCCCGCCCCGGCGATCACCACTCTGAAGCCCTTCTTGCGGGCGCTCTTCACCAGATCGCCCGTCTGCTCCGGCTGCCGGTGGGCCGACGACACGTGGAACTCGTACGAAACGCCCGCCTGGTCGAGGATCTCGAAGGCGGGCTCGATGCGCGGCTTGTCGCTCTCGGAGCCGACCAGGACGAGGACGTCGGCCACGTCAGGCCGCCTCCTCGATGACGCTGTAGTCCTGGCGCCGTTGGCGGGGCGTGTAGCCGGCGTCCGCGATGAGCCGCTGCATCTCGGGGAGCGTCATGCGCCACGTGGTCCCCGCGGCCGACACGACGTTCTCTTCCATCATGAGCGACCCGAAGTCGTTGGCGCCGAAGCGGAGCGCCACCTGCCCGATCTTGGGCCCCATGGTGACCCACGAGGCCTGAATGTTGGGCACGTTGTCGAGCACCACGCGGGCGATCGCTTGGGTCCGCAGGTAGGTGACGGCGTCGGTCTTCGCGAGGTGCTCGAGCTCCGTGTGCTCCGGCTGCAGGGGCCAGCAAATGAATGCCGTGAAGCCGCCCGAGCGCGCCTGCACCGCACGCACGCGGAACAGGTGCTCGATGCGATCGGCGAGGGTCTCGCCCAGACCATACATCATCGTGACAGACGTCTTGAGTCCGAGGCGGTGCGCCGTCTCCATGACCTCGAGCCAGCGATCCGCGCCGGCTTTCTTGCGGGCGACGCGGTCGCGGACCTCCTGCACCAGGATCTCCCCACCCCCGCCCGGGATCGAGTCGAGCCCCGCGGCCACGAGCTCGCGGATCACTTCCTCCAGCGACATGCCGAAGCGTCCCGCGAAGAAGTCCACCTCCGACGGGGAGAAGCCGTGGATGTGGATCGGATGGTGTCGCTTGATGTAGCGCATCAAGTCGAGGTACCACGCAAACGGGATGTACGGGTTGTGACCGCCCTGAATGAGAATCTGCACGCCACCGATGGCCTTCAACTCGTCGATCTTGCGACCGATTTCCTCGAACGAGAGGACATACCCCTCGCCGTGTTTGGGCCGCCGGTAGAACGCACAGAACTTGCAGTCGGCGACGCAGACGTTGGTATAGTTGATGTTCCGATCGATGATGTAGGTGACGACGTTGTCGGGGTGCAGCCGCCAGCGGGCCTGATCGGCCAGGCTGCCGAGCTCGAGCAGCGAGGCACGCTCGTACAGGTCCAGGTAGGAGCGAAACTCGGGGCTGGTGCGATCGATCACGGTCACGCCACCTGAAGGAATTGGAGTGACCCGTCGGGCACGAGCCCACGGGCGGCCAGACGGCGGAAAAAGTCGGTCAGCCCCGCGAGATGCTTGTACGTCAGAGCGTAGTCGAGGCCGGCCAGATACTGGAAGCACGTTTCACGCTGCACGTTGCACGAAACTGCGGCGGCAGCGGCGAGCTCGTGGAGGTGGGCGAGCCCCCACGCGCGCGACGCCAGCAACGCCTGGTGGGCCCGCCCTACCGCCGCGCCGTCGGTCGAGCGACGGGCGGCCCAGACGGCGAAGACGAAGGGGAGGCCGGTCCACGCCTTCCACTCGGTCCCGAGGTCGTAGCGATGTGGGTAGGTACCGCGCGCGGCGAGCGTCAACGCCGCATCACCGATGACGAGCACGGCTTCGTGGGGGAGCGCGGCCAGCGACTCGAGATCTTGTGCTTCGGCGCGGGCCTCGGCGAACTTGGGCTCGACCTTCCAGACCTCGCGGCACAACAGCTCCAGCAACGCGACGGACGTCCGCGATGCCGCCGACAGCAATACGGTCCGCCCGTCCAGCTGTCCGACCGGCCGCCGACTGAACAGCGCGACGCTGCGGACGGGCCCGTCGCATGAAATCGCGATGTCGGGGAGCAGCACGAGATCGCGGGAATGGCGCGCGTACTCCACGGCGCTGATCACGCTGACGTCGAGCTCGCCGGCGATCAACAGATCGTTGAGCTCGGCAGGCGTGCCGGTCACGAGGTCGCCCGGTGCGCGCACGATTCCCCGATCGATCGCGCCGTACACCGGGGCGCAGTTGATGTAGCCGATCCGGCCGACCTTCACTCGGCACCGTCGATGACGCCCGACAGCACGGGCAATTCGCGGCCGCCCCTGGCCCGCGCCCGAGGTCTGTGCTCGATCGCGAACGTCGGGCCCTCCGGGCCCTCGGGCCGCGCGGTGGTCGTGCCCGGCACCCAGTCCTCGAACGTGCGCACGGTCCGATAGAGCGAGTCGCGCTCCACCGGCTCTTTCCCCGCTCCGCGGATCAACGAGACGATCTGATCGTAGGAGAGCCACATCGGCGTGCCCGCCCCGGCCTCGTGGTACACACGCTCGAACACCACCGTGCCTTCGAGGTCGTCGCATCCGAAGGTGAGCGCGACCTGCGAGATGAACGGCGTCACCATCGGCCAGTGCGTCTTCACGTGGGGGATGTTGTCGAGGACGAGTCGGCCGACGGCGATGTTCTTCAGGTCGTCGAACCCCGACGTCGCGGTGCCGGTGCGGCCGAGGGCCTCGCCCAGCTCGTTGTGATCAGGATGATAGGCGAGCGGGATGTAGGTGAGGAACCCGCCGGTCTCGTCCTGCAAGTCGCGCAGCGCCAGCAGGTGGTCGACGCGGTCGGCCAGGGTTTCCACGTGCCCGTACAGCATCGTGCAGTTCGAGGGGAGGCCGAGCCGATGCGCCTCGCGATGCACGGCGAGCCACTCCGTTCCCGTCAGCTTGCGATCGGCGATCGTGGCGCGCGCCGCAGGGCTGAACACCTCGGCGCCGCCGCCCGGCAGCGTGCTCACGCCCGCGTCCTTCATGGCGAGGAGCACGTCGCGTACCGACAGGTCCTCGAGGCGCGCCAGATGTGCGACCTCCACGGCGGTGAGCGCCTTGATCTGGACAGCCGGGTGTCGCGCTTTGAGGCCCCGGAACATCTCCAGGTAGTACGCCAGCCGCAGCTTGGGATGCAGCCCGCCCACGATGTGGAATTCACGAGTCGGGTTGTCGCGCGCGGCGTCGGCCTCGGCGAATACCTCCTCGAGACTGCGGGTATACGCGCCCTCCTCGCGCGGCATGCGGGCGAACGAGCAGAACACGCAGGTATTCCGCAGCACGCACACGTTGGTCGGGTTGATGTGTTGGTTGGCGGCGAAGCACACGCGGTCGCCGTTGCGGCGCCGATTCGCCTGGTCGGCGAGGCGGCCGATGGTCAGCAGGTCGTTGGATTGAAACAGCGCCAGGGCGTCGTCGCGGGAGAGGCGCTCGGCCCGCGCGACTTTCTCGGCGATGGGGGCCAGGGCCGGATCCCGGGGGGTCACGCCGCCTTCTTGACCGCTAGCGTCACGTTGTGGCCGCCGAACCCGAAGGAGTTGGAGAGCGCCACGTCGACGGGTCGCCGCACGGCCTTGTTGGGCGCCGAATCGAGGTCGCAGGCCGGATCCGGGGTAAACTGGTTGATGGTCGGGGGAATGATGCCCGACTGGACGACCAGGGCGCAGATGCCCGCCTC
>DATEGE010000050.1:0-7009 GCA_035280265.1 Gemmatimonadales bacterium | reverse complement strand
GCTTGCGCGGGCGGCGCGAGCGGACTCGTGGCCGGGGCGGCGGTCGGAGGCGCTCCGAGGTCCTGCGTCACGCGATCGATTCCGTGCGCCAGCGAGTCGGCACGGTCGGCGAGGGCGCGCTCGAGCGCGGCCGCGGCGCTGTCTGGTCGCGGCGCCGCCTCTTGGTTCCACACTCGCTGACGGCGCGCGAGATCTTCGGCGTCGGCCGCGAGCGACGCCAGCGCGCCTTCCACGGCGGCCCGGCGGAACAGCTCCTGGCTGCGCTCCAACTCGGTCTTGAGCTGCTGCTGCGCCTCGGCCAGCCGTTCGAGCGCACGCCGCATCGCGTCGGAGTCGAGTCGAGCGAGTGCCTCTTGCAGCTCACGCAGTCGCGAGGCTAGCTCGGGCGTGATCGCCCGGCTCAGCAGCTCCTGCACTTCCCGCAGGCGCGCCTGGAACGCCGTGTCGTTGATGCCCGCGGCCTGCGCCGCTTGGGCGATCTGCTCCAGGGCGCGCGACAGCTCCTGCACGCGTTGCTGCAGCGCCTCCTGCTCGCGCGCCACCGCCTGTGCGCGCTCCGTCGCCTGGAAGGGAGCGGCCGGGTTGCGCCCCACCTCGCCCGGGCGGCGCGTGCCGGCGTCGCGCGAACGCTGCTGGGCGAGGTCGCCGGTGCGTCTGCCCAGCTCGGCTTGCGCCTGCGCCAACGACTCCGCTTCGGCGACGACGTCGCGGGCCGCTTCGCGGGTCGCGGCGCGCAGCTCCTCCAAGCTGGGCAGCCGCAGCGCGATTTCGGCGCTCCGCCCCACGTGCGGCGTCGGCGCATTGTCCCACGCCTCCGCCCGCAGTCGCAGCGTGTCGCCTGGCAGCAGCCCGCGGCGCTCGGCATCGATCTCCGCTTGCACGATCGCCCGCTCGCCGGCACCCGAGACGTCGAGCGGCTCGCGGACCGGCGCAGCCACCTTCCCCGTCTGACTGACGCGCCAGCTCACCAGCTCGAGGCGGGTGAGACCATGGTCGTCGCGCGCGTCCACCACCAACGGTTGGCGCAGCGAGAGGGGGAGCGTCGTATCTCGCCCCGGAACGGGCAGCGTGACGACCGGCGCGGAGTCCGGTACGATGTGCAACGCCATGACCGGCGCTTCACCTTCCAGCGGCGCGCCATCCGCCGTCGCGAGCTCGAGGCGCCAGGTACCCGAGACCGTCGGGGCGAGCCGCCCCGAGAAGGCGGCGCCGTCGACCGCGAGGAGCGTCCGACTCCCGGCCCCGTCAATGCCGGCCCGTCGCCACGACGCCGCCACCAACCGGACGCTGGTCGCGCCGGTGGTGAGCACGATCGTGCCTTCAGGAATCGTGACGGAATCGGCGCCGGGGACGAGCGGCTCGTCCGAGCGCGCGAGGTAGGCGGGATAGCGCGCGGTGAGCTGCAGCCCGGTGACGAACGCGGGCAGCGCGACGGTGACGCGCCGCTCGGGGCTCTGGCGGCTGCCGCTCGACGCGCGCAAGTACAGGTCGGTCTCGAGCGGTCCCAACCGCCGTGTCGCGCGGCCCAGCGAGTCGAGCGACACCACCGCCGCGCGCCACGGCTCGCCCGGTCCGCGCGTCCACAGCGTCGCCTCCATCGCGGCCGGGACCTCGAGCGTCACCGTGACGCCATCGCCGCGACGAACCGTGGCGCGGTCCACCGTCAGGCGGACCGGCGCCCAAACGTCGGCGATGGTCCGCCACGGGTGCCAGAACGCCGCCGCTCGAACGCCTCCCCCCCCCGTCGGCGCCGCGGCCAGAAACAACGCGCCACCCAGCGCGACCGCGGCGGCGCCGACACCGAGTGACGCGCGCGTGCGGTGGAACAGCACCTGTCCCACGGCCGGCGCCGCTCGGGCAACGACATCTAGCGCGCGGCGGTCCGCGAGCCCCCACAGCTCGGCGCTCCCCACCGGCGTGCCGAGCAAGCCAGTGACCGCCCCTTCGCTTGTCCCGGATGCTGTCTCGACCAGGCTCGCGACGACGCGAGCCGCCGCGCCGCGACTGGCGCGCCGCCCCAGCCACGCCGCGGTGATCACCACGCCCGCGATCGCGACCCACGCGGCGACGATCGCGGCGAGGCGCGGGGTGAGCGCCACCCCGATGCTCGCGAGTGCCAGGACCGCCCCCACGCTCGTGAGCAACACCGCCGCGACGCGTGCCACGGCGTGAGGCCACCCCATCCGCCGCAGCCGGAGTGCCGTGGCCGTCACCTGGTCGAGCTCACCGCGCATGTGAACAGATTGACGCCCATCCGTAAGGCTGCCTCGCGGAGCTCCGGCGGGTCGTGGTGCACCTCGGCATCCTCCCAGCCGTCGCCTAGGTCCGTCTGATAGGAATAGTAAACGACCAGCCGGTCTCCCAAAAAGATACCGAACCCCTGGGCCGGCAGCCCGTCGTGCTCGTGGATCTTAGGGACCCCCTTCGGGAAGTCGTACACCAGATGGTAGACGGGGTGACTCAACGGTACTTCAACCAGGGGGTGATCCGGGAACACCCGCGCGATCTCGCGGCGGAACGACTTGTCCATGCCGTAGTCGTCGTCGGCGTGGAGGAAGCCGCCCTGCTCGAGCCAACGTCGCAGCTGTTTCACTTCCTCGTCCGAGAAGTGGACGTTGCCATGACCCGTCATATAGAGGTAAGGGACGTCCCACAGCTCGGCCGAGAGCAAGGTTACGACCCGCTCCCGCTCCGTCACGGCGAAGTTGGTGCGTTGGCGAATCGCGGCGAGGAGATTGGGGAGCTTGGAGGGACCGGAGTACCAGTCGCCGCCGCCGTCGTAATGCAGCCGGCCGATGGTGAGGGGAGCTGAACGCGGAGGATGCGAGTCGGCGACAGGGAGCCAGAGCGCGAGTAGGACGGCCGCCAGGGCTTTCACAATTCGTTCACCAACCGATAGGCTGTATTGCGCGTGATCCCCGTCTCCGCTGCGAGCTGCTCGGCGACGTCACGACGCGACATGCCCTGCGCGAGCAGCGTCCGGGCGCGCGATTCCGGATCGTGCGCCGGCTCCTGCCGCGGAGGTCTGCCCGTGCCCGCGACGATCACGGTGACTTCGCCGCGCGGCGGCGCTTCGGCGTAGTAACCCGCCAGCGTGGTCAAGGTCCCGGCGCGCGTTTCCTCGAACAGCTTGGTCAACTCCCGCGCCACCGCCGCGGGCCGCTCGCCGCCGCACGCCGCCGCCAAGTCTTCCAGCAGCTCCACCACGCGCAGCGGCGCCTCGAACAGCACCACCGTCCACTCGCTCCGCGCGACCGTTTCGAGCAAACGGCGGCGGTCTCCGCCCTTGCGCGGCAAGAACCCGAGGAACACGTAGCGGTCGGCGGCGAGGCCCGCGACCGAGAGCGCAGCGGCGACGGCGGTGGGGCCCGGCACCGCGACCACGGGGATGTCGCGCTCCCGCGCCGCGGCGACGAGCAGGGCTCCGGGATCGCTCACCGCCGGCGTGCCGGCGTCGGTCACCAGCGCCACGTCCTTGCCGCTCCCGAGCAACTGCAGCACGCGCCGCAGGGCTGCCTCGCTCGAGTGCGCGTGGAAGCTGACGAGCTCGGCGCTCGCGCCGACGTGCGCGAGCAACGGTTTGGTGTGACGGGTGTCTTCGGCGGCGACGGCGGCGACGCGCGTCAGCGTGGCCGCGGCGCGGGGAGACAGGTCCTCGAGGTTTCCGAGCGGCGTGGCGACGACGTACAGGGTACCGGACATCTCACCAGGAGACCTGCCATGGCAGCCGGCCGTAGTAGCCCGCGGATTGGAGCACGTAGCGGTGCTCGCGAGTGGCCTCGCGCAGGATCTTGGGCGCGGTGCCGGGCATCATCACCTCCACGCCCTCGAGCAGCTGCAGCGACCAGTCGGTGAGCGCGTTCGACAGCTCGTCCGGCTGGACCACAGCGTCGGGCGTCTCCGCCCCGCGCGGCACCGAGAGAATCGTGATCGCCTTGTGCGCTCCCTGAATGCCGGCGCTCACCTTCTGGGCGCGGCGCTTCGCCTCACCGGGGAACTCCTTCTCCACCTCGTCTACGATGCGCCAGTACAGTTCGCGATACGTGTTGATCAGCGCGTTGGGGGCTTGCTGGGGCAGATCGGCGACGTAGGGATACAGCGCCGCCGTGAGCACCGGCGCCTTGCCGTCGACGCCGGACTGGAACTGCGACTCGAGAAACTTGGGGATCGCCATCACGTCCGGCTTGTCGCAGAAATAGCCGCTGTGATACCGGCCGCCGTCGAACCGCACGTACGACACCCGCCCGTTGGACATCAGCTCCAGGATGCCGCTGCTCTTGTCGCGGGCGAAGGCGGCGAAAAAGGCGCCGGGCTGCGAGGCGTCGACGCTGCGCATCTCGATCGGCACGGCGCACGACTGGTACATCCAGGCGAGCTGCTCCATGGGTGCGGCCGCGTAGACCAACTCGCCGCGCTCCACTTCAGCGCGCATGCGCTTCAGCGCCTCGGTAATGGTGATCACCTGGCGCCCGGCGGTGTGGAGCGTGGCGGCGTTCACCGCTTCCCCCTTGCGGAAGAATAGCAGCAGACACTCGTCGGGCAGGTAGGCGGTGATGTAGCCGTCCACGCGACCGTCGCGGTCGCGCTTCCCGAAGGCGAGCAGGTTGTCGAGGTGGATGAAGGCGAGGCGGGTACGATGAATCAGCCGGTTCACCTGCGGGAACGTCAGGTCCGCGAGGCGAACCGGCGAATTCATCAGGCGAGCGGTGCTCGCGCGCATGGTCCTCCGCGGAGGATACTACGACAGGTGTTGCTGGATCTTTTGCTCGAACACCGGCTTGGGGTACGCACCCACCAGCGTATCCACGTGCCGGCCGTCCTTGAAGAATAGAATACTCGGAATTGAGCGAACGTTAAAGCGCATCGCCGTCTTCTGATTGGCGTCCACGTCCACCTTGGTGACCTTGAGCTTGCCCTCGTACTCCCCGGCCAGCTGATCCAGGATGGGCGCCACCATGTGGCACGGCCCGCACCAGGCGGCCCAGAAATCCACGATTGTGAGCCCCTGCTGCTGCTCGACCTCCAACCCGAAGGTGTCGTCCGTGACCGCCGTCAAATTCGCCGCTGCCATGACCTCTCCACTCCCTCTCGTGCACTTCGTTATGTTGACGGGCGACATGACCACGTCACGCGCCCGCGTCGCTCACATCGGCATCGCCGTGCCGTCCATCGACGCCGCCCTACCGTTCTACCGGGAGGTGCTCGGCGTCGAGCCGGGCGCGCCGGAGACCGCCGACGGAGCCACCATCGTCGCGCTCGCGCTGGGTGACGTCCAGGTCGAGCTGCTGGAGCCCCGCGATCCGGCCGGCCCGGTGGCCAGGTTTCTCGCCAAACGCGGGCCGGGCATCCATCACGTGTGCTATCGCGTGCCGGACCTCGATCGCGCGCTCGGGCGGTGCCGCGCCGCGGGATACCGCCTCGTCGACCAGGTCCCGCGCCGCGGCGCCGGCGGTCGGCGCATCGCGTTCCTGCATCCGTCGGCGACGGCCGGCATCTTGTTGGAGCTGACGGAATAACACAACACGCGGCTGGCCGGCGCGGTTCCCCGGCGTCACTTCTGGCATGGCTGCGCCGGATTGGTGAGGGTCGCGAGGTCCGTCCCGACCACGAACCAGCGGTTGCCTTTCGCCCGCGCCAGCTCGAGCGGAACGACGATCGTGCACGACGTGGCGCGCTGCAGCTCGACGCGGAACGTGCGGCGATCGTCCTTGTTGGGAACGGGGAGCGGGCCTTCGACGACGCGGTAGGTGACGTGGTTCAGATAGATCTGGAGGACGTTGAGACGTTGCTTCACTTCATCCTGCTTCATGTGATCGGACGCGGGCCCGCGCTCGTTGCCCCACAGGGCGCTCATGCGGTCGAGGTCGTTCGCTTTCACGGCTGCCAGGAACTGGGCGAGCGTCTCTTGGGGCGACGATTGCGGGACCGGCTGTCCGGGCCGCGCCCCACCCCCGCACGCAAGGGAGCCCAACGCGACGAGCAGGGTCAGTCGTGGTCTCACGAACACGTCCTCGAGTGTGGGCGGAGTGCTCCGAAGGTAAGACGGCATGCGGCTGTACGTCAACATTGATCACGTCGCGACGCTGCGCGAAGCGCGTCGCACCGACGAGCCCGACCCGATGCGTGCCGCCGCGGCGGCGGAGCGCGCGGGCGCGGACGGCATCACGGTCCATCTGCGCGAGGACCGCCGTCACATCCAGGACGCCGATGTGCGGGCGCTGCGCGCGACGGTGAAGACCGTGCTGAACCTCGAGCTCGGCGCCGCGCCCGAGATCGTGCGGATCGCCGCGCGTGTGCGGCCGTATCAGGCCACCGTGGTCCCGGAGCGACGCCGGGAGATCACCACCGAGGGCGGGCTCGCGCTGCGTGGCCGCGACACGCGCATCCGCGCGGCCGCGGCGCGACTCTCCGCCGCCGGCATCCGCGTGAGCCTGTTCATCGATCCCGACCTCGCCACCATCGATCGCGCCGCCGCGCTCGGCGTCGCGGCGATCGAGCTGCACACCGGCCGTTACGCCCATACGTGGCGCACCGGCGCCGCCGCGCTGCGCGCGCTCGAGCGCGCCGCCGCTCACGGCCGCGCCCAGGGACTCGCCGTCCACGCTGGGCACGGCCTCACCTACGAGAACGTCCAGCCGGTGGCGGCCATCCGCGAGATCGAGGAGCTGAACATCGGGCATTCGATCGTGAGCAACGCGGTGTTCTGGGGGCTGGAGGACGCCGTGCGGCGCATGCGGCAGTTGGTCGATGACGCCCGAAAGCCTTAGTTTGCTACCACGATGACCGAATCGTCGAAGCCGCTCGGCATGTCGGATTTCTTCGCGCTCGAGGCCGGGGAGTACCTCGAGCGGCTCGATGGCGTGCTCGCCGCGCGCGACCACCCCAACGTGGAAGAGGTCGTGCGGCTGGCGCGCGCGCTCCGCGGCAGTGCCTTGATGGCGAGCCAGGGGGCGATCGCGCGGGTCGCCGCCGGCCTCGAGTCCCTGGCGCGCGCGGCGCGCGAGGGGCG
>DATEGE010000049.1:0-8538 GCA_035280265.1 Gemmatimonadales bacterium | reverse complement strand
CACCCCCGCCCACGCCGGCGCCCCGGTCCTGCCCTCCGCTGCCTCCCCCTGGGCGCCCCTCGGCAGTCCCCTCGCCACCGGCGTGGGCCGTCTCCACCGCTTCGACAGTTCCCCCGCTCGCCGGCCCGTGCTGTTGTTCGTTCGCCATTAGAGCTCCAATCCGCCTTTACGGGCGCCCTCGGCCACCGCCTTCACGCGCCCATGATACTGATAGCCGCCGCGGTCGAACACCACCTTGCTGATCCCCTTGGCTTTGGCTTTGGCGGCGATGAGCCGCCCCAGCGCAAAGCTCTTCGCCGTCTTGCCCGTGCCCTCGACTTGCAAGCCTTCGGACGTGTCGGCCGCGCCTACGAGCGTCAGCCCCCGGGTGTCGTCCACCACCTGCGCATACATGTGCTTCGAGGAGCGGAACACCACCAAGCGGGGTCGCGCGGCGCTACCCGTCACCTTGCGGCGGACGCGTAAATGCCGCCGGAAGCGACGCTGCTCGCGCGAGCGGGCCTTATGGATCGTGCGCATGGACTATTTCGCCGCCTGGGCGGTCTTGCCGGCCTTGCGCCGCACCTGCTCGCCCACGTAACGGATGCCTTTCCCTTTGTACGGCTCGGGTGGACGAATGGCGCGGATCTCCGCGGCCACCTGCCCCACGAGCTCCTTGTCGACACCCTCGATCTTCAGCACCACGTTGTTGTCCACGGAAATCTTGATGCCCTTCGGCGCATGATACGGCACCGGATGCGAGAAGCCTACCACCAGCTGCACGCCGAACGGCTTGGACTCCGCCTTGTAGCCTACGCCCTGGATCTCGAGCGACTTGGCGAACCCCTTGGTCACGCCGTCCACCATGTTGGCGACCAGCGTCCGGGTGAGTCCGTGCAGCGCTTTGTGGCGACTCTCGTCCGAGGGCCGCCGCACCACGATCGTGTCGGCTTCGACGGCGAGCCCCAGCTCCCGGTGGACCACGCGGCTGATCTCGCCCTTCGGGCCCTTCACCGTGATGCGGCTCCCTTCGACCTGGGCGGAGACGCCCTTGGGCATGGGAACGGGCTTCTTGCCGATGCGCGACATGCGCGGCCTCCTACCAGACTACCGCGAGCAGCTCGCCGCCCACGCGGGCGGTGCGCGCTTCGCGGTCCGTCATGAGACCCTGCGGGGTGGACAGGATCGCCATCCCGAGGCCGTTCTTGACACGCGGGATCTCCCGCGCCTTGACGTAACGCCGCAGGCCGGGCGCGGAGACGCGCTGCAGCTCGCGGATCACGGGGGCATCGTTGTGATACTTGAGGTAGAGCCGCAGCAGCCCGTGGCGTCCGTCGTCCAGCACCTTGAAGTCCTGAACGTAATGATTGTCACGGAGCAGCCGCGCGATCTCGACCTTCAGCTTCGACACCGGCATGTCGACGCGCCGGTGGCCCGCCTGGCAGGCGTTGCGCACCCGAGTCAGCATGTCGGCGACGGGATCGATCACACTCATCTCGTGTTCCGTCCTTTACCAGCTGGCCTTGCGCACGCCGGGAATTTCCCCGCGCAGCGCGAGCTCGCGGAAGCAGATGCGGCACAACCGGAACTTCCGGAGCGTCCCGCGACTGCGACCGCAGCGCTGGCACCGGTAGTAGCCGCGCACCTTGAACTTCGGCTTCCGCTTGACCTTCTCCATCCACGTCCGCTTCGCCATGACGCTCCTCTCCTAAGCCACCGCGACGGGGGCTTCGCCTCGGAAGGGCATCCCCAGCTCGCGCAGCAGGGCGAGGGCGGTGTCGTCCCGGCCTGCGCTCGTCACGAAAGTGATATCCATCCCATGGATCTTCTCCACCTTGTCGTAGTCGATCTCGGGGAAGATCATCTGCTCTTTGATGCCGATCGTGTAGTTGCCCCGCCCGTCGAAGCTGTCGGTCGGCAGGCCGCGGAAGTCGCGCATGCGCGGCACGGCAACGCTGATGAAGCGGTCGAGGAACTCGAACATCCGGCCGCCGCGCAGCGTGACGGAGCAGCCCACGGCCATCCCCTGCCGCAGGTTGAAGTTGGCGATCGCCTTCTTGGCGCGCGTCACCACCGGTCGCTGGCCCGAAATGGCGCCGAGCTCCGCCACCGCCGCTTCCAACCCTTTGGGGTTCTTGGTCGCGTCGCCCATCCCCACATTGAGCACGATCTTCACGAGCTTGGGGATCTGGTGGGGGTTCGTGAGGCCGAATTGCTGCGCCAGCTTGGCCCGCACCCGCTGCTCATAGAAGTCAAGCAGCCGGGCACGCGGGGCAGGCTCGGGCGGAGGACCCTGGGGCTCGGGGCTCGGGGTTGCGGACTCGGGAGCCTTCTTCGACGGCTTGCCCTTCTTCTCCTTCGTGGCAGGCGCCGCCTCGCCCCGAGGTGCCGCCCCGGGGTCATCCGACTTGGCCTGCTTCTGGTCTTTTTCTTTCTCTTTAGTGTCAGCCATGTCCTACTTCGCTTTCACTCGCGGTATCGGCTGGCCCGACTTCACTGCCACCCGCTCTGCCGTGCCATCCTTGTCCAGCCGCCGCCGGACGCGCGTCGGCTCGCCGGACTTGGGGTCGAGCAACATCACGTTCGACGCGTTGATCGGCGCCGTGAGCTCCACGATGCCGCTCTCTTCGTTGGCCGACGCGGCCCGTTTGTGCTTCTTCACGATGTTCACGCCCTCGACTTCCACCCGGAACTCCTTCGGGTAGACGCGGAGCACCTTGCCTTCCTTCCCCCGATGCTCGCCCGAGATGACGCGCACGGTGTCGCCTTTGGCGATATGCAGTTTGTGACGCTCGGGCTCCCGGCCCGCCACGCGGCGACTCTTCTTGAAGACGAGCGGCTTCATGTCAGATCACCTCTGGCGCGAGCGACACGATCTTCATGAATCGCTTCTCGCGCAGCTCCCGTCCTACCGGTCCGAAAATGCGCGTCGCGCGGGGCTCGCCCTGGTCCGTGATCAGCACGGCGGCGTTCTCGTCGAAGCGGATGTAGGAGCCGTCCTTGCGCTTGGTCTCCTTGGCGGTGCGCACGATCACGGCTCGCGCCACCTCGCCCTTCTTGATCTGGCCGGTGGGGATCGCGTCCTTGATGGTCACGACCACGATGTCGCCGAGGCCGGCGTAGCGGCGCTTGGACCCGCCGAGCACGCGGATCACGAGCGCGCGTCGAGCGCCCGAGTTGTCGGCGATCTTGAGAATCGACTCTTGCTGCACCACGGTCCCCCCCTCCCTCCCCTACTTCGCCCGCTCGACGATTTCGACCACGCGCCAGCGCTTGGTTTTGGACAGGGGGCGGGTCTCCACGATCCGCACCGTGTCACCCGCCTTCGCCCCATGGTCGTTGTGCGCCGCCACCCACTTGGTGCGGACCACCTGCTTGCCGTAGAACCCGTGCGCGAAGCGGCGCACGAGTGAGACCGTGACCGTCTTCTGCATCTTGTCGCTCACCACCACTCCCGTACGAACCTTGCGCCGCGCCCTCATCCTCGTTTCCTCTCGGCCAGAATGGTCTTGATCCGCGCGATCTCGCGGCGAATCCTGCGCAGCTCGAGCGGGTTCGACAGCGCCTCGGTGGCGCGCCGGAACCGCAGCCGAAAGCGCTCCTCGGTGAGGACGACCAGCTGCTGCTGCAGGTCCTCGATCGTCATCTCGCGCAGCGCCTCGGGCTTCTTGGTCGCCTTGGTCGCCATCCTAGCGCTCCTCCCGCTTCACGAACTTTGACTTGATCGGCAGCTTGGCGGCGGCGAGCGCCAACGCCGCGCGCGCCAGGTCTTCCGCGATCCCCTCCAGCTCGAACATCACCCGCCCTGGCTTCACCACCGCCACCCAGCCCTCGGGATTGCCCTTGCCTTTACCCATCCGGGTCTCGGCCGGCTTCTTGGTGATCGGCTTGTCTGGGAACAGCCGGATCCACACCTTGCCCCCCCGCTTCATCTCGCGCGTCAGTGCCACCCGCGACGCCTCGATCTGGCGGTTCGTGATCCAGCCCGGCTCGAGCGCCATGAGCCCGTAGTGACCGAATGCGACGGTGTTGCCGCGCGTGGCCATCCCCTTGGTGCGGCCCTTGAACCGCTTGCGAAACTTGACGCGCTTCGGTGCCAGCATCTCGTCATACTCCCGTCGAGTACGTCCGGCCCGACAGCTCTTCGGTCATCTCGCGCGTGAAGATCCACACCTTCACCCCGATCGTGCCGTAGGTCGTCTTGGCCGTCGAGGTCGCGTAGTCGATGTCGGCGCGCAGCGTGTGCAGCGGCACGCGCCCCTCGTGGTAGCCCTCGGTGCGAGCGATTTCCGCGCCACCCAGTCGTCCCGCCGTCTTGATCTTGATCCCCTGCGCTCCCATGCGCATGGCGCTCTGCACCGCGCGCTTCATGGCACGACGGAACGAGATGCGTTGCGTCAGCTGGTGCGCCACCGAGTCCGCCACCAGCTGGGCGTCGAGCTCCGGTCGCTTGATCTCCTCGACGTTGATCCCCACTTCCTTGCCGGTGAGCTGGGCTAGCTCGTCGCGCAGCTTGTCCACTTCGGCGCCGCGCTTGCCGATCACCACACCCGGCCGCCCCGTGTGCACGGTCACCGTGACCTTGCCCGGCTTGCGCTCGATGTGTATGTCGGCGATGGCCGCGTGCGACAGCCTCGTCTTCAAGTACTTCCGGATGAGGTCGTCTTCCTTCAGGAGCTCGGGGAAGTCGCGGCGCGCGAAATAGCGCGAGCGCCACGGCTTCACGATGCCGAGCCGGAACCCGTAGGGATGCGTTTTCTGACCCACTTACTTCCCCGCTTTCTTCTTGGACCGGCCCGCCTTCTTGGCCTTGGCCCGTTTGGCCTTCGGTTTGCCGGCCCGCGCGGGCTTGGCGGCAGCGGCTGCCGCCGCCGCGGCCTTCGCCGGCGGACTCTTGGGTGCTCGGGACTCCGCCTCCCCCGCCACCCGGATCTCCACGTGACTGGTGCGCTTCTTGATGGGCGTGGCGCGCCCCATCGCCGCCGACGTGTAGCGCTTGAGCGACTGCCCCTCGTTCACCACCGCGTACTGCACCCGCAGCCGATCCACGTCCAGCGCCGCGTTCTCGCGCAATGCCCGCTGCTCGGCGTTGGCCACGGCGGACTTGAGCACCTTGTGGATCTGCTTCGCCGCCAGCTTCTTCGAGAAGCGGAGGATGGCGTACGCCTCCGGCACCGCGCGCCCGCGGATCTGATCGATCACGAGGCGCATCTTGCGCGCCGACTGCCGCACCGTCCGCTGGATCGCCCGAGCTTCCATCGGCTACGCTTTCGGCGGCGGCGCCTGCTCGGCGGCAGCCGCGGCGGCCGCTTCGCGCTCCTGCGCGGAGCCTTTCGCGCTGTGCCCGCGGAACAGGCGCGTCGCGGCGAATTCCCCCAGCTTGTGGCCTACCATGTTCTCGGTGATGTACACCGGGATGAACTTGTTCCCGTTGTGCACCGCGAGCGTGTGCCCCACGAACTCGGGCGTGATGGTCGAGCGCCGCGACCAGGTCTTGAAGACTTTCTTCTCGTTTTTGTCGTTCAGGGCCTGGATCTTGACGAGCAGCGACGGCTCGACGTACGGCCCTTTCTTGACGGAGCGTCCCATTACTGTGTCGCCTTCCCGCGCTTGCGTCCGCGCACGATCAGTTTCGTCGACGGCTTCTTCTTGTGCCGCGTCTTTTTGCCTTCGACCTTGCCCCACGGGTTCGTGGGTGGGCGGCCGCCGGACGTCTTCCCTTCGCCGCCGCCCAGCGGATGATCGACGGGATTCATGGCCACGCCGCGGACGCGGGGCATGCGCCCGAGCCAGCGGCTCTTGCCCGCTTTGCCCACCGACAGCAGCTCGTGCTCGGCGTTGGACACCTCGCCGATGGTCGCGAGACACTCACCCCGCACCATCCGCATCTCCGTGGAGCGGAGGCGCAGGGTGACGTAATTCCCTTCCTTCGCCACCACCTGCACGCCGGTGCCAGCGGAGCGGGCGAACTGGCCGCCGCGCCCGATCTTGAGCTCCACGTTGTGCACCGTGGTGCCGAGCGGGATCTCGAACAGCGGCATGGTGTTGCCGACCCGGATGTCCGAGCCCGGACCGGACACGACGGTGTCGCCCACGGCCAGGCCCTTGGGGGCGAGGATGTAGCGCTTCTCGCCGTCGGCATAGAACAGCAGCGCGATCCTGGCCGTCCGATTCGGGTCGTACTCGATCGCCGCCACCTTGGCTGGCACCCCGAACTTTTCGCGCCGGAAGTCGATGCGACGGTACTGCCGTTTGTGACCGCCTCCCCGATACCGCGCCGTGATGTGGCCCTTGTTGTTGCGGCCTCCGGTTCCCCGGAGCGGCTCGACCAACGACTTCTCGGGAGTCCGCTTCGTGATCTCCTCGAAGTCCGAGACCGACCGGAAGCGCGTCGCCGGAGTCACCGGCTTGAACTGTCGGATGCCCATGTCAGCCCTCGAACACCGGTATGGCGTCGCCTTCCTTCAGGGTCACGATCGCCTTCTTCCAGGCTGGCCGGCGCCCCACATAGCGGCCGTAGCTCTTGCGTTTGGCGCGTACCACCAGCGTGCGCACATCGGTGACGGTCACTTTGAACACCGCTTCGATCGCCGCCCGGATCTGCGGCTTTGTGGCGTCCGTCTGCACCCGGAAGGCGTACTCCTTGCGGGCCTGAAACGCCGCCGACGATTTCTCCGTGATCACCGGTCCCACGATGACCTGATGTACGTCAGGCATCGCTCGCTCCCTCCTCCTCGCCCTTTTCGGACCCCTCTCCGAGGGCGGGCAGCTCGACCACGACCACGTCCGACCAGAGAATCTCGTACGCCGTCGCGTCGGCAAACCGCATCACGCGCACCGCGGGGATGTTGCGCCCCGAGAGGTAGACGTTGTGCGCGTGGGAGGCGCCGGCCGTGAGGACCAACACCTTCTTGCCCGTCACGCCCAGTTTCCCGAGCAGCTCCGCGAGCGTCTTGGTCTTCGGCTTCTCGTACTCGAGCGGATCGACCACGAACACGCCTTCTTCTCGCGCTCGGGCGTTGAGCGCCGACTTCTTGGCGAGCTGGCGGACCTTCTTGGGTATGCCGAGGCGATACGAGCGCGGGTGCGGCCCGAACACGATGCCGCCGTGCCGCCAGTGGGGGGCGCGGGTCGAACCCTGCCGCGCCCGACCAGTGCCCTTCTGGCGCCACGGCTTCTGGTTGCCGCCCGAGACCTCGCTCCGCGTCTTGGTGTCGTGGGTCCCCTGCCGCTGGTTAGCGAGGTAGGTGACCACGGCGCGGTGCAGCGCGTGCTGGTTCACGGTGCCGTCGAACAGCGCGGCCGGCAGGCGCACCGATTTCTTTTTCGCGCCCGCGGCGGAATAATGGGGTGCCTCAATCATGGCGGCTCCGGCCTCCCTGCTTACGCACAGTGAGGAGCCCGTTCACAGGCCCCGGCACCGAGCCGCGCACGAACAAGAGATGGCGCTCGGCGTCCACCTTCACGACCCGCAAGCCCAGCTCGGTGAAGTTGCGCGCGCCCATGTGGCCGGGCATCCGCTTCCCCTTGATGATGCGCGAGGGGTCGGTGCCCGGAGCGATGGAGCCGGGCTTGCGATGCCGCGTGTTGCCGTGCGTCTCGGGACCGCCACCGAAGTGATGGCGGTGCACCACGCCCTGGAACCCGCGGCCTTTGGTGACGCCGGTCACCTTCACCCGGTCGCCCGCGGCGAAGATCGCGACGGTGACGGTATCACCCGGCTGCGGCGCTTCCCCCGTCACGGGGAAGCTCTCCAGCACGCGCGGCGCAACGTCGAGCCCGGCCCGCTTCACGTGGCCGGCGATCGCCTTGGGCGTCCGCTTGGGCTTGCGCGCGCCGAACCCGAGCTGGACCTGGGGGGGGGCGCCCGTCACCAGCACGACAGGGCACGGGCCCGCTTCGATGACCGTGACGGGCACGTGCGTGCCTTCCGCGTCGAACACGCGGGTCATGCCGAGTTTCCTGCCGATCAGTCCGGTCATTCGAGTCGTCCGTTGTCAGTCATCAGTCGCCTGTAACTACTCCACCTTGATTTCCACGTCCACGCCGGCGGGGAGATCGAGTTTCGTCAACGCATCGACCGTCTGCGAGCGTGAGTCCAGGATGTCGATGAGCCGCTTGTGCGTCTTGAGCTCGAACTGCTCGCGGCTCTTCTTGTCGATGTGCGGGCTGCGGAGCACGGTCCAGAGCTGCCGTTTGGTTGGCAGCGGAATCGGCCCCGAGACCTGGGCGCCGGTCTTCTCGGCGGTGCGCACGATGTCGGCCGCGGCCTGATCGATCAGGGCGTGGTCGAATGCTTTGAGACGGATGCGGATCTTGCCGGCCATGGTGTCCTCGTCGGTCCGTCATTTTAAGATTTTCGTGACCACGCCGGCGCCGACGGTGCGGCCGCCCTCGCGGATCGCGAACCGCAGCTGTTCCTCCATCGCGATCGGCGTGATCAGCTCGATCGTCATCTTCGTGTTGTCCCCCGGCATCACCATCTCCACCCCCCCCGGCAACTCCACCGCCCCCGTCACGTCCGTCGTCCGAAAGTAAAACTGCGGCCGATACCCCTTG
>DATEGE010000048.1:0-6863 GCA_035280265.1 Gemmatimonadales bacterium | reverse complement strand
GCCCAGCAGCAACTCGGTCGACCTGGCGCGCCGTCTTCCGAACGCCGAGCTCGTCCTCTATGAGGATGCCGGGCATGGGGGCGTCTTCCAGTACCACCAGGCGTTCGTGAAAAAGGCTTTGGAGTTCCTTGAAGCATGAGGCGACGCGCACCGAACGCGAAAGCCCCACAGTCGAGTCCTGTGAGGCATGATCTTCACGACAAGGCCTCCGCCGTGGCGGGGGCCGAGTCGGGACGGCGGGATTTGAACCCGCGACCGCCTGAACCCCATGCGCCGATTTAGTCAGAGGAGTCACGACAACCTGTAGTAATTACGCGATGTTCTGGGCATCCGTGTTGTGACTCGGAGACCGCAAATCGACGCGAATTGCACCAGAATCACAACAGAACTAACAACGCGCGGCCCCCCGAGCAGGCCGTCGAGATCGCGCAGGCGTGCTCGGGTTTCCAGGGGATCTTCTATTGGGCGTCGTGGCTCGATGAGGCAGGCTTCCGTGCGGCGTGCCTCAAGATCGACGCCGTCCTCGATGCGCTCAGCGCGGCGGGCTTCCTCGCGGCGGCGCGGCAGGCGCGCGCGAGATGATAACGTCCGTAGCCGCGCATCGCCTGATCCTCGCCAGAGTCAGGGCTTCTCGACAATGTCCCCCTTCAACGTGGCGACTGCGGCGAGCACCTCCTGCTGCTCCCGGGCCGGAACATTGAAGTTCGTGAGTGTGGCGACGAGTAGGCGCACGGTTCGGTCCCATTCAGCACCCATGATGCCTAGCCCGGCGTGAGCCTCCTTCATCGAGCGGCCGACGTAGACACAGGGACCGCCTGTGACCGCGCAGAGCTGATCGACGATCAGCTGGCGGATACGCTGCTGCGAGTCCGCAGGATCTTGAGCGCGGCGCTCTTCGGGAACTCGCTGCGGAACTCGACCTCCGTCGGCACCTTGTAGGGCGCGAGATTCTCGCGGGAGTGGGCTACCATGCGCCGCCAAGCGAGCACTCGGACTGTCAGCGCGTCGGGGCTGGACGTGCCACGAGCGCCAACATGGCACGGCCGACGGTCAGATCCTCACGGCCTTCGCGTACGCCAGCTGCACGACTTCGTCGGTGCCGCCGTCGGATGCGAGCACGCAGACCACCGCGCCCTCTTGCCAAAAGACCAGGGTGATGCCGTTGACGCGGTAG
This sequence comes from Gemmatimonadales bacterium, assembly GCA_035280265.1. Classification (GTDB taxonomy): domain Bacteria; phylum Gemmatimonadota; class Gemmatimonadetes; order Gemmatimonadales; family GWC2-71-9; genus AG41. The sequence goes on along the minus strand of DATEGE010000048.1, from coordinate 5,689 downwards.
ATGCGGAAGATGATCCCGTTGTGGACGCGCTCCTCCGGGGCGCCGGGCAGCTCGGCCAGGGTCCCCTGGTACATCTCGCAGATGAGCTGCGCGGGGTCCGGTCCCGCGTACGCGAACAGCGCGCTCGGGCGGCCCGCAAGCCGATGAACGCGACCGCCGGTCAGCCGGTACTGCATCATGGCGAGGTCGAAGACGCGGGTGGGAAAGGTGATCCCCCGCTCTGCGAAAAAGCGCTCGAGGGTTGCCGGGTCCGCCGTCCGAAGCTCGAGCGCCAAGCGCGCCTCCTGATAGGCCGCAAAATCGCGCGCCGCGGCCGCGGCGAGGTCTGTCGTAACCGACGGGCGTAGCAGCAGCGCGACAAGCACCCCGGCGGCGGCAACCAGCCCCGCTGCAATGAGCGGCGAGCGGCGCCGGATCCTCTGCCGAGCGGAGCCAGCGGCCGAGGGGGTCGATCCGCGATCCTCGGCGTCGAGCGCGCTCGCGATCCGGACCGCAAGGTCCGGCGGCTGAGTGAGCGGGCGAAGCCCCCGAGCGGCGGCCCGCCCCCGCTCCAGCACCGCCAGCTCCTGCCGGCAGCGCGGACACTGCGCCACGTGCGCTTCAACTGCGGCGCGCGCCGGCGCTTCGAGGCGACCGTCCAGGAGGTCCTGGAGCTCCTCACCGAGGTAGTGCTCGTCGTTCATTCGCTGGTCTCGGTCGGCGAGGGGAAGCCCGCGTGCCGCGCATGGTCACGGAGCATGGCGCCCAGGAGCTTGCGGCCCCGGAACAGCCGCGAGCGCAGGGTGCCGATAAGACACCCCGCCGCCGCGGCGGCTTCCTCGTAGGACAACTCCTCGACATCCACCAGTACGACCGCCGCACGGAAGGCGCTGGGCAGCCGGGTGAGCGCCCGTTCGACCTCCAGGCTCCAGGGCGAGTCTCCCGGGGCGACAGCCTCGTCAGGAGCCGCCACCGTGTCTAGCTGCTCCGCGCTGAGCAGAGTCGGGCGGTGCCGAGCCCGCTCGTTCAAGAAGACCGAGTACAAGATCGTGAACAGCCAAGCCCGGCAGTTCGTGCCAGGCTGGAAGTTCTCGAACGTCCGATAGGCGCGCAGGAACGTCTCCTGCACCAGGTCGGCCGCATCGTCCTCGCTCCCGGTCAGCCGCCGTGCAGCGGAGTACAGTCGGCCGGTGAACGGGACGGCGGCGGCTTCGAACCGGGCGCGCTTGGTCTCGGGATCCGGGAACGCGGGAATTCTGCTGCTCCGTAATCTGTTTACCCAACGTACGGCGTCGCCCGGGTCTTCGCATCTCGGGCTCGGCCGCGTGCGGCCGTTGCCGTCGAGCGAACCGATCGATCCACCTTCACCCAGGAGTCCCACCGCCATGAAGACGTCCCTGAAGACGCCGCTCACCGCCCTGGCACTCGCCGCGCTCTGGGCGTGCGGTGATTCGCGTGAGGCCACCGGCCCTCGCCCGCCGTCATTCTCCCGAGCCACGGGCGATGGAAGCCGCGGCGCGGTGTATGTTGCCACCAACGCCACGGCCGGAAACGAGATCTGGGTGTTCCCTCGAGCCAGCGACGGTACGCTGGGCAGGCCGAACGCCTTCGGCACGGGAGGCAAGGGCTCCGGTGGTGGGCTCGGCAATCAGGGCGGCATCGTGCTCACGCAAGGCAACCAGTGGTTGCTTGCGGTGAACGCCGGGAGCAACGAGCTGTCGGTGTTTGCGGTCCAGCCGGACGGACTCGCGTTGACGGATCGTGTGTCTTCGGGAGGTGCGCGGCCCATAAGCGTCACCGCCGTTGGCGGGCTGGTCTACGTGTTGAACGCGGGGGGTACCGGGAACATCACAGGGTTCCGGCTCTCCGAGCACGGCCGGCTGAGCCCCGTGGCGCATGCCACCCGGCCACTGAGCAGCTCGGCGGCAGGTGCCGCGCAAGTTGAGTTCAGCCCAGACGGGGATGTGCTGGTGGTGACGGAGAAGGCGACCAACACCATCAGCACCTACGTCGTGGTGGACGACGGCCTGACCGACGGCCCCCAGCCGCACCCCTCAGTCGGTAAGACGCCTTTTGGCTTCGCGTTCAGCCCCCGAGGCACGCTCGTGGTCTCTGAAGCGTTTGGCGGCGCCCCTGGTGCGAGCGCGCTCTCGTCCTACGATCTCAGTGATGATGGTCAGCTTGAGGTAGTGAGCGCTTCGATCGGCACAACTCAGACTGCGGCATGCTGGGTGGTCATTACTCGTGATAGCCGGTTTGCCTTCACGACCAACACCGGGAGCAACACGATCTCGGGCTACGGCTTGAGTCCGGACGGTGCCCTCACGCTACTCGCGGCGAACGGGGTGACCGGTACCACTGGTGCGGGGCCGATCGACATGGCGTTGGGCGGCAACGACCACTTCCTCTACGCGCTGAACAGCGGAGATGGCACGATCAGCGCGTTCCGTGTGCACGCCGATGGAACCCTGACGTCGCAGGCGGGCGCGGGCGGGCTTCCCGTGAGTGCCAACGGGCTGGCCGCACGCTGAGCGCGGGAGCGAACACGGTCATGCCGGACGCATTTCACGCCGCCCTTTGCCTCGCGGCCGTTGGGGCGCCGCTCGCTGCCCAGCAGCCGTCGATCGCGCTCGACGCGTCAGTCGGTGCCAAGCGCGGGGCGGGCGCGGCGCAGCGAGTCGCCATCAGCGCGTGGTCTGCCGTCCACCATCTCGGCGGTCGCCTCCACCTGGGCTTCGGCGTTCGGGTCTCGGCGTATGCGGGCGATGCGATCGACTACACGAACCGGGGCACGGTGCAGGGCAGCCTCGCCCCCAGCGTGACGATCGACCCGGCCGTGTACGCGCTCGACGGCGCGGTCTTCGGCGAGCTCGGCCTCATCGACCGCGTCGCCGTGGGCGCGAATCTCGACCTCGTCGGCGTCGCAACGGGACCGACGCGGACGGTGGGCTCGCTGGTGGAGAAGCCTCAGGCGCTCTCGTACTTCCGCTATGGCTCGGCGGACCACGGCGCCCTGAACTCGGAGTTTTTCGTCGCGGTGCGGGTGGCCGCGCGGCTGCAGCTGCGCGCTGGCGTAAGTCACTATGTGACCAACTACACGGTGACAGATACGGCGGCCGCGGGCGCGCCAAGCAGCCGCTACCAGCGATTCCAAACCGTGCCGTGCGTCGCCGTCAGTCTGCGGCTATAATCTGTTGGGGGCTCATAAGCGCCTCCGCTTCGATTGATTTCTATTGACCTGCGGCGCTACTAAACCGGTTTGACGGGTCAGGTCCTGTTTCTCTTGTAGTGGAGGCACGCTCAGGCGCGGGGGAACTCGAGCAGGCGGTACAAGGCGTCGGCGTCGGCTGCGTCGCCGTCCTCGCCCGCCGGGGCGGCCGGGATCGCCCAGCCGTTCTGCCCACCGTAACCTTCGGCGCGGCGCTCCACCGCCGGCCCGAGGAGCGCGGAACCGAGTTCAGCGCGCAGCCGCCACCACAACAAGACGCCGCTCGTCACCTCGATGACGGAGTCCACGCCGAACCTGTTAGTGCAACGGAACCAGCTGCGAGCCACGCCCCAATGGCGACGAGGCCCTCAAGGGCGTTGTAGCCGACGGTAACGCCCTCGAGCACGACTCCCCGCCGCAGCAGCGCGGCGCGATCCGTCACGCGGGCTTCTTCATCCCGCGCATCATGCTCTCGTGCATCGCCATCAACCGCCGCATCCGGTCTATGTGCGCCTTGAGCCGCGCGTCGAGCGCCCGCTCCGAGGGCGTAGGCAGATCCGGGAGGTCTCGTTTAATGGAATCGGTCAGCGCCGTCCATGCGGGTCTGGCTTCATCCCCATCCCCGTCATGTCCGCTCCCATGGCGTCGAGCATCTGCGACATCATTGCGTCGTGCGCGCCCAGCATGCCCGCCGCGAATTGTGCCGGCGTCCGCTCCAGGGAGTCGAGGTGCACCCGCATCATCGGCATCAGCGAATCGCTGCGCATCGCCATCCCCTGCATGCCCGGCATGTTGCCCATGCCTTGCATCACTTGCTGCGGTGGCTCCTTTTCTTCTCGCCGCAGGCCGCAAGGACCAGCATGACGACGAGCCCTGCGATCATGGTTCTGTTCACTCCCCCTCCTTAGTTGCGGTCCAGAGCGTCGCCTCGTCCGAGCTGGCGAGCCCCCGCTGGCGCCACAGGTAGTACAGCACCGGGATCACCACCAGCGTCAGCACGGTCGACGTGATCATCCCACCGACCATCGGCGCGGCGATCCGCTTCATCACGCTTGCACCTGTGCCGTGGCTCCACAGCGCCGGGACGAGCCCGAGCATAATCGCCAGCACCGTCATGAGCTTCGGCCGCACTCGGTTCACGGCGCCGTGCTCGATGGCCGCGACGAGCTCGGCCAGTGTGGGTCGGCGACCCTCTCGGGTCGTGTCCTGCCAGGCGTGGTCGAGATAGATCAGCATCACCACGCCGGTCTCGGCTGCCACTCCGGCCAACGCGATGAATCCCACGGCGACGGCGATCGACAAGTTGTAGCCCAGGATCCACATGATCCAAACGCCGCCTACGAGCGCGAAGGGCAGCGACACCATCACGATCGCCGCCTCGGTCACCGTGTCGAAGGTAAGGTACAAGAGCAGCGCGATGATGCCGAGCGTGAACGGCACCACGACTTGAAGCCGCGCCTTGACTCGCTCGAGCGCTTCTACGTCGGTCGTGAACGCGCACCGAGATTAGTTCCCGGACATTCCCACGGAACGGCGCACATGAGACCGCGCATCACCTACGCCGCCCCGACCGACGATCCCGTCCAGCGGCGAGCGCAACACGGCAATCCCCCGGACTGGGAGCAGACCGGACCCTGAGAAGGGGGCTCGCGCTTGGGAGAAAGCGCAGCTTGCGAAGCTCGGGGCAAGTTAGGTCAGGGCGGGCCGGGTGATCCGGCTGGCGATACGGCTACGAGGACATCTAGCCGTCCCTTCTTGTTGCCACTTCGGCTGCCACTTCCCCTGCGAATCGGCGTATATTCGGCCCGAGACTCCCCGAAAATCGACCGTCGGAACGCGCAGTTTCCCTATTGGCTGCTAGTCGTTACAATCCTTGGGCGGCGAGGTCGGTGGTTCAAATCCACTCGCCCCGACTTTACGTGGCAACGACTTGCCATTCCCGGTTGCCACATCGGTTGCCGTTTCGGCCGCCGCTTCCTTGCGGTCAAGCCGTTCACGCGCCTCGTTCAACCGGTCCATTCGCTCCCGCTCGTAGCCCGCCGTCACCCGCAGGCTCGACTGGCCCACCCACCAACCCGCGAGCTGCAGATCCCCGAGCTCATTCACCACAAAGCGCCGGAGTCCGTGGAAGGCCCGCTTTGGCTTGTGCGGCACCCTCGCGCGCGCTTCCGCGAGTCGTAGGTGCCAATGCAGCCCTATTTGCATCGCTGGGCGGTGAGACGGCAGATGATAATTGACAAATCGGGGGCGCTATAGAATCCACGCGCCCTGCTAGACCATCTTCACCCGAGCAACGCGGTCACACTGGTGGTCACAACGCGGCCGTCGCCCACCGCTGCTCACCGACGTTCCGCTTAGGTGGTTCGCTACAAAAGCGACGGCCGGCGCTGACTGACGCCGGCCGATCTCCCTTATCAGGCGTGCGCTCTAACCACCTGAGCTACAGGCCCTGCTGCCTCACTCCCAATCCCGGCGCGGTCCCTTCTTGGGCCGGAACTCGTC
>DATEGE010000047.1:0-11413 GCA_035280265.1 Gemmatimonadales bacterium | reverse complement strand
TCGACTTGGAAACCGGCCGCATCCGCCCGCTGCTGCAGAAAAGCGGCGCGCGCCTGCCGGCCTGGTCTCCGCGCTTGCCGGAGGCCGCTTCGTCTACCCCTTGAATTGGGAGAGGACCCAACCGATGAAACGCCTACCCTTACTGCTGCTGGGCGGTCTGGTCGCCGTAGCGCTCGCGGCATGCGGCGGAAAGAAGCCGGAGCCCGTGACGCCGGCGGCCGGTCCCAACGCGGATTCGCTCGCGGCGGCCCAGAGGGCGCACGACGATTCGATGCGGGCGGCACAGGAAGAAGCAGACCGGAAGGCGAAGGAGGAGGCCGAGCGGCGGCAACGCATCGCGGACTCCCTTGCCGCAATGGGGCGGTCTACGGAAGCAGTGAAGACAATCCTCGCCACCATGATCCACTTCGACTTCGACAAGGCGATCATCCGCGGGGGCGATGCGGCGGTGCTCGATCAGAAGGTGGCGATCCTGCAGGCCAACTCCGCGCTCCGCATCCGCATCAGCGGGCACTGCGACGAGCGCGGCTCCGATGAGTACAACCTCGCGCTCGGCAATCGCCGCGCGACCGCGGCCAAGCAGTACGTCACGAGCCACGGCATCGATGCCAGCCGGATCGAAACCGCTTCCTACGGCGAAGAGCGGCCCATCGCCCAGGGGCACACCGAAGAGGCCTGGGCCCAGAACCGCCGCGACGAGTTCGAGATTCTGTCGGGCGGTGAAAGCCTGAAGCAGCCCTGAGTCGCCGGCCGGTGAGACGCCGCTGGTCAGTGCCGCTTGCCCTGGGGCTCACCGCCGGATGCGCGCTGAAAGGCGACGTCCGGCGGGTCGAGCTCCAGGTCGCGGCGCTGCGCGCTGAGCGCGCGCACGCCGACAGTCAGCGCGCCGCCGCAATCGACACGGTGCGCGCGCTGATCGCCCAGGTGCAGGAAAAGGTCGCCGCGCAGCAAGCGTATCTGGTGCAGCTGCGCGGCGACATGAAGACCGACCTGCTGGCGGTGCAGCAGCAGCTCGTGTCGGTGCAGGAGCTCACGGGCCAGAGCCAGCAACGGCTCACCGAGCTGCGCGGCCGGATCGAAGCCCAAGCGCGTCAACCCCTGCCCACGATGGACACGTCGCGCGGCACACCCGGCGTGCCGGTGGGTCCGTCGGGCAACCCGGCGGGCCCGGGTCCCGATCAGATGTGGGACGTGTCGCTGCAGCAGCTCCGCCGCGGCAGTCTCGCGACGGCCCGCGTCGGGTTTCGGGAGTTCTTGAAGATGTTCCCCGCCGATGAGCGCGCTCCCGACGCGCTGTTCCATATCGGTGAGACGTTCGCCGCCGAGAGCGCCGACTCCGCCGCCGCGATCTATCAGCAGGTGGTCAAGACCTATCCCACCTCGTCGCGGGCGCCCTCGGCGCTGTACAAGCTCGGCCTGCTCGCCGAGCAACGGGGCGACAAGGCGGCGGCGCGCACGTATTACGGCAGGATCATCTCCGGCTACGCGCGGTCTGAAGAGGCCAACCTGGCGCGCGACAAGCTCCAACGCCTGGGACGCTAGCTCCGACACAGCGGGGGCGGGGAGCTGGCGTGTCAGACACCGCACACAATCGAGCCGAGATGCCGTTCCTCGACCACCTCGAGGAGCTGCGGTGGCGCATTCTCAAGAGCCTCGTCGCCGTGCTCGCGGGAACCCTCGTGGGCTGGCTCATCGTGGAGTACGTGGACGTGATCGGGCTGCTGATGCGTCCGATCATCCCCCTGCTGCCGGACGGCAAGCTCAAGTTCACGAGCCCCACGGAGCCGTTTCTCATCACCCTGAAATTCGCCTTCGTCCTCGGGCTCGTGATCGCATCGCCCGTGGTCATCTACCAGACCTGGGCGTTCCTCGCTCCCGCGTTGTACGACCGCGAGAAGCGCATGATCGTACCGGCGCTCTCGGTCGGCGTGGTGCTCTTTCTGACGGGGGCCGGCATCGCCTACCAATGGCTGTTGCCCCGCGTGCTCCGCATGTTGTTCAGTTTTCAGTCACAGGTGTTCTCGCCCATCATCACGGCGGGCGGCTACTTCGGGTTCGCCGCGCAGTTCCTGATCGCCATCGGGCTCGCGATGGAGCTGCCCCTGGTCGTCGTAATCCTCACCGCGCTGGGACTCGTGACGCCGCAGTTCCTGAGCCGCAACCGCCGCTACGCGCTGGCCGTCGCCGCAGTGGCCGCGGCGCTGCTCGCGCCCCCTGATGCAGTGTCCATGCTGGTTGGGATCGTGCTGCTGCTGCTGCTCTACGAGGTGAGTATCTGGTGCTCATGGGTGGTGACGCGGCGCCGTGCCCGCCGGACCGGTGCCGGGGAGGGGACGGTGAGCGCCGCGGGAGTCACGGCGCTGCTGCTCCTCGCATGGGGGGGCGCGCTCGGCGCCCAGGTGCCGACTCGTCCGCTGCGGCGCGACACGCTCTCCCCCGGTCAAGGACCGCGTACGGCCGCGGAATCGCTGCAGACGCGCGGCCTGGATACCACGATCGCCAAGCGGCTGGGCCTCCCCACCGGCCCCACCAGGAGCTTCCCGCCCACCGACGCGACGATCGACTCTCTGCTCAAGCTCAAGGGGTATCGCGTCACGCAGTATGTCGCCGACACGCTGATCGTCCAGGGCGGCGACACCGAGACGATCCACCTGCGCGGCGAAGCGTACGTGGAGCGTGAAGGCACGAAGGTCGAAGCCGACTCCATTCGATACCACCAACGCAGCTGTCGGCTCGACGCCGTCGGCGATCCCCGGCTGTTTGATCAGGCGACGGTGATGGTGGGCGAGGCGATGGGCTACGACACGTGCATCAAGCGCGGCACCGTACACAACGCGCTGACCGACTTTCGGCAGGGCGCCGCCACCTGGTACATCCGCGGCGACCTCGCGGTCGACTCGGGCTCCACTCGGCTGTACGGCTCGAGCAGCGAAGTGACGACCGACGAGAATCCCGTCCCCGACTACCATTTCTCCACGGGGCGGATGAAGTGGCTCAACAAGAACGTGATGGTGGCGCGACCGGCGGTGCTGTACATCCACGACGTCCCCATCATGTGGCTACCGTTCATCTTTCAGGACGTGCGGCGGGGCCGTCGGAGCGGCATCCTCGTGCCGCGCTTCGGCCTGAACGACATCGTGCGCCCGGTGCGCAGCTACCAGCGCCACGTCGCCAACATCGGCTATTACCTGGTGCTCAACGACTACGTCGACCTGCTCGCGTCGACCGACTGGTACGCCGGGCGGTACGTCTCGTTCCGCGGGCAGACCAGCTATCGCTGGCTCGATCGCTTCGTCTCGGGCAGTGTGTCGCTCGAGCGCTACTCCCAGATCGGCATCGCGGGGCATTCGCTGCGGCTGGGCTGGCAGCACCAGCAAAGCTTCTCGTCCCGCACTCGCTTCAACACCAACATCGACTACTCGACCAACACGTCGGTGATTCAGCAGAACACCGTCAATCCGTTTCTCGCGACGGCGAGCCTCAACTCGCAGCTGAATTTCAGCAAGCAGTTCGACTGGGGAACCCTGTCCATCGGCGGCAGCCGGCATCAGGAGATCGGCAACGGCCTCGTGTCCCAGGACTTCCCCTCGGTGAGCCTCGCGCCGTCCCCGGTCAACATCACCTCGTCGATCACGTGGTCACCGGGATTCTCTTTCGACAACAGGCAGGATTTCCACCAGGGTCTCACGCAGTTGCTGGTGCCGGGTACAGGCGGGGCCATCGACACGCTGCCGCTGTTCGCGGACCATCGGACCACGACGCTCAGCCTCCAGACTCCGTTGCGCGTCGGGCCGTGGAACTGGGCCAACAGCTTCGCGGTGACCGATCTCCGGAGCAACGCACGGCAGCAGATCGACATCGTCGACTCGACCGCGCTGGGTGGCCGCCGCCGCGTCCTGTTCAATGAGACGTTCAGCACCGCGATCGAGTGGCAAACCGGCATCAATCTGCCGTCGCTGCTCACGGGCACCTGGAAGCTCCAGCCGGGGATCGCGATCGTGAATCAGACGTCGGCCGGCCCGTTCATGATCCGCAACCAATTCACGAACGGCGACTTCGTGCGGCAGGGCAAGCGCCTGCAGTTCAGCGCCAGTCTGACGCCGACGTTCTTCGGTTTCTTTCCTGGAATCGGCCCGATCGCGCGTATCCGCCACTCGATCTCTCCCATCGTGAGCTACGCCTACGCGCCGGGGGCCACCGTATCTCGGGCCTACCAGGACGCGATCGACCCGCAGCACCGGCTGCTCAACTCGGGCAGTGACCCACAGCAGACGATCAGCCTCGGCCTGTCACAGAACTTCGAGGCGAAGCTCAAACCGGCGCCGGGCGATACGTCGACGCGCGCCCTCCGCAAGATCAAGCTGCTGTCCATCAACACGAGCCCGCTGTCCTACAATTTCGAGCAGGCAAAGCAGCCGCATCGCACCGGCTGGTCGACGCAATCGTTGAACAACACGTTCGCGTCGGATCTGCTCCCCGGCTTCACGTTGAGCCTCACGCACGACCTGTGGCGTGGGCAGGTCGGCACCGATACGGCGAAGTTCGACCCGTTCCTGACCAACGTATCCGCCGGCTTCGCCGTCACTCCCGCAACGCTTCGCGGTATCGCGAGCCTGTTCGGCTTCGGGAAGCCGGCGGCGCCGACGCCGGCGCCGCCCCCGCCGACCGGCGCTGAGCAGCCGCCCGGAGGAGCGCAGCCGCAGAGTCAGTTCGGCCAGAAAGGGTTCGTGGGGCCGGGGGGACTGCCAATCGGCGGAGGGAGGGGGTTCAACCTGACAGTGAACTACACCTTGTCGCGCTCCCGTCCGCTGGTGGCGGACACCCTCGGCACCATCGGCGGCGCAGCAAGCGGCCGCCGCGTGCTGACGTTCGGGCTGTCCTTTCAGCCAACCACCCACTGGTCCGCGAACTGGAACTCGCACTATGACTTCGACACCCGGCAGTTCGGGGACCATGCCATCAGCCTGGAGCGCGACTTGCACCGCTGGCACGCGAGCTTCTCGTTCCTGAAGACTGCCACGGGGAGTTTTGCCTTCAGCTTCTACGTCTCGCTACTCGACCAGCCGGACATCAAGTTCAACTATGAGCAGCAGTCGCTGACGCGGTGAACCGTCCCTTGGAGATGACACTGGTGGGGAAACTGCTCGCCGCAAGTGCCCTGTAACAGGCGAGTTACGCCCCGGCACGAGGCGTGCCTGCTGCCTCGCTGACCCGAAGCCCCTTGAGGACGCCATGCGGTTGTCATCGCACTCGCTCTTGATCGTCACCGGCCTTGCCGCCGTCGCGTGCCAGAACAACACCGGCGCGCCTTCGTCCGTGCTTCCTCCTCCCCAGAATCTGTCGTACTTGCTCGACGCCAACGGGAATCCCAACACGCCGGCGGGCATCCTGCTCCTCTGGGACGACGTGCAGAGCACAGACCTCCAGAGCTATCGCATCTATTCGCGCAACAGCACCAGTGCTGCCTTCGGATTGCGCGGGGAGACCACGTCCAACACGTTTCACGACAATGGCGCGCCGCAGCTGCAGTACTTCGTCACGGCGGTGGATCTGGGGGGCGGTGAGAGCGACCCCAGCAACACCGTGACCGTCAACCAATTCCTTCAGATCGGTGCGCCGTCCGCCCTGACCGGTATCACGCTCGACAGCGCGATCCATCTCGATTGGAACGACACGCCCGACCTCGCTCGCTTCAAATGGTACCGCGTCTATAGCTCGGCCTACACTCCCGGGCCGAGTCCCTGTGCCAACTGGGTGCTCGAGGGAACGACGGTGTCGCACGAGTTTCTTGCGGGACAGCTCCCCAACGGCGTGACACGCTGCTTCGACGTCTCGGCGGTCGACACCCTGGGCTACGAGAGCCTCTGGGCGCCGGGTCCCTGGACCGACACGCCCCGGCCCGACGCGCGCAACGTGCTCGTGTGGGCGTTTGGGGTCGCGGGGGGCACGCACAACTCACAAGCGGGCTTCCGGTTTTGGGACGACATGAACGCGAACGGCTACGGCGATCCCGGTGAGCTGGGCCTGGTGCAAGACGGGACCCGGACGGATATCGACTTCGTGATCCATGTGAACGCCTCGGACTCCACCCTGTGGATCGTTCCGGTGTTCAGCGGCACACAGCTGCAGCTCTACAGCAGCAGTCCCATCGCCGATCTCACCTCGATCGACCTCGCCCCGGCGACCGGGTACGCGCGCGATTCGCTGCTCGCGCAGCCGGGATTCGGCTACGTGTTCGAGATCCTGGACGGCACGGTGCTGCACTACGGCGCGCTCCGCATGACGCACGTGGGTCGCCAGTACGCGATCTTCGACTGGAGCGTGCAGACCGACCCAGGCAATGCGGACTTGGCGCCGATGAGGCCGCAGGCAGTCGCAAGGAGGTAGCGGCCCGGACGCCCGACGCCCGGACGCCGAGACGCCTAGGCGCACAGTAGGCGTCTCGGCGTCTCGGCGTCTATCTTTTCCTCCCATGCCTCCCAAGGTCACCCTCGACGGCCGGTCCCTGTCCATCGCGGACGTCGTGGCCGTGGCTCGCGGCGACGTGCTCGTCGCCATCGCACCGGCCGCCCTTGCCACCATGACGGCGTCGCGGCGAATCGTCGAAGCGGCCATTGCGCGCGGCGACACCATCTACGGCGTCAACACGGGGTTCGGCAAGCTGGCGCACGTGCGTATCAAGCCGGACCAGGCGCGGGAGCTGCAGCGGAACCTGATCCGTAGTCACGCTTCGGGTGTGGGAGATCCGCTCGCCGTCGACCACGTGCGGGCGATGATGCTGCTGCGGGCCAACGTGCTGTTGCGGGGATCGAGCGGCGTGCGCCCCGAGCTGCCGTCGCTCATCGTCGCGATGCTGAACGCCAAAGTGCACCCCCGGGTGCCCTCACAGGGGAGCGTCGGCGCGTCGGGCGACTTGGCGCCGCTCGCGCACCTGGCGCTCGCGATGATCGGCGAGGGAGCGGACGGCGCCGCGCTCCAGGAACGACAGCTGCGGCCCATCACCCTCGAGGCGAAGGAGGGGCTCGCGTTCGTGAACGGGACGCAGGCCCAGACGGGGATGGCGGCCCTCCTCGAGCACGATGCCTGGGTGGTGTGGCGGGCGGCGCATGCCGCCGCGGCGATGAGCCTCGAGGCGGTACGCGGGACGCCCATGCCGTTCGATGCCCGGATCCACGACGCGCGACCCCACCCATTTCAGCAGCGTTCCGCGGCGCTGTTACGCGCCCTGCTCGCCGACTCCCAGATCCGGGAGTCCCACCGCCAGGGCGATCCGCGCGTGCAGGACGCGTATTCGTTGCGATGCACCCCTCAGGTGTTGGGTGCGGTGGGTGAGGGATTGGCGTTCGCCGAGCGGCTGGTCACGACGGAGCTGAACGCGGCGACCGACAACCCGCTCGTATTCGGCGACGAGGTCATCTCGGGCGGCAACTTTCACGGCCAGCCGATCGCACTGGCCTTGGACGTCGTCGCAATCTCCCTGGCAACCCTGGCCGGGCTGGCGGAACGGCGGCTCGAGCGCGTCGTGAACCCCGACCTTTCGTCCGGCCTGCCGCCGTTCCTGGCGCGAAACCCTGGGGTCGAATCGGGGCTCATGACGCCACAAATCGCCGCCGCGGCGCTGGTAGCCGAGTGCCGGGTGCTCGCCACGCCAGCCAGCGTGCAATCGGTGCCCACGGAAGGGAACCAGGAGGACGTCGTCCCGATGGGCATGACCGCCGCGTGGAAGGCGGAGCGCATCCTTGGCAACGCGGTCCGCATCGTCGCGGTGGAGCTGTTGGCTGCGGCCCAAGGGCTCGAATATTTGAAGCCGCTGCGGCCAGGTCGTGGGGTGCAGCGCGTCTACGACGCCGTGCGCGCCGTCGTCCCCGCACTCGACGGCGACCGCCCCTTCACCACCGACATCGAGCGGCTCGCGAGCGGTGTGCGAGCCGGGACGTTCGATCCGCCGGAGGCCACGTGACGGGTCCGCGAACGGTGCGCGCTCCACGCGGGCCGCAGCGCACCTGCAGGGGCTGGATCCAGGAAGCCGCGCTCCGCATGCTCATGAACAATCTCGACCCGGACGTCGCCGAACGCCCCGACGACCTGGTGGTGTACGGGGGGACGGGGAAGGCGGCGCGGGACTGGCCGGCGTTCGACGCGATCTGCCGCACGCTGCTGACGCTCGGCGACGACGAGACTCTGCTCGTGCAGTCGGGTAAACCGGTCGGTGTGTTCGCGACCCACCCCGACGCGCCACGGGTCCTGATCGCCAACGCGAATCTGGTGGGACGGTGGGCCACGTGGGAGGTGTTCCGCGAGCTCGAGCGCCAGGGACTGATTATGTACGGTCAGATGACGGCGGGGTCGTGGATCTACATAGGCGCCCAAGGCATCCTGCAGGGGACGTACGAAACGTTCGGCGCCGTCGCGCGACGGCATTTCGGGGGCTCACTGCGCGGCCGGCTCATCGTGACGGGCGGGCTCGGCGGGATGGGCGGCGCGCAGCCGCTCGCCGCGACGCTGAACGACGCGGTCTGCCTGGCGGTGGAGGTAGATCCGGCTCGCGTGCAGCGTCGCCTGGACACACGGTATCTGGATCGGTCCACCGGTGATCTCGGGGAAGCGCTGCGGTGGTGCGACGAGGCGAAGCGCGCGGGGCACGCGCTCTCGGTGGGCCTGCTGGGGAACTGTGCCGACGTGCTGCCGACGCTGGCGCGACGGGGTTTCGTTCCCGACATGCTGACCGATCAGACCTCGGCGCATGATCCGCTCAACGGGTACATCCCCACGGGACTGAACGTGCAGGAGGCGGCCGCCCTGCGGCGCACCGCGCCGCAGGAGTATCTGCGCCGATCGACGGCGAGCATTGCGGCGCACGTGCGAGCCATGCTGGCGCTGCAACGTGCTGGCGCGATCACCTTCGACTACGGCAACAACATCCGCGCCCAGGCCCGCGACGCCGGCGTCGCGGACGCGTTCGCCATCCCGGGGTTCGTGCCGGAATACATCCGACCGCTCTTCTGCGAGGGAAAGGGGCCGTTCCGCTGGGTGGCGCTCTCGGGAGAAGTGAAGGATCTCCACCGCACCGACGAGCTGGTGCTCGAGCTGTTCCCCGAGCAGGAGCACTTGCGAAGGTGGATCCGGCTGGCGCGGGAGCGCGTCGCGTTTCAGGGCTTGCCCGCGCGGATTTGCTGGTTGGGCCAGGGAGAACGGGCGCGGTTCGGCTGTGCGGTGAACGATCTGGTGCGGCGGGGAGCGGTCAGCGCGCCGGTGGTGATCGGGCGCGATCACCTCGATACCGGCTCGGTCGCCTCCCCCTTCCGTGAGACGGAGGCGATGAAGGACGGATCCGACGCGATCGCCGATTGGCCGATTCTCAACGCGCTGCTCAACACCGCGTCGGGCGCTGGCTGGGTGTCGTTTCATCACGGCGGTGGTGTGGGCATCGGCAACTCGCTCCACGCCGGCCAAGTGAGCGTGGCGGACGGGTCGCCCGCGGCAGGGCGGCGCCTCGAGCGCGTGCTCACGAACGACTCGGGGATCGGCGTGGCGCGGCACGCCGACGCCGGGTACGAGGAAGCCATCGTCACCGCGCGGCGTCACGGGATCCGCCTCCCGATGCGGGAGGGGGAAGAGAGGGCGGGCGACTGAGCACACTTCTCGTTGGGGCGCGGCAGCTCGTGACGTGCCGCGGGCCGGCGCGAGCGCGCCGGGGCCCGGAAATGGCCGAGCTGGAAGTGTTGCAAGACGCCGCCGTCCTGATCGATGGCGAGCGCATCGCTTGGGTGGGGCCGCGTCGCGAAGCTCCACGATCCGCGATCGAGGTGGTGGAGGTGGGGGGCGTTCTGTTCCCCGGATTCGTCGACTGCCACACGCACGCCGTGTTCGGCGCACCGCGCCTCGACGACCACGAGCGGCGGGCCTTGGGTGAGGACTACCGGACGATCGCGGCGCGCGGGGGCGGCATCCTGCAATCGGTGCGCGACGTGCGGGCGCGCTCCGAGAGTGAGCTGCTGGCGCTGACGCGCTCACGGGTCCGCACCCTGCTGGCGCACGGCAGTACGACGATCGAGCTAAAGTCGGGCTACGGGCTCGACCTCGCGACAGAGTTGAAGCAGCTGCGCGTGGTGCGCGACGCCGCCGCAGCGGAGCCGGCCGCCCTGGTGCCCACGTTCCTCGGCGCCCACGAAGTCCCCCCCGAGTTCCGGGATCGCCGATCCGACTACGTGCGCCTGGTGTGCGACGAGATGATGCCCGCGGTCGCACAGCAGCGACTCGCGGCGGCGTGCGACGTGTTCTGCGAGCCAGGTGTGTTCGACGCGGTGGAAGCCCGCACCATCCTGGCCGCCGCGCGCCGGCACGGCTTGGCCTTGAAGCTGCACGCCGACGAGCTGGAGGGCTCGGGCGGCGCGGAGCTCGCCGCGGCGCTTGGGGCGCTCTCGGCGGACCATCTCGCCGGCGTCTCCGAAGCCGGTGTACGAGCCCTCGCGAGCAGCAACACCGTTGCCGTGCTCCTGCCGGCCACCATGGTGTTCCTCGGCCGGGAGCGGCAAGCGCCGGCAAGACGGCTGCTCGAGGCGGGTGCGGCCGTGGCGCTCGCGACCGACTTCAATCCGGGTTCATCGCCCACGGTCAGCTTGCCTCTGGTGATGGCGCTAGGTGTGTCGCAGCTGGGATTGCGCCATGCGGAAGTGGTGAGCGCGGTGACGGTGAACGCGGCGGCCGCGCTGGGGCTCGCGGGCGACCGGGGTCAGATAGCGCCGGGGTTTCGGGGGGACGTCGTGGCGTGCGCGGTGTCAGACTGGCGGGAAGTGGCGTATTGGATGGGGGAAAACCTCGTAACCGCCGTCTGGACAGGAGGTTCCGCTTGTCCGGTCCGCCCGGCGCCCGTATCTTTAGGGCTCCATGTCGAAGCTTGAGAAACTCAAAGAGAGGGCGCGCAGCCTCGAGGCCAAGGACCCCAAGGGGGCTATCGACGCGTGGCTTGAGATTCTGAAGGAGCAGGACGCAGAGGGGGAGCCGAACCCCGACCTCTCGATCTTCAACCGTATCGGCGATCTCTATCTCAAGGTAAAGGACCCCGCCCAAGCAGCGGATTATTACGACCGGGCGGTGGACCGATACGCCGAGCTCGGGTTTCACAACAACGCCATCGCGATGTGCAACAAGGTGCTGCGCAACGCGCCGGGGCGGCAAAACACCTACCTGAAGCTCGCGAAACTGTACGCCTCCAAAGGCTTCATGGGGGAGGCGAAGCAGAATTTCATCGAGTACGCCGAGCGGATGCACCGCGGCGGGAAGATCCAGCAGGCCTTCGCCGCTCTGAAGGAGTTCGCCGATCTCTCGCCCGAAGCCGCGCACCTGCGGGCGACGCTGGAAGAGCATCTGCGGATGTACGGGGGCTCGGGGGCCGGTGCGGGGGCGGTGGGAG
>DATEGE010000046.1:0-24329 GCA_035280265.1 Gemmatimonadales bacterium | reverse complement strand
GGTGGGCTCGACCGCGGGCGCGCGCTGCCGGAGGCGGGCGGCGCCAAGCGGGCCGACGGCGTGCGCCGCCACCCGCTCCAGCGCGGCGGGAAACTCGAGGGTTTGCAAGACGGAGGGAGCCACCCCGACGCTCATGTCCCTCCCGCCAGCTCCTCGCGGACGATCTGGTTTACGACCTTGCCGTCGGCCCGGCCCTTGAACTGGGGCATGACCTGTCCCATGACTTTGCCGACTTCAGTTGCGCCAGCGGCGATGGCGTCGCGCACCGCCCGGCGGATCTCCTCCGGGTCGACGGCGGGAGGGAGGAACGTTTCCAGCACCCGGACCTCGTTCAGCTCCGCCTCCGCCCGGTCGGCGCGCCCCGCCGCGCGGTATTGCTCGGCGGCCTCGCGACGTCGTTTGATCCCGCGTCGCAGCACCTCGACCGTCTCGTCGTCGGAGGCGGCGTGCTGGATCTCGAATTCGCGGTTCTTGAGGTCTGCGAGGATGGTGGAGAGAAGCAGGGTGCGCGGCTGATCGCGGTTTTTCCTGGCCTCGTTCATCGCGGCGCGCAGCCGCTCGGGCAAGGTCGGCACGTTATGCGGGATGGGGTTGCCGGACCTTGCGGCGCCCGTCATCGGGAATCACGACTTCCGGCATGGCCTCTCGTAACCGTGATGGTGAAAAAAACGTAGCGGTGCCTCCCGAGCGTCGCAAGTTTCTCAACCCGGCGGCCATGTCATGGGCCGGCCGCCGAGTACATGCAGGTGCAAGTGAAACACCGTCTGCCCCCCGTCGGGGTTCGTGTTCACGACCACGCGATAGCCGCGATCCGCGAGCCCCGAGTCCCGCGCCACGTCGCGGGCGAAGCCCAACAGCTTGCCCAGTAGCCCGGGATCCTTGGCGTCATTGAGCGACGCGATGTGATGCGCCGGGATCACGAGCAGGTGCGTCGGGGCCTGCGCATTCGCGTCTTGGAACGCGAGCATCCCGTCGCCGCGTTTCACCACCGCCGCCGGGATCTCCCCGGCAGCGATCCGGCAGAACACGCAGCCCCCGGCCATGCGTCAGGTCACCGTCCGAACGCCTGGCGCAACTGCTCCCAGAACTTCTTCCCGGCGTGCCCCTCCGCGGGCGGCGTACTTTCGACGCGAGCGAGCTGCTCGAGCAGCGCCCGCTGCTCGGCCGTCAGCTTGACGGGCGTCCACACGTGGACGCGCACGTGCAAGTCGCCCCGACCGCCCTCGCCCACGCGCGGCAGACCCTTGCCCCGAAGGCGATACACCGCCCCGGTCTGCGTCCCGGGCTGGATCTTCACCGTGGCATCGCCATATGGGGTGGGGATCTTCAGCTCGGCGCCCAGCGCTGCCTGACTGAACGAGACGGCTAGATCGTACAACAGGTCTTCCTCGTGCCGCTCGAATCGGGAATCCTCCGCGATGTCGAGCACGGCGATCAGATCGCCGGGAGGCCCGTTGCGCGGACCCGGGACGCCGTGCCCGCGCATCGTCAGATAGTGATGATCGGCCACGCCCGCCGGAACGTTGATCTCGAGCTCCCGCTCGGCGCGTACTCGTCCATCCCCCTGACACTTGGGACAGGGATGCTGGACCACCGTCCCCTCGCCGGCACAGGTGGGACAGGGCGACACCGACACGAACTGCCCGAACATGGAGCGCGCAGCGCGGCGAACCTCGCCCGTGCCGGCGCACGTGTCGCACGTCGTCGGCTTGGTGCCCGGAGCCGCTCCCGTGCCACCGCAGTGGGTGCAGCGATCGAGGGTGCGAACCTTGACCCGTTTGGTGGTCCCGGTGGCGACCTCGGCGAGGCTGAGCTTCAGAGTCACCTTCAAATCCTGGCCGCGGTGCAGCTCGCGACGAGTGCGCTCGCCGCCCCCGAAGATGGCGTCGAAGCCGCCCAGTCCTCCGAAGTCCCGCATGAAAATACTGAGCGCTTCGGAGAGGTCGAAATGCGCGAACCCGGGCTCAGCACCCCGGCGCAGGCCGGCCGCGCCGTACCGGTCGTACACGGCGCGCTTGTCGGGGTCGCGCAGCACTTCGTACGCTTCGGTGATCTCCTTGAAGCGCTCCTCGGCGACCGCCTTCTCGTCCGGCCCGACGCGGTCGGGGTGGTACTGCATCGCGAGCCGGCGGTAGGCCTTCTTGATGGCCGCGTCGTCGGCGTCGCGCGGCACGCCCAGGAGGGCGTAATAGTCGTGCGTCACTCGAGCAACTCACCCACGAGGCGGCTGGTGTGCTCCACCAGCGCCACGATCTTGTCGTACGGCATGCGCGTCGGGCCCATCACGCCGATGACGCCGGCCAGGGGCCCGAGCCGATAGGAGGCGGTCACGAGGGTGAACGGCGCCAACGCGGGATCGTGGTGCTCGCTCCCGATGGTGATCGTAAGTCCCTGACCGAGTCGGCGCGCGAGCGCCTCACGCAGCACGTCGCGCCGCTCGGTAACCTCCAGCAATCCCTGAAACCGCTCTTTGGTCGCGAATTCGGGCTGGCCCGCCAGGAGTTGAGCGCTGCCGAGCACGACGCCGCTCGCGCCGCCACCCGCAACTGGGACGTCGAACAGATCGTCGGCCTCCTGAATGAAGATGTTGAGCAGCTCGCCCGAGCCTTCGTCCGGCGCCGCGTCGCGCAGGCGCTCTGGCAAGGTGGCGCGGATCTCCCGTAGCGTGAGCCCCGCCAGCCGGTCGTTCAGCACCAGCGCCACATTCCCCACGGCATCCGGCGCCATGCGCGACGGCACCTCCACGAAGATGGTCCGCACCACGCCGCTCCTGAGCGCGAGCACAAGGAGCAGGCGCTCCGAGCCCGCCCGCAACAGCTCGATGCGTTCGAGCACCGCCTCCTCGAGCGACGGACCGACCGCGACACCCAGCTCCTTCGTAAGCACGCCGAGCACCTGTGCCGCCCGCTCCAGGACGTGATCGACCGCGCTCCGCTCCGCGAGCTCCTCGCGGATCTGATGGGACTCGGACGCCGAAACGGGCGAAGGCCGCATGAGCGAGTTGACGTACACGCGATACGCGAGATCGGTAGGAATACGACCAGCCGAGGTATGAGGGTGGTACAGATATCCCTTTTCCTCGAGGTCGCTCATCGTGTTGCGAATCGTGGCGGCCGAAAGCGTGCCGAACTTCCGGGAGATGGTCCGACTCCCCGCCGGCTCGGCGGTAGCGACGTAGGTCTCGATGACGGCTTCGAGGACCTGACGCTCGCGCTCGGTGAGGGATCCGACCATAGTAGCCAACCTATTAGTGGCTAACAATTTAGCCCGTTGCCAGCTGGTCGGTCAAGTCACGCACCAGAGAGTCTAGCCTGAGCCAGCCTTCTGGGGTGCAGCGGAAGCGACCGCCGCTCTCCTCTACCCACCCCGCCGCAAGCCAATCGGTTAGACGATTGGACGGATGGTCGGATAGAGAGAGCCCGGCAGTGGTGCGTAGCGACAGGTATACGTGCTCGAGCTCGCGCTGGTCGTCGTTCAGCACCTCCTCCGACTCCACTGGCGACCGGCCCGCGGCGAGCGCGCGGCGATAGCCCTCCCAGGACGGCAGGTTCCAGCGACGCGCCCGGCCGTCGAACGAGTGCGCGGCCGGCCCGAGGCCCAGGTAGGCCGCGCCGGACCAGTAGGCCGAATTATGGCGTGACTGTCGGTCGCCACGCGCGGCGTTGGAGACCTCGTAGAAGCGATAGCCGCCGGTCGACAGCCGGGCGTGCGCAAGCTGATACTCGTCGGCGTACCGTTGGTCGTCCGGAGCGGACGCGGCGCCGCGCGAGATCCAGCGCGCCAGGGGTGTGCGCTCCTCTACCGTGAGTCCGTAGAGCGAGAGGTGCGCCGGCTCGAGCGCGAGCGCGCGGTCCAAGTCCGCCGCCCAGTCACGCTCGAGCTCCGCTGGCACCGCGAAGATCAGGTCGAGGGAGATGTTCTCGATGCCGGCGCCGCGGAGGGCGCGCACGGCGGCGCCGATCGCCGCGGCGTCGTGCGTGCGATGCATCCAGCGGAGCACCCGGTCGTCGAACGACTGTGCGCCGAGCGAGACGCGGTTGACGCCGGAGCGGCGCCAGCCGGTGGCGCTTTCGAGCGTCACGTCGTCTGGATTGGCTTCCAAGGTCACCTCAAGGTCGTCGAGGGAAGACGTCACGGGACAAGCGTCACGGAAAGAGGTGAGCAGTGTGGAGATCGCGTCGGGAGGCAACAAGGAGGGTGTGCCACCGCCGAGGTAGAGGGTGGCGAGGTCGGGGCCCCGGGCCATCGGCTCGGGGTCAGCCGCGCGAATGAGGTGCAGCTCCCGCAGCACGGCGTCCACGTACTCCCGGGCCGGAATGCGTTTGCGGACTGCGATCGCAAAGTCGCAATAAGAGCAGCGGCGGGCGCAGAAGGGGACGTGCAGATAGACGTGGCGCATCGACGAAACATAGTGCGGAGGCTCAAATCAGCCCAAACCTCATCCCCGGCTCCTGCTTCACCACGCCCCGCATTTCCAGCTCTGTGAGCGCCGTGAGCACCGCGCCAGTTTCGGCGCCGGCGGTCGCGACCAGTGCGTCCACGTGCCGCGGCTCGGCACAGAGCGTTTCCCATAGCGTGCGTTGTAGCGCGCTCAAATCCGGCGGCGGCGTCCGGAGACGTGTGCTCGCGCCGGAGGGCTGGTCCGCCGCGACCCTCGGCAACCCCAGCTCCTCCAGAATATCTCCCGTGGAGAGGGCCGGCTTGGCGCCTTGCTGGATGAGCTTGTTGCAACCCGCTGAAGTTGGACTGGTGATCGGGCCGGGCACGGCGAGCACGGTGCGGCCTTGATCGAGCGCACAGTCGGCGGTAATCAACGCCCCCGAGCCGACCGCCGCCTCGACGACCACGGTGACGCCCGCGAGCCCCGAGATCAGGCGATTGCGGCGGGGAAACGCGCCGGCATGGGGCCGCTCACCCGGCGGCTGCTCGCTGACGAGGCAGCCGTGCGCCACCATGCGCTCGTACAGCTCACGATTCGCCGCGGGGTAGATCACGCCGAATCCGTTGCCGAGAATGCCGACCGACGAGCCACCCGCCTCGAGGGCGGCCGCGTGAGCGACGGCGTCGATCCCCCGCGCCATCCCGCTCACCACCACCACGCCGGCGCGCGCCACCCCCGCAGCAAGGAGCCGCGCCGCGTCTGCGCCGTACGCCGAGTGGTCGCGACTCCCAACCATGCCCACGGCGGGACCGGCGAGCAGCGACACGTTTCCGCACACGAAGAGCAGCGCGGGTGGGTCGGGGATTTCGGCGAGGAGCGTGGGGAAGGCTGGGTCGCCGGGCAAGAGCACCGTCGCGCCATGCCGGTCGAGCCGCTCGAGCACTGCGTGGCCCGCCCGCGCGGTGCACGCGCGAATCGCCGTGGCGGCGGCGCGGCCGAATCCGGGAAGCGCGGCAATGGCGCCGTGCGGCGCGTGCTGCGCCGCCGCGGCGGTCTGGAACGCCGACAGCAGCGTGCGTAGCCGCGCCGCCCCGATGCCCGGGACCTGCGCCAATGCGAGGTAGGCCGCTAACTCGTCCCGTTCCAACGGCCTGACCTCACGGAGGCGTCCGCGGTGAAGCCACGGAGGTTGGACCGGGACCTGGCGCGACTCCCCGCAGCGCCTGCCACAACGTCTCCAGCAGCGCCGGCACGCCCTCCCGCGTCACCGAGGACACGGCGACCACGGGCTCGCCGGCGCGCGTCCGAATCGTCGGAAGGGCGCGGGGAGCAGGGAGGAGATCAAGCTTTGTGAGCACCGCGATGTGCGGCTTGGCGGCGAGCGCCGGAGAGTACGAGCCGGCCTCGCGCAACAACAGCTCGTAGGTCGCCTGGGGATCGGGGTGGTCGAGGGGCACGAGCACCGCGATGAGCCGGGTCCGCTCCACGTGTTGGAGGAATTTGAGGCCCAGCCCCTTGCCGGCGTGCGCCCCTTCGATGATCCCCGGGATATCGGCGACCACGAAGCTGCGGTGATCCGACAGGGCGACGACGCCCAGGTGGGGCTCGAGCGTCGTGAAGGGATAGTCTGCGATCCGGGGACGGGCGGCCGAAATCACGGAGAGCAAGGTGCTCTTGCCGGCGTTGGGCTCGCCCAACAGCCCGACATCCGCAATCAGCTTCAGGACCAGCTCGAGCCGCCGCTCCGCTCCGGGCTCGCCCGGCTCCCACTCGCGCGGGCTGCGATGCGTTGGGGTCGCGAAGCGCGCATTGCCGCGCCCGCCCCGCCCGCCGGCGGCCACGAGCAGCGTGTCTCCCGAGTGCAGCACTTCGCCCAGCAGCTCGCCGCTCGTCGCATCACGTACTTCCGTTCCGGGCGGCACGGGAAGGAAGCGATCGGCGCCCGACTTCCCCGTCATGTTCTTGCCTTTGCCGTGCTGGCCCCGCTCGGCCTTCCAGTGGGTGCGGTAGCGGTAGTCGAGCAGCGTCGCGAGGTTCGCGTCGCCCCGGACGTACACGCTGCCCCCCCCGCCCCCGTCGCCGCCGTCGGGGCCGCCCTTGGGGACGAACTTTTCGCGGCGGAAGGAGGAGGCTCCCGATCCGCCTGCGCCGGCGACGACGTGGACGATGGCGCGGTCAATGAACATCAACTCGGAGCGCGGACCGCGGAACGCGGAACCGACATACGGGCTCTGCGTGCGGTGCGAATCGATGCGACTGTGATTGCCAAGAGCTGTCCCGCCGCTTCGCGCAGATCAGCAACACGTGCGGATGGTAGCAAGCCCACTTCCACCAGGAGTTCCATCCAAAACAGAGTCTCGTCCGCTTCCTCCTCCACGATGCCCATCTTTGCGACGAAGTCCCGGCGAGATCGCGCACGACGAGCGGATCGATCGTTTGCCGCAACTGACGTTCCAGCACGGAGCAGCTGTCGTGCAATAACGTCGGAGACGCGGTTACGTGGCAGCTCTTCCACAAGACGCACAACGCTAACGGCGAATGCGTTCGTACGCTCTTTAAGGTCGCGCGCTGGGACGAACTCTCCCTTCTGTTCCGCGTTCCGAGTTCCGCGTTCATAGCTTCCGTCTTTTCACGTCCTCCCACTGCTCCCACACTGTCTTCCGTAGCGCGGAATCGAGATCGCCCTCGATCGCCCGGAGTACGCCTTCGATCTCCTCCTGCGTCGCGCCCACGTTCAACGCTCCCCGCAAGTGCGAGTGCAGCTGCTGTGCAGTGCCCAGCACGGCGGTAGCGGCGATAGTGGTGAGCTCGCGGCGCTTCAAGTCGAGCCCCGGTCGGCCGATCACCTTGCCGTAGGCGTCCACCAGCACGAGATCCTCGAGCGCGGGATGCAGGGCCCGCAGGTTCAGGAGCAGCTTGTGAAAGGCGCGCCCGTACACCGCGCGGCACACGGCCGCGCCGCGCGCCGCCCACGACTCCCAGTCGGCATGCGCCAGCTCCTCTGCGGCGTCCTGATGGGGGGGGCTGGACCCGTTCACCCCGCGCCACGCCCCGAACGCGACCAGCGCGAGCGGATACCCCACCACGAGCATGCTCTGCAGCAGCAGCTCTTCGATCCACAGCGACGGAACGCCCGCGTCGCGCGCCGCCGTGAGCCGCGCTTCGAGCTCGGGGAGCCGCCCCTTCGCCACGGCCGCCGCCACCAGCACGAGCGCCCTCGTCCCCGCATCGAGCACGCCAGGCTCTCCGGGCTTCATAGTAGCGTCTGTCGCTCCGCGCGCCCGCATCCTTTCATTGCTCCAGTCCCCCATTTACGCGCAGCTCGCCCACGGTCTCGCCGCGGGTATTCACGTTGGGTCGTGCTCGCAGCGACGCCGGGCACGGGCGGAGGCCGAGCGCCTCGAGCACGGCCGCCATCGCCAGTGCCGACGCCAGGGCATGCCCGTCCGCCACCTTGAGGGCGACGCCGAGTCCCTCCTGTTTGAGCAATGCGCAATACACCCCCTCGGCGCCCACCTTGGCGATCACGCGACCGGGATGGGCGCGCATGATCTCGGTACAGGGGCGGCCGACCCCGGCGATGAGGTCGGGGTGGCGGAGCATGGCCTCCACAACCCGGAACGGGGAACGCGGAACGCGGAACGGCAATGGATGGTCGGAGGGCGAATGACCTTCGCGCTGCTGTTCCGCGTTCCGGCTTCCGACTTCCGCGTTCGCTAGCCTGGCATACCCCCATGCCATGTTCCGGAGCGGCACCGCGAAGCACACCACACCGCAGCCATCCACCGCGGTCTTGATCTCCCCCACCGGGACGTCGGTCCAGCGACTCACTTCCGCCAGGCAGCGCCGCTGCACGGGGTGCTCGAGCCGCGTGTACGCCTCGGTCGGCCAGCCGTGATGCCGCGCCAGCGCCAGCATGCCGGCGTGCTTCCCGGAGCAGTTCGAGTAGACGGGGGTAAGGCGCAAGCCCCGAGTCTGATAGTCGTGGGCGACGCGATCGGACAGCGGCGGGTGGGGGCCGCACAGGAGATCACGCTCGCTGCAGCCGATCTTGGCGAGCAGCTCGCGCACCCCATTCACCTGCGCCGGCTCGCTTGAGTGCGACGCGCACACCAGCGCCAGCTCTTCGCTGGTCACGCCGAAGCGCTCCATCACGCCGTCCTCGACCAGCGGCACCGCCTGAAACGGTTTCGCGGCGGAGCGCCAAAACGTGATGAGCTGCGGGTCGCCCGCGCGCGCTACCAGCCCGCCCGTCGCATCCACGACCGCGACGTGCACATCGTGCACGGCCTCGATGACGCTCCCCCGAACTTGCTCTACACGCATTGCTCATCCCAATGCGAAACGCGGAACGCGGAACGCGGAACAGTAGCGCGAGCGTCATTCGCCGAGCGACCTTTCATTTCTGTTCCGCGTTCCGCGTTCCCACTTCCGCGTTCTTTTTCCCGGCTCCCAGGGACAATCCGATACCAACCAACACCAACGTTCCTCCCACCAACGCCGTCACGTGCGGCACCTCATGAATGGAAGGCACGAGCCAAGCGATCAGCGTCGCCCCAACCGGCTCTCCCAGCGCCGCGACGTTCACCGTGGTCGCGCGAAACTGTCGCAACGCGTAATTCATGCCCGTGTGTCCCACGAGCATTGGCCCCGCCGCCAACGCCGCGAACACGGCCCAGTCGCGCCGGGCGAACCCCACCAGCGGCGCGTCACGACTCAGGGCTACGAGCGCGAGCGTCGCGGCAGCCACCGCATAGACCGCGGTCGCGTAGCGCCAGATGCCGACGGCCTGGCGCACCCGCCGCCCAATGACGTAATAGCCCGCGCCGGTGACGGCGCCGAGCAGGGCAAGCGCGTCGCCCCCCAGGGCGCCGAGCGCGAGCCGCGCGTCGCCGAGTCCGATCAGGCTCGCTCCGATCACGGCGAGCACGATCCCCCACGCCTCGGCGCGCGTCGGATGCTCGCGCAGCCAGAGCGCCGCGATACCCCACGCGAACACCGGCTTGAGCGACACGAGCAGCACGGAGCTCGCGACACCCGTGTAGCGCAGCGAGGCGATCCAGCTCCAGAAATGCATCGCTAAGAGGAGGCCGGCGGCGATGATCAACGGGAGTAGGGAGTGGGGAGTGGGACATTCCAATGGGAGTAGGGAGTGGGGAATGGTACCTTCCGCTGCACCGGAGAGTCCCACTCCCCACTCCCTACTCCTTTTGCCAGTCACCACCGCCAGCCCCCCCGTCACCGGCAACACGAGCGTCAACCTCCAGAATGCGATTGCCAGCGCCGGCGCCGCGGCGAACCGAACGATTGGGCCCGCATACGTGGTCGCCAGGACCGCAACGATGAGCACCAGCAGGGGCGACATGGGCGCGAAACCTCACCCCCCTTCACCGGCTGCGCAATATTCGGTTGCCCTCGCTCCAGCCACGCTCCAAATTGCGCGCTCCATGCGCCCCCGCCCCCGCCCCCGCCCCTGCCGCCGCATCACGTTGCTCGTGGCGCTGTTGCCGTTCATGAGCTTCCCACAGCTCGTCGGCCAGCAGGCCTCGCCTTACATCCCGCTCAACGACTGGACGATGCCGTACGTCGAGCACTTCATCACTGCCGGCGTGCTCGAAGATCCGTCGCCGCTCAACCGGCCACTACGGAGGGCCGATGTGCTGCGCGCGATCGCGGCGCTGGACACCGGGCGCTTGAGCCCAGCCGTGAACGGGACGTTACGCCAGCTGCGCGCGGCGCTGGCGAGCGATGTCGGAAGCGAGCCGCGCGTTCGCGCGGCGGGCGGGATCGGGATCGCCGCGGCCAACTACGCCCGGCGCGACCCTCTGTCGGCGATCGACTCGACCGGCCCGCGGCGCGCAGGCGTGGGACACGCCACCATCGACGCCGACCTCAGCCTCGAGCTCGTGACGGAGCGCGTCGTCGCGGTGACGCATCCGCAGGCCGACACCCGGCTCAAGTACGACCCCGACTGGTTCGGCAAGAAGGACCGCGTCGTGGCCGGCCGCACGGCGGAAGCGTATGTCGCCGGACAATGGAAGATCGGAGAGGCGTTCTTCGGACGGATGGATCGCAACTGGGGTCCCGCCGGCATCCAGGGGCTGTTGCTTTCGGACGATCCGTACGGCCTGGATCATCTCGCGCTCTCGTTCGGGACGGCCAAGCTGCGGCTCGAGGCGATCGCGACGCAGCTCGACGACCGGCGCGACAGCTCGGGCGTGGTGCATCGCTTCATGGCGCTGCACCGCTTGCTGTATCGCCCGGCCCGCTGGACCGTCGCGCTGTGGGAAGGGTCGGTGCTGTCGGGGCCCGATCGCTCGTTCGAACCATGGTATCTGAACCTGCTCAACCTCGGTATCCTGGAGCAGGTGAACAACGGGGGAAACGTGAATTCGTTCGTGGGGCTAGACTTCGAGCGCCGCGGCGGCGTGACGCTGTTCGGTCAAGTGCTGCTCGACGACATCCAGGTCGACCGGTCGGCCGCGAGCGACCGCAAGCCGCCCAGCTACGCGTTCACGCTCGGCGCCCGGGGACCCGCCGGCCGCGGCGCCGCCAGCGGCACCTGGCGCGCCTACTACACGCGCGTCACGAACCTGACCTACCGCAACGAAGACAGTCTCCAGGTACCGCTGTATCACTCGCTCGGCACCGGGCGCAACTTCGCCGACTACGATCAGCTCACGGTGACGCTGGAGCTGCTGCCGCGCCGCGGGCTGTTGCTCGCGCCGGAGCTGACGTACTTACGGCAGGGGGAAGGAGACCCGCGGCAACCGCATCCCCCGGTGTCGGCGTATCCCACGACGCCGACGATCTTTCAGGGCGTGGTAGAGCGCACGCTGCGGGCGGCGGTCACGGGGAGCTATGCCGCGGCGGGGCGGGTGGACCTCGGGTTCACGGCCGGAGTGCATCACCTGACGAATTTTCAGCACGTCGCGGGCGACACGCGGACGCGATTCCTGGGAGCGATCCAACTGACGTTTCGGTTTCGGAGCGAGAAGGTCGTTCAATGACGATACTCGGGGAGCGGGGAGCAGGGAGCGGGGAGCAGGGGGCAGGGAGCGGCATCCCAGCTCCCTCGAGGTTCCTCGCGTGACTCCGTTCCAACCGGAGCCGCGGCTTACCCGCGACCATCTCGAGGCGCTGTTCACCAACATGGCGGCGCGCCGCGTGGTGGTGGTGGGCGACGCGATGCTGGACATCTATCTGGCGGGTGACGCGGAGCGGATCTCGCCGGAGGCGCCCGTCCCCGTGGTCACTGTGCACACACGTCGCTATGCCCTGGGGGGCGCGGCGAACGTGGCGGCGAACGTGGCGGCGATCGGCGCCGAGTGCCGGTTGGTGGCGGTGATCGGCGACGATCCGCGCGGCGACTCGCTGCGCGCCGAGCTGGCGCAGAAGCGGCTCCCCGACCGCCACATCGTGGTCGCGGCCGCGCGCCCCACCACCTCCAAGACGCGGGTCACGGCGCGTGGCCAGCAGGTGGTGCGGATCGACGAGGAAGTGGAAGACGCGATAGACCCCCGCGCTGAAAACCAGCTCCTGGGCCAGCTCGACGCCGCGATGAGCGATGCCGACGCGCTCCTCATCGAGGATTACAACAAGGGCACGCTCACAGCGGGCGTGATCGAGCGCGCCATGGCGCTCGCCAAGAAGCGCGGCATTCCCGTCGTCGTGGATCCCAAGTTCAAGAACTTCTTCGGCTATCGCGGCGCGACGTTGTTCAAGCCGAACCGTCGCGAGCTCGAGCAAGCGATGGGGGCAGCGCTCGACCTGGCGCGGCCCGACGCGCTCCCGACGTCGCTCGACAAACTCGGGGTGGACAACCTGCTGCTCACGCTGGGACCGGAAGGCATGGTGCTCGTCACGAAGGACAAGCAGATCACCCGCATCCCCACGATGGCGCGCGAGGTGTTCGACGTCTCAGGTGCGGGCGACACGGTGACGGCATGGGCGGGCACGGCGCTCGCGGCCGGCGCATCGGTGCGTGAAGGGGCGCAGCTCGCCAACTACGCGGCGGGGGTCGAAGTCGGCAAGTCGGGGGTGGCCACCGTGTCGCCAGTGGAAGTGCTGGCGGTGCACGAGGCGCACTACGATCAGCTGGGGAAGCTGAGACGAGGAGGGTTGCTCTAGAAGCTCAGTCCGGCGCCGATCACCATTCCGTCCACCGTCTCCAGCCGCGACCCGCCGCCCAGCACCGCATGATCGATCCGATACCCCACGCGAGCCGCGAGCGGCGCGTGCGCCAGACGCAGGATCATCCCGGCTTCCCCGCCCTGCGCGTGGTCGAACGGCTCGGGGACGTTGGCGTCGGCCGACAGGGCACGCCACAGCTCCACGTAGCCGCGCACCGCGGAGCCCACGAACGCCGTCGCGGCGCGCGCCCGCAGCTCCCAGAACAGCCAGCGCTGCGTGCCACTCCCGAGCGCGTAGGCGCGGGCATGCGGGCCCGTGGCGAGCGTGAGCCAGGCGGTGGGACGCAGACCCACCAGTGCGGCCCCTTCTATCAAGTCGCGCGACGTGCCCGGAGTCGCGGAGCTCGGGTTCGGCGCCGGGTTGAGCGTGCCCTGCAGGTAGCTGACGTCGAGTGAGAAACGTCCCAGGGCGAGCGACCCTTCACCCAGAAATGCGGTCCCGCTGTAGGTGCCCGTGGTGCTGCGCACCCGTGCCGTCACCACCGAGGCAGCGGCGGCGGGGTGGAGGCGCTGCGCGCCGAGCTGGCTGGCGACACAGGTCAACGCGACCAGCGCGCGTCCCACGCTCATAGGCCGCGCGGCTGCATGGCGCTGACCTCGCCGGCGTGGACGCTCAGCCGGATGTCACTCCGGCGCCGCGCGTTGTCCGCGCTGACGCGCTCGACGCTGCGCTGCCACGCGTCGCGCCGCGCCTTGTTCGCGCGGACGTTCTCAGCGAGCGGCCGCCCCGGGCGGTGCAGGATGTAGCCCAGCAGACCGGCGACTTCGACCGCGCCCACCACGGCCAGGCGTGGGCCACTCGACCCGTGACTTCCCCCGACGACCGCGGGCAGCGCCGCCACGGCGCCCGATACCAGCAGACCGCCGAACAGCGCCCGAGTCGCGGGTCCACTGCCGGCGCGCTCGGGCAAGAGCTGCGACTTGGCGAGCGGGGGCGGCCACGGCACCGTGTCCGAACGGACGACCTTCAGGTCGAGCGGCAGCTGCAGGATGCCCGTCAACTCGCCGGTTGGCGCTCGCGAAGCAACCCGCAACAGCACGCGGTTGACGGGCGGCAGCTGATCGGCGGCATCGAGTCCGTTCCAAGGCACGCGCAGGCTGTCGCCGATCGGGCCAGCGTAGAGGAAGCGGAATGGCGCACCATCCTCGTAGCGCAGCGTCACCTCGACGCTCTGGAACGAGCTGGCGAACACCCAGGCGCTCCACGCGCCGCCCCCGCCGCTCCCCGCCGAGACTTCGGTGTCGCGCGGCACCTGAATCGACACCACCTTGGTGCGGGTCCGGACGCTGTCGAACACGCTCGTGACCTCGGGCGGAAACAGCATCCGGTCCGGCCGGTAGCGCGGATCGAGCATGACCAGCCGCCGGAATACGGCGACGGCGGAGTCGCGCCGCCCTCGGAACAGGTCGGCCGCGCCCAAGTAGAGCAGCCCCTTCGTCTGATCGGCGAGGGGCGCGTTGCTCGCGCGCAGCCGCGCGAGGTCCCGTCGCAGCAGACCGGCCGCCAGATCAAAGTCGAGATCCTTATAGGCGCGGAGCGCGTCGGTAAAGGGGACCGCGGCGGTCTGGGCACGCGCCGCCGCGGGCACGAGCGCCGCAAGCGCGTACAGCAGGGTGCGGCGCCTCACGGCTTCGCCTCGTGTAAGACGATGTCGGTGAGCCGCAGCTGCTGGCCGGCCGCGACGTTGATTGCGAGCTCGTACGGCTCGAAGCCGTCGCGTACGACGCGGAGCCGGTGCGCCCCCGGCGTCACCGCTGTGCCGACCTGAGGCGTGTTGCCCAGCAGCTGGTCGTCGAGGTACACCTGGCCCCAGGGCGTCGCGTTGATGAAGAGGCGACCGGGCTCGACAGCGCGTGACGGGCGAGGCGGCGCCGCAGAGCGAACGGAGGCCCTCACCGGAGGCCGCGCCGGGAGAACGGGAACGGAGGCAGCGGGGGCGGGAGCGGGCGCCGCAGCCGACGGATTGAAGCGGGGCGGCGCTGCCATCGAGTCAAACGCCGGAGGCGGCGGCGGTGTCGCAGGCCGACCCATGAGCGCGTCGTCCCCGGCCACTGTCCCGGCCCTCCCGGCGCGCGAGCGCATGAGCCAGGGATAGGCCACGGCACCGACAGCCAGGAGCGTCAACGCGGCAATCGACACCCAGCGCCCGCGCGCCGCCTGCGTCGGCGCGTCGCCGATGGCCTCGTACCCGAGCAGCGGCACGGCGCCTTGGCCGGGCCGCGGCGTAGTCCGATCGAGCGCGCCGCGGAAGCCCAGCACGCTGGGGAACCGCTCGGCGGGCGAGGTGCTCGTGGCACGCGCGATGGCGCGCCCGACGTGCGCGGGGAGCTCGGACTCCGGCTTGCCGAGACACGCCTCGACTAGCGCGGCGAGGGCCGCTTGGTCGGCCTCCGGACCCGGGTGCGCACGGGCGGGCGCCTGCGCGTGCCGAATCACCCAGGGCACCCAGAAGTCAGTGACGTGGGCGTCGCCCGCCGCATCCACCAGCACGTTGGCCGGTGTCACGTTGCCGTGCACCACGCCGAGCCGATGCGCCGATTCGAGCGCGGCCGCAACATCGTCTACAAGCCGGAGACAGGTGGACCACTCCATGGCGCCGCTCGAGCGCAACCGCTCCGCCAAAGATGGGCCTTCTACGTAGCGCATGGACCACCAGAACAACCGATCGGTCGCGCCCGCGCTGTAGAGCTGTACGATGTGGGGATGGTCGAGCACGGCGGTCGCGGCAGCGGCTTTGTGGAACGCCTCCTCGGCGGCGGGACCGTCCGTGGAACCGCGGGTCATCACTTTCACGGCGACGCGCTGGCCGTACTCCAGGTCGCGCGCCAGGTACACGATGGACCCTGCTCCGCGCCGGTGCAGTGATTCCAGCTCGAACAGGTCGCACAGGTCTTGCCGCGCGGCACTATCAACGGGATCACGCCCCGACAGTGGCATGTCGACGGACGTCATAAGACCGAATCCCAGTCGTCGAAAGTACCTACTCCGCACTTCATCGCAACGGCCAGAGGGCGGTGGAGCGTGATATGAACCGGCCGCACGTCACTGCCGAAAGCGATCATGTCCCGGTGGCCGTGAACGTGATGGGATTGCCACCGAGGACCGCTGCGGCCGTGGCCGTCAGCGTGTTCGGTCCCGCGAGTGGTCCGAGGATCCAGGACGTGACGGCTGCGATCCCATCGGCGCCGGTCGTGACGGGAGTGGAGGGGCTCACGGTCCCCGCCCCCAAGCCGACGACAAACGTCACGCTGATCCCCGCCACCGGGTTGCCAAACTGGTCTCGGACGATCACCGAGGGCGGAATAGGCACTGCACTGCTCACGGGGGCGCTCTGGTTGTCGCCCGCGTTCACGGCGATCGAAACGGCGGCCCCTGGCGTAATGTCGAACCCGCTGCTCGTCGCGCCGGTTGGCCCGGTGGCGCTCGCCGTCAGCGTGTAGCCCGTCCCCACCTTGTCGATCGACAGATTGCTGAACGTCGCGACCCCGCTCACCGCCGCCCCCGTCGCCGTCCCCGACAGCGTCCCGCCCCCGGGATTGGTCCCGATCGCCACCGTCACGGTCCCCGTGAACCCCGTCGCCGGGTTGCTCTGCGCATCGAGCGCCGTCACCTGCACCGCCGGCGTGATGCTCGCCCCCGCCACCGTATTGGTCGGCTGCACACTGAACACCAGGGTCGTGGCCGTTCCGGGCGTGCCGGTCGCCGTGAAGGTCACCGGACTGCCGGAGAGCGTTCCCGACGTCGCTGTCAGGGTATTCGTGCCAGCTGTGGTGCCGAGTGTCCACGACGTCACCGTCGCGATCCCGTTCGCCCCGGTGGCGACCGGCGTCGTCGGCGCGACGGTGCCTCCACCGGAGGCAACAGCAAACGTCACCGCCACGCCCGCCACCGGATTCCCGTTGGCGTCCTTCACGATGACTGACGGCGGAATCGCGACCGCGCTCCCCGCCGTGGCCGATTGGCCGTTCCCGCCATTCGCGGCAATCGAGCTCGCCGCGCCGGCCGTGATAGCGAATGCCGTGCTGGTCTGTCCCGTGAGGCTGGTGCTAGCGGCGTTCAACGTGTAGCCTGAGCCGACCTTGTCGATCGAAAGGCCGCTGAAGGTCGCCACGCCATTCACCGCCGCGACGGCCGGCGTGCCACCGGTCAGCGTGCCGCCGCCAGCATTCGCTCCGATCACCAGCGTTACGCCGTTCGTGGCCGTGGTTACGCGATTACCGAATGCATCGCGGACTTCGACCTGCACCGCCGGCGTCATCACCGCCCCCGCGGTGGTGCTGGCTGGCGGTTGAACTACGAAGTTCAGATTGTCCGCGCTGGCGGGATTGACCGTGACATTCGCCCGCTGGGCGATCGTCAACGTTCCCACCGCTGCCGTAACGGTCTTCGTCTCGGCCTTGGTCGAGGTCAGCGAGCCCGTGGCCATGCCGTTCACGTCGGTGGGAGCAGCGGGATTCGTCACCGTGTTGCTCGTACCAGTGGCAGACAGGGTGACGCCCTTGCCCGCAATCAGATTGCCGTATTGGTCGCGAGCAGTAACGGTGATGCTCGACGCCGCGCCGCCGGCCGTGATCGGACTGGTGGCCGTGACGCTCGTCTGCGCGGCGTCTACCGCGCCCGGAACCGTGGTCGCGGTGAACCGCACCGGCGAGGCGACGCCCGACGCTTGCGCGAACTGGGTGTTGTCGCTCGAGCTCGTGACCGTGCCGAGTGTCCAGCTGGTCGAGGCGATCCCGGACGAGTTGGTCACCGAAGTGGCGGGGTTCAACGAGCCCCCGCCGTGCAGGATCGACCACGTGATCGCTACGTTGGAGACGGGGTTCGAGAAGGCGTCCTTCACGACGACCGAGATCGGGGCTGGAAGGGTCTTGCCGACGGTGTCGGTCTGGGCGTCACCACCGTTGACTGCCATCTGCGACGCGCCGCCCACCTGGGCGGTGATGTTGAAGGTCACCGTGGTCGGCCCACCCGTCAGCGGCGCCGTGGCCGTGGTGGTTTCCGATCCCGGGGTGATGCCCAGCGTGCGCGTGGCCTGTGCGTGGCCGCCGGCATCCGAGACGGATGTCGCCGGGCTCACCATTCCCCCGCCCTGGGCCGCCCATGTCACCGTCACCCCGGGCACCGGGTTGTTATTGGCGTCGGTGAGCAAGACATCGTGCAGCGTGGTCGAGTTCACCGGTCCGACGATGTCACCGGAAAACTTCGCGATGTGCGCCGCGGCTCCCACCTTGGCCGTGTCCACGAACGTCACGGGACTGCCCACGAGCCCCGTGGACGTTGCCGTCATCGTATCCGGCTTCGGTGTCGTCGACAGAGTCCAACTGCCCACGGTCGCGATCCCATTTACGTCAGTGCTCTGCGACGGACCGGTCACCGCCCCGTTGCTCGTTCCCGGAACAGCGAAAGTCACGGCAACGCTCGCCACTGGATTACCACTCACGTCGCGCACGATCACCGCCGGCGGCGTCCCAACTACCGTTCCCGCCGTCGCAACCTGGTTGTTGCCGCTGTTCACGGCGATCTGTGTGGCGGTCCCCGCTGTCACCGTCACCGCAGCCGACGTGACGGCTGTGAGGCTGCCAGAGGTGAATGTCAAAGTCCGCGCACCGGTCGTGCCCGTAATCGCGAGCCCGCTGAACACGGCCGCACCGGACGCATTCGTCAGGATGGCCGCCGTGGGCGACAGGCTCCCGCCACCCGAGGCGATCGCCGGAGTCACTCCCACCCCCGCCTGTGCGACGTTATTCCCGGAGGCATCCTGCAGCTGCACCACCGGCTGCTGCGGGAACGCGATGGCATTCTGCACGCTCGCGGACGGCTGCGTCGTCAGTACCAGCGTTGTCGCCGTTCCCGCGCTAAGGGCGATCGCGACCGTTGTGTCGGGCGTGTGCGTTCCCGACGCCATCTGCAACCGGTAGCTCCCCACGCTGCCGCTGATCGCCAGGCCGCTGAAGGTGGCCGCCCCGTTTGCCGCGGTCGTGGCCATTGGGTTGGCGAGCGTCGCGCCCGCTGGCCCCGTGGCCACCGTGGCCGTGACGACGGTCCCCGCCTGAGCGACGTTGTTGTCGTTCGCGTCCCGCAGCTGCACCACCGGCTGCGTGCTCAACGCGGCGCCGCTCGTTCCGGTCACCGCAGGCTGCGTCGTGATCACGAGCTTGGTCGCCCCGCCAGCGGTAGCGGTAGCGGTGAAACTCACCGGCGAGCCGATGAGGCCCGCAACCGTGGCCGTGGCACCCTGCGTACCTGCGGTGGGCCCCAGGACGCGTGTGGCCGATGCGATGCCGGTCGGCGCCGTGACGGATGAGGGCGTAATCGATCCGCCACCCGTGACCGCCCATGTCACTGTCGTGCCGTTGACCGGGTTGCCCCCCCGATCGGTGACTAAGACCGTGTAGGCGACGGGGAGCGTGGAGTTGACCGGGCCAGCCTGAGCGTCCCCGCCATTCTTGGCGATCGTCGTGGCGGCGCCGTGTGTCGCGGTGGCCGTAAAGCTCACCGGCGAGCCGCTCAGCCCTGCGACGGTGGCGCTCGCGCCTTGCGTGCCAGCCGCGGTGCCGAGCACGCGCGTGGCCGTGGCTATTCCGGTCGCCGCCGTCAGCGACGACGCGGTGATCGTTCCGCCGCCGGCGGCCGCCCACGCCACCGTCACACCCCCGACCGGATTGGCGCCCCAGTCGGTCACGAGGACGGCGTACGGCGTGGCCAGAGTGGCACCGATCGTGTCGGTCTGACTGTTCCCGGCGTTCGACGCTATGGTCGTCGCGTTGCCGTGCGTCGCCGTGGCGACGAAGCTGACGGGGGAGCCGGCGAGACCGGTGATCGTTGCCGTTGAGCCCTGCGGCCCGGCGGTGGTGCCGAGGATGCGAGTGGCGGTAGCGATGCCGGTGGGGGACGTGACCGACGACGGGGTGATGCTGCCGCCCCCCGACGTGACGGCCCAGGTCACGGTTATCCCACCCACCGGGTTGTTGTTGGCGTCAGTCACCTTCACGCTGTACGGCGTGGCGAGGGAAGCGCCGATCGTGTCGGTCTGTGCGTTGCCGCCATTGAGCGCGACTGCCGCCGCCGCGCCGTTGATGATGTTGAACGTGCTGCTCACTTGACCGGCGAGGTTCGTGCTCGAGGCCGTCAGGGTGTAACCCGTCCCCGCCTTGTCGATCGAGAGGCCGCTGAAGGTCGCTACCCCACTCACCGCCGCGACCGCGGGCGTGCCACCCGTCAGGGTGCCTCCGCCGGGATTCGCGCCGATCGCTAGGGTGACCCCGTTCGTTGCGGTGGTCACCCGGTTGCTGAACGCGTCGAGGATCTCGACCTGCACCGGCGGCGTCATCGTCGCCCCGGCGGTAGTGCTCGCAGGCGGCTGCCCCACGAAGTTCAGATTGTTGGGTGCGGCCGGACTGACTGTGACCGTGGGCTGCTGGGTGATCGCTACCCCCCCGATCGTCGCCAACACAGTCTTGGTCTCGGCCTTGGTCGAGCTGAGGGTGCCCGTGGCCACCCCGTTCACGTCGGTTACGGCGGCGGGCTGGGTGAGGGTGTTGCCGGTCGTCGGGGACGCCGACAGCCCGACCGCCTTCCCCGGAACCGGGTTGCCGAACTGATCGAGCGCGGTGACGGTGATCGTCGCGGCGACCGTGCCGCTGCTCGCGGCGATCGTGGGCGGTGCGGCGCTGACCGACGACCGGCTCGCGCTCGGTACGTCGGCAGTCCCCGTCGCGATGAAGGTTACGGGGCTGCCGTTCACGCCAGTCGACGTCGCGGTCATGGTATCGGGCCCTGCGGTAGTGCCGAGGATCCAGCTCCCCACGGTCGCGATCCCATTCGCGTTCGTCGTCTGGCTCGCCCCGGTGACGCTGCCACCTCGCGACGTCGTCGCGAACGTGACCGACACCCCCGCCACCGCGTTGCCGTTCACGTCCTTCACGATCACCGAGGGTGGCGTGGCCACTGCCGTGTTTACGGTCGCCGTCTGGTTGTTGCCGGCATTGACGGCGATGCTCCCAGCGTTCCCGGCCGTCCCCGTAGCCGTGAACGTCAGCGGACTGCCCACCAGACTGCCGGACGTCGCCGTCAGGGTGTTGGGACCGGCGGCGGTGCCCAGCGTCCAACTGCCCACAGTGGCGATACCGTTCGTGTTGGTGAGCTGGCTCGCGGCGGTGATGCCCCCTCCCCCTGACGCCACCGCGAAGGCGACCGCCACGCCCGCGACCGGATTGCCGTTGGCGTCGGTAACGAGGACGGCGGGCGCGATGGGAACGGTCGAGCCGGCGGTGACCGTCTGGTTATTGCCAGCGTTGATGGCGACGGTCGCGGCGGGGCCAGGGTTGACCGTCACCGTGGCCGTCGGGGTGACGACGGTGGTGCCGTTCACGGTCGCCGTCACCGTCTTCGTCTCGGCCTTGGTAGAGCTCAGCGTCCCGGTGGCCTGTCCGCTGGCATCGGTCGTCCCGACCGGCTGCGTCAGCGTGTTTCCCGTCGGCGGTGTGGCCGTGAGCCCCACGGTCGCTCCGCTCACCGCGTTGCCGAACTGATCGATCACGGTCACGGTGATCCTCGCGGTGCTCGCCCCGTTCGACGCCGTGATCGTTGTCGGCGCCGCGCTGATGAGCGACCGACCGGCGCTCGGCGCGCCCGCGACCCCGGTTGCCGTGAAGGTCACAGGATTGCCGACCAACCCGGGCGTGGTGGCGGTCAGCGTGTTCGTCCCGGCCGCCGTGCCGAGCGTCCAGCTTCCCACCGTCGCGATGCCGTTGGCGTTCG
The DNA here is from genome assembly GCA_035280265.1 of Gemmatimonadales bacterium. Classification (GTDB taxonomy): domain Bacteria; phylum Gemmatimonadota; class Gemmatimonadetes; order Gemmatimonadales; family GWC2-71-9; genus AG41. The sequence goes on along the minus strand of DATEGE010000046.1, from coordinate 2,995 downwards.
TGACCGCAGTCGGACCGGTGATGCTGCCGCCGCCCGACGCGACTGCGAAGCCGACCGAGACGCCCGAGACGGCGTTCCCGTTCGCGTCCTTCACGATCACCGACGGCGGCGTGGTCACCGCCGTGTTCACCGTCGCCGTCTGATTGTTGCCACCGTTCGCCGCGATGCTCCCCGGGTTCCCGGCCGTCCCGGTGGCGGTGAAGGTCACCGGACTGCCGGTGAGCGTGCCGGACGTAGCGGCAAGGGTATTGGGACCGGCGACGGTGCCGAGCGTCCAGCTGCCCACGCTGGCGATACCGCTCGCATCGGTCGTCTGCGTTGGACTGGTGAGGCTGCCTCCACCCGATGCCACCGCGAACGTCACCGCCACGCCCGGCACCGGATGGCCGCCCGCGTCGCGCACGATCACCGACGGCGGGATCGGCACGTTCGTGCCGGCCGTCACGGTCTGGTTGTCGCCGCCGTTCGCGGCGATCTGCGTCGCCGCGCCGGGCAAGCGGAAGTCCGGATCGGTCTCGGCGTTCGGGCCGAACGAGCCCCACAGGCCCGCGCGACCCGACTGATCCACGGCGCGCGCCTGCCAGTGATAGCCGGTGTTGCCGCTCAACCCGGCGACCGCGGCGGTGGCGACGCTGCCGTTCGCGACGGCGTTCCCCGAGCCGCTCGCCACGTTCGTGAACACGGCGCCGATCGGCTGCACCTCGACCTCGAGCCGCAGCTGGCTCCCCAACCCCGGATCCGCGACGGTGGCCTTGAACACCACCGACGGGCTCGTGGCCGTGCCGCCATTGGGGATCGGCGTGATGCCGTCGCTCTGGAACTGCGCGAGCCCTGTCGGCGACCGCGGTCGCGTCACGCGCAGCGTGAACGGCCCGGTCTGCGCCGCGCCGGCCGTCGCTTCGATCAGGTACGTCCCCGCGATCGGCAGCCGCTGATTGGGAAGGCAGGCATCGAGCCCGGGCGCGCTGCCACAGGTGTCGTTCTGCGCCAGCGGCGGCGCGGAGGCGGCGAGCGACGTATCGAGCAAGACGTACGCGTCCACCGCCGTGGAGGACATGAAGACGGCGACCGAGTCCCCCGCCTGGGCCGTGAACCGAAAGACGCGCGCGAAGCTATTGGGGGGGGCGCGATGCGGCGCACTGCAGTCGCGCGTCGTGAGCGAGTCGGCCAGCAAAGCATCGGGCGTGATATCGCTCGGCATGCAGGGATGCACCGTGAACGCGACCGGCACTCGCCCCGGGCTGCCCACCGCATTCTCGGCATCGACGACCACGGTATCGCGATACACTCCGGGCGCGAGGGTGCGCGGATCGAACGCGAGCCGCAGCCGGGCGGGGGCGGTGCCGGTCGTGGCGCTCGTGAAGGCCAGCCACGAGTCGCCGCGCGCTAGTCGCGCGCTCCACGAGAGCGTCCCCTGGCCCGTGTTCTGGACCAGCAGGCTGTCGCCACCCATGCGGGTGCTGCCCACGGCGGCGGAGTCGAGCACCAGCGCCGGCGCGAGCGACAGCTTGGCGACCGGCGGCGGCGTGTTCGTGAGCTTGTCGACCTGGCAGGTGGGGAGCAGAATAAGAAGCGACGCGCACAGGGTGGCGCGCACGACCCCCGCCTTGGGGGGAAACGGCCGCTGCGACCCAACGCTGCTTCGAGAGCCTCCCACGACCTCGCCCGGTGTCGTGAACACAACACGTTGAGCAAAGCCTGTACCGGCCGACAGGCGCGCGGGTAGATAACTCACACGGCGGGGTGTGGCAGAGGTGCTACAACTGGGTCGCAACTACTTGGTAGGGTCATGCATTCGTACGGCGTCTCTTACCGAAACGATTGCCGCAGCGTAGCTTTGCTCGCCTCCACACGGTCGGGGGCACTCATGAAGCTGGCGCTCCTCCTCCTCGTCACTTCATCCCTTTCCCAAGGCCCACGCGGCGTCGCCCTGCCGAACGGCGCACGCGTCAAGATCGACATCCAGTCCGGGTCCGTCGAAGGAACACTGGTCGCCCGACGCGGGGACACCCTGCTCGTTCAGCCACAATCGAAAAGCGATACGGTGCGAGTGTTGCCCTCGGCGATCAACAAGTTTCGGGTCCAAGAGAGCCCGGCGCTGTGGCGCTACACGAGTCCGAGCGACATCAACTTTTTCTTCACGACCGGCATTCCGCGTCCGCACGACGTCACGGCATCATCGGGTGATGCCTACGAGCGTATTCTGATCGTGGGCAACAAGACGGAGCTCGCCGGCGTCGACGCCACGACGGGCGCCGTGCTCTGGTCCCGGAAGGATCTCGGCAATCTCAAACGGGCGGCGCTGGACCTCGCCTGGAGCACCGGACTGGGCGTCGTGTGGCGCAGCGACACGATGCAAATCATCGACTTGCGCACCGGCGTCAAGCGGTGGGACACGGGGTCGCTGTCGTTCCAAGTGGCGCGTGGTTGGCTGCCCTCGCCCGGAGCCGACACCGCGCTTCTCGTGCTCGGCCGTACCGCGACGAGCGCGACCACGCTCACGTCCGTCGACATCGCGAGCGGCCGCGTCCGCTGGCGGCAGGACAGTGTGTTTGCCGCGGAGCCCAAGGTCTTCGAAACGAGCGGCATCCCGTATCTGCTGGGACATCAATCGCCCATCGCGGACAGCGATACGTCGTTCGTCCTCTACATCAGCACCGAGGGTCCGGTTCGCCTCGATCTACGCACCGGTCGCGTGCTGTGGCGCTCCACGGTGCTGCGGGGAGCGAAGCTGCCGCTGCCCGGCGACGGGTACGCGTCGATCGCCCAGCGGCGCGGCCTGCTCATTATCCCCTCGGGTGACAGCTTGCTGGCGCTCAAGAGCAGCGACGGCGCCCCGGCCTGGACCTCGCCATACAAAGCCAAGAAGCAGGTGTTTCGAATCGTCTCCACGCGGCGCGGGTTGCTGGTGCGCGGCTACGAGTGGTTCGATCTGCTCGATCCAGCAACCGGGAAGTCGCTGTGGCACGAGCGGCTCGAGCTCAAGAACGCGACG
>DATEGE010000045.1:0-2408 GCA_035280265.1 Gemmatimonadales bacterium | reverse complement strand
CGGGGTTGAGGTCGGGCCTGAAGCAGCCGCATACGACGCGCCCGTCCCGGTGCGGGAGGTAGCTCGAGAGGTCGCCGCCGAGAACCTGACGGATCTCCTCCCGAGTGTAGGTCTGCCCAAAGCCAAAGTCCCTCGACACCTCGGAACGATGGGGCCTGAGCACGCTGCCCCGCAAACCACCCGGGACCCGGCCCACGACTAAGGCTGCCGGCCTCCGACGGCCGCCTGCAGCTGGCGCAGCACCTCGCCGAGCCGGGACAGCGCTTCGCCGTACCGCGCCCAGTCGCCACTGCGCTGCGCCTCAACGGCGCGCTGGTACAACTCGGCGGCCTGGCGGGCGAGATCCGCGGCGCGCTCGTTGCCGGGACGGGCGGCGCCGGTCGGCGGGGCGGCAGCCGCGGCGCGCTCCACCGCGCCGCCGAACAGCTGCGCCAACCCGGCCTCGAGCGTCTCCTCCATCACCACCCGGTTCTCGTGGGCCACGACGACGCGCTTCATCTCAGGGATTCGCCCGCCCTCGGCCCGCAGGTAGAGCGGCTGCACGTAGATGAGCGACTCCTCGATCGGGATGACCAGCAGGTTGCCGCGGATCACTTCGGAGCCGTGCTGGTCCCAGAGGGAGATCTGACGCGAGATCTCGGTCTCCTGGTTGATGCGGTTGACGATCTGGGTGGGGCCGTAGACCAGGCTCTGCTTGGGGAAGCGATACACCACCAGCCGGCCGTAATGGTCCCCGTCGTTGCGCGCCACCATCCACGAGGCCAGGTTGTCCTTGCCGCGCGGCGTGAACGGCACCATCAGGATGAACTCCGCCTGCCGCTCCTCAGGCAGCCGCATCACGATGTGGCGCAGGAAGGGATCCGGCCGCTCGCCCGGCCGCGACAACAGCGGTTTCTGCCACTGGTCCTCCCGGTGATAGAAGACGTCCGGCTCGGCCATGTGGTAGGTGGCGTACATGTCGGTCTGCACCCGGAACAGGTCCTCGGGATAGCGAAGATGCGCCCGCAGGTCCGCCGACATCGCGTCGAGCGGCCGGAAGATCCCGGGGAACACATTCGCCAGGGTGCGCGCCAGCGGGTCGCGCGGGTCGGCCAGGTATGCCGTGACGGTGCCGTCGAAAGCGTCGATCACCACCTTCACGCTGTTACGCAGGTAGTTGGTGCCGTCGGCGAGCGGCTGTGCGTAGGGGTAGCGACTCGTCGCAGTGTAGGCGTCGAGGATCCAGCGGAGCCGGCCCGAATCGGTGACGACGAGGTAGGGGTCGTTGTCGAACAACAAGAACGGCAACGCCATGCGCGCCCGCGCCCGGATGTTGCGGACGTACATGGCGCGGCTGTCGTTCGTGATGTCGCTCGAGAGGAGCACCTTCAGGGAGCGCAAGTAGGTCGCGAGCACCAGGCGACGCAGGGATGAGCCGACCCGGACGCCCCCGGTTCCCGCGTAGGACGTGAAGATGTTCTCGTCGCCGGAGGGGTAGTCGAACTCCCGCTGCCGCGTGCGGGCGAACACCCACGAATCGGTGAGCTCGCCGAAGTAGAGCTCCGGGCGCGTCACCCGCAGCGACACGCTGGACGCCGGCGGCAGGTCCTTGATGAACAGGACCGGCAGGCCCTCCGCCGTCACCTGGTTCACGGGCCCGAGCGTGAGCCCCATCCCGTGCGTGAAGGTGAGCCGCTCGTTGATAAACGTCCGCGTCGGGAGCGACGCCGCGTTCAGCTCGCGCGGCGAGAGGAGCACCTGACGGTACTGTCCGTCGATCCAGTAGCGATCGTCGTCCACTGAGACGAAGTCGTAGTAGGTCCGGATCTCCTGCAGCTGCCCGAACGTCTGGAGCAGCGGGTCGCGGTCCCACAGCCGGACGTTGTCGATGGTGGGCCGGTTGGCCCGGATGTCCCGCTCGGTGAGCTGGGCCTCGCCGGTGAGGTCGCGCGTCACGACGCTGTCCAGCCCCCAGGCCCGCCGCGTCGCAGCGATGTGGTAGCCGAGCTGCGGCGTTTCCTTCACCAACTCGTTCGGCGCCACGACGAGTTTCTGGACGATCGCCGGGTAGAGGGCGACGCCGAGCAGCGATACGCCGAGGTAGAGCCCGACCGCGAGCAGGGTGTTGCGGGCCAGACGGTGGCTGCGGGCTCCCCACAGGACGAGCGCGCCGCCCGCCACGGCCGCGAGCCCGGCGAGCCGCAGGCCGGTGAGCTGGGCGTGGAGATCGGCGTAGCTCGCCCCCACGAGCGGCCCGGTGGTGGAGTACAATAGTCCCGGAAGCCGGACGAAGTACACCTGCAACGCGACCAGCAGGAAGAGCAGGGCGATCAGTACCGCCAGGTGCAGGCGGGCCGACGGCTCCACCGTGACCTGCCGGCGGAACACGACGACGTCCCGGCGCAGCACGTACAGCATGATGGTCGCGA
>DATEGE010000044.1:0-2362 GCA_035280265.1 Gemmatimonadales bacterium | reverse complement strand
ACGCCCGCCGCTCCGGCGTCGATCATGTTCTTCATGATCTCGAACGCGTGCAGCGGACCGCCGAACCCCGCCTCCGCGTCCGCCACCAGGGGGGCGAACCAGTAGGTCGAATGATCGTCCTTCATGTGGGCGATCTCGTCGGCGCGTTTGAGCGCATTGTTGATGCGCCGGAGCAGTGAGGGAACAGAATCCGACGGGTACAGGCTTTGGTCGGGGTACATCTCGAGCGCGTTATTCGCATCGGCGGCCACCTGCCAGCCGCTCACGTAGATCGCCTTGAGCCCCGCTTGCACCTGCTGGATCGCCTGGTTGCCGGTGATGGCCGACAGCACCGCTACATAGTCGTCGTCGCGCAGCAGCTCCCACAGCCGGGCGGCCCCACGCCGCGCCAGCGAGTACTCGATGTCGATCGAGCCGCGCATGCGGTAGACGTCCGCGGCTTGGTACGGTCGCGTGACGCCGTTCCAGCGATTGTCCGTCGTCCAGCTGCGCTCCAGCGCAGCGATGAAGTCGTGCCTGTCCATGACTGCCCCCCCTCTGCCACGTCTCCAGTGAATCAGTCCAGATAGTCGTACGCGACCGTCGTCAGGAACTCTGCAAGGTCCGCGCCCGTCGTGAGTTCCGTGAGGATGCGTCCTGCGAGTGAAAACTTATCAGCGGCGGGCCCTCCCGCCCCCACCTGTTCAGGTAGCCGCGCCACCAATTCGGTGAGCTCGTGTTGCACCATAGCCGCAGTGACGTGGCGACCATCTTGCAAGCGGGCCCCGTGCTGCAGCCACTGCCATACCTGCGCGCGTGAGATCTCGGCGGTGGCGGCGTCTTCCATCAGGTCGTTGATCGGAACGCAGCCGTTGCCGCCGAGCCAGGCGGCGAGATACTGCAGCGCCACGGCCAGATTGGTGCGGAGCCCCTCGGCGGTGATCTCTCCCGGCGGGGCCGCGAGCAGGTCGCCCGCGGTGACGCGCACGTCGTCGCGACGCCGGTCGATCTGATGCGGGCCGGCCAGGTGCTGGGCGAACACGTCATGCGCGATCGGGACGAGCCCGGGGTGGGCGACCCACGTCCCGTCGTGGCCCTGTCGCACCTCGCGCAGCTTGTCCTGGCGCACCTTCTCGAGCGCCTGCGCGTTGAGCGCGGGATCACGCTTGATCGGGATTTGCGCCGCCATGCCGCCGAGCGCGTGGACGCCGCGGCGGTGACAGGTTTTGATGACGAGCTCCGCGTAGGCGCGCAGGAACGGCTGGTCCATGGTGACACGCGCGCGGTCGGGGAGCAGGCGCTCGTGCCGCCGGCGCAGCTTCTTGATGTAGCTGAAGATGTAGTCCCAGCGGCCGCAGTTCAGACCGGCCGAGTGGTCGCGCAGCTCCCACAGGATCTCGTCGGTCTCGAAGGCCGCGAGGATGGTCTCGATCAGGACGGTGGCGCGGATCGTCCCACGCGGGATGTGCAGCGCGTCCTGGGCAAAGACGAAAACGTCGTTCCACAGCCTGGCTTCGAGGTGGCTCTCCAGCTTGGGCAGGTAGTAATAGGGCCCCGTGCCGCGCTCGATCAGCGTCGCCGCGGTGTGGTAAAAGGTGAGCCCGAAATCGAACAGCGACGCGGCCATGGGCCGCTGGTCCACGAGCACGTGCTTCTCGACTAGGTGCCAGCCGCGCGGCCGCACGCATAGCGTCGCGGTCGTGGCCGAGAGCGCGTACTGCTTCCCGTCGGGGCTCGAGTAGGTGATGGTCCCGGATGCCGCGTCGCGCACGTTCGCCTGGCCGCGAACGTTGTTCTCCCACGTCGGGGCGTTCGCGTCCTCGAAGTCGGCCATGAAGACATTCGCCCCGGAGTTGAGCGCGTTGATCATCATCTTGCGCTCGACCGGGCCGGTGATCTCGACGCGACGGTCGACCAGGTCGGGGCGCAGCGGCGCGACCGTCCACTCGCGCTCGCGGATGTCCCGGGTCTCGGGAAGGAAGTCGGGCAGGCGGCCCGCGTCGAGCTCCGCCTGGCGCATCCGCCGGCGCTCGAGCAGCCGCTGACGCTCCGGCTCGAAGCGGCGCGCGAGTGCGGCAAGGAACTGGAGTGCCGCGGGACTCAGGACTGCCGCGCAGTCGGGAGGCGGAGCCTTGAGGACCTGGACTCCGGAATCGCTGCGGGACGGGGGCTGGGGCATGACGTTAAGATAAAGGCGATTAGCTTAGACCACCGACATGATTGCTCGCCTGGTGGTCGCCGGGGTTTGCCTGTTGGTCGTCAGTGCGCTGACGTTGCGCGGAACCTCCCGGGCGGTGCGGGACCGGCGCCGGATCGGCGCCGCCTTCCGCGCCCTGATCGGCCTGTTGCTGCTCGCGCTGGCGGCGCTCGCCGGCGCCCTCGC
>DATEGE010000043.1:0-1834 GCA_035280265.1 Gemmatimonadales bacterium | reverse complement strand
GGGGCGGGGGCGGGGGCGGAGGTGGCGGGAACGCGGTGGCGTCGGTGTCGGTGAGTCCTCCGTCGGCATGTCTCGCCGCAGGGCAGACCGTGCAGCTCACGGCAACAGTGAAGGACAGCGCCGGCAACGTGACCGGGCGCGCGGTGACGTGGGTCAGCAGCAACCCTGGAGTCGCGAGCGTGGACGCGAGTGGACTCGTGACGGGCGTGACGTTCGGCTCGACCACGATCACGGCGACCAGCAAGGGGCACAGCGGAGCCGCGGGGGTGGCATTGCAGCGCGGCACCGCGACGGCCTCGCTCCGAGGCGTGCGCGCGCGTGTCGCCCTGGGCGATAGCGGCGCGATGTTCCACACGACCGCCGCGGGCTGGAGCCCCATGTGCAGCGGGACGTCGAACACGCTGTATACGATCATCAGAAATGGCCTCGGCGCACTCTTTGTGGCGGGCGCCCAGGGTACGATCCTCCAGTTCGACACGATCAGCGGAGGGTGGATCCCCGAGCCCAGCGGAACGACGAACACGCTGTTCGGGCTCGCCCGAGCACCGGGCGCCATCTACGGAACCCTGCTCGCCGTCGGCGCGGGAGGCACCGTGCTCGCGTTCAACGACACGACGTGGAGTCCGCAGAGCAGCGGCACCACCGATACGCTCTTCAGCGTCGGCAAGGTCCCTGGACTGCCGGCTGACTTTGCGGTAGGCGCCGGTGGGACGATTCTGCACTACGATGGCGTCAGCTGGACCACGCAGACCAGCGGCACGACCAATGACCTCGATTTTGTCGAGGTCTTATCCCCCACGGATGTGTACGCACTGGGCGCGGGTGGGACGATGCTGCACTATGACGGCACGACGTGGAGCGCGGTGCCGATCGGCGGGCTCACCACGACGCTCCGTGCCGCCGACTATGCGGTTTCGGACAGCGGCGCCGTCACCGGCTACTTCGTGGTGGGCGACAGCGGTACGATTCTCCACTCCTCCAACGGCGTGAACTGGACCGCGCAGGCGAGTGGCACCACGCACGATCTCTTCGCCGTAGCGGTTGCATCGGACAGCAATGCCGTCGCGGTGGGAGCCCTGGGTACGATCATGTACTACGATGGCAAGACGTGGAGCATCCAGCGATGAGAATCGGTATCATCGGCGCAGGCAACATCGGCGGCACGCTCGCCCGCCGGCTCACCGCACTTGGACACGAGGTGTCCATCGCCAACTCGCGAGGCCCCCAGACGCTGAGCGTGCTAGCCAAGGAAACCGGGGCCAAGCCGGTCACGGTGGAAGAAGCGGCGCGGGGTGGCGAGGTCGTCATCGTGACCATCCCCGAGAACCGCATCCCACAACTCCCGGCCGGGCTCTTCGACGGTGTACCCGCCGATGTCGTCGTGGTGGACACTGGCAATTACTACCCCCAGCGTGACGGCCGAATCGATGCAATTGAGAACGGCACCACTGAGAGCCGATGGGTGTCCAACCAGCTGCGCCGGCCGGCGGTCAAGGCGTTCAACAACATCTACGCCCGCCATCTGCTGGACTCGGGAAAGCCGAAGGGCACTCGGGAGCGCGTTGCCCTGCCGATCGCGGCGGACGACCAGCATGCGAAAGACGTCGTCATGCAGCTGGTCGACCAGCTTGGCTTCGACCCGGTAGACGCCGGGAGCCTGGATGATTCTTGGCGACAGCAACCCGGCACGCCGGTGTACGGGACGGATCGCGACGCCGCGGGCGTGCGCCGCGCGCTGGCAGACGCGAAGCGGGAGCGCCCAGCGGGGTTCCGTGCTGGCGGCACCCAACCGAAGGACGGCAACCGATGATCCGCGCTGGACCCGGGGATGACT
>DATEGE010000042.1:0-22915 GCA_035280265.1 Gemmatimonadales bacterium | reverse complement strand
TCATCTCACGGGAGGTCACGCAGATGAATACGATGACTATGCGCGCGCTCATTGTGGGTCTCCTGATCGCGGTGTGGGCCTGGGTCGCGGGCGCCGCCAGGCTGCATGTGTCGATATGGGCGGGCTTCGTTGCGTTGGGATGTTACTTTGCCGCGGGTGGCGGCGTCGCGGGCTTGCAGCGAACGGTCGTCGCTACCCTGTCAGGCGTTGTGTGGGTGTTGATCGCGCAAGCCGTCCGCGTCGCGATCGGCGGTGGGAGCGTGGTCGCCGCCATCGTGCTCGGCGCCACCGCGGCGGCTCTGGGGCTGCAGTCGCGCGTGCCGCTCCTGTCGTTCACCGCGGGGGCCTTTGCGGGCGCGGGCGTGGCGTACGGCATCGGCGTCGGCACCTTGCAAGGGGGGATGCGGGCCGGCATCGCGCTTGTCGTTGGTGCCCTGCTGGGCTTCGCGGCCGATCGCCTGGTCGAGATGGCTGGCGCGCGCCGCGCCTAGGCGGCGCTTGCGGGCCTCCACAGACTGGCTTCCGTTTCTTCTGGAGCTCGCCGATCGCGCTGATCCGATCGCCCTGAGGTGGTTCCGTGCCGCCGAGCTGCGCGTCACGGCGAAGCCCGACCAGAGCCCCGTGACGGAGGCGGACCAGGCCATTGAGGCGATGGCTAGGGCCTTGGTCCGCGAGCGGCACCCCGAGCTGGGCGTGCTCGGCGAAGAACAAGGGGAGGCGGGCGGCGGGGGGGGGGCGCGCCTCATCATCGACCCGATCGACGGCACCCGGAACTTCGTGCGCGGCATTCCGGTGTTCGCGACACTGCTGGCGATCGAGGTCGCGGGTGAGGTCGTTGCGGGCGTGGCCAGCGCACCTGCCTTGCACGCGCGCTGGCGCGCCGCGCGCGGAGCCGGGGCGTTCCGCAGCGACCGCCGGCTGCAGGTCTCCCGCGTCCAGACGGTGGCGGATGCGCTCGTGCTCCACGGGAATCTCGGCACCGAGGAAGGCGGTCCTCCACCGGGGATCCAGAGGTTGCTTGGCCGGGCCGGGCATTCGCGTGGCTTCGGGGATTTCTACCAGCATGTGCTCGTCGCCGAAGGAGCGGGGGACATCGCGATCGACCCCGCGATGCACCCCTGGGACATCGCGGCGCTCCAGGTCATCGTCGAGGAAGCGGGTGGCACGGCCACGAGCCTGCGCGGCGAGCGCTCGATCTACGCGACGAGCCTCGTGTCGTCCAACGGCATGCTCCACGAAGCGGCACTGGCGGCGCTCCGCCCGAACGGCTGAAACGCCGGCTGCACCACCCCCGTAGGGCGCCGGATTCCGTCCTGGACGGAGCACGGTGGCGATTGGGGTGCGCTGGGTTGGCGTGGCAGTCGTGCTTACGTGCATCGCCGGCGTCGCTGCGGCGCAAGACACGGCGACCGTCGCCGACACGACCATCGCGCATCCCACCGGTCACTTCCATGTCGGTCTCACCATTCACAACGTCGGCATCAGCCTCGGAAATGCTCCGCGTGTCACGGGCATCCGAGTGAACGTGCAGGATGCGGCACTCGAGCAGGTCAACGGCGTGAACGTGACGCTCTGGAAGCCGCGCGAACCGTTCAGCGGCACGGTCAACGGAATCCAGGCTGGCATCCTGCCGGGTTCAGAGACCGCCAACGGCATCGCGGTTGGCCTGGCCGGCGTCGTCACGGAGCGGCGCGCACGCTGGGTGACCATCGGCGGGCTCGGCGCCGTGTCCAACGGTCGCATCGACGGCGTCGCCCTGGGCGGCTTGGGGCTGGTGGCGAACGGTACGATCCGAGGAATCGGGGTAGGGGGGCTCGGTGCCGTATCGAATCAGGACTTCGATGGCGTGGTCGTCGGGGGCTTGGGAACGGTCGCCAATCGCGACATCCGTGGTATCGCAGTCGGTGGGTTGGGTACGGTTGCGAACCGCGACGTCACCGGAATCGGGGTGGGCGGGCTCGGCCTGGTGGCGAACGGCACGATCCGCGGGATCGGCCTGGGCGGCATGGCCACCGTCGCGGACGGCTCGATCCGCGGGATCGCCATGGGCGGCCTCGCCGTGGTCAGCGGCCGCCGGCTCACCGGGCTCGGTGTGGGCGGGCTGGCTGTCGTTGCGAGCGAGATCCGCGGCATAGCAATCGCCGGGTACAGCGTGGACACCCATAGCATCGCCGGCGTATCGGTGAGTCCGTACAATCGCACGCGTGGGCCGCAACGCGGTCTCGCCATCGGCCTGTACAATTCGGCCTACGAGCTGCATGGCATTCAGATTGGTCTGCTCAACCGGGCTAAGAACAACAGAGCCCCGTTCAAGCTCCTCCCCGTTCTGAATGTCCATCTCTAGAACGATGAGGGGTCGGGACCCGCGGTCCCGACCCCTCATCACTGTGCACCCCTGTGCGTCTGTGCGTCTAGTTGTTGCTGTTCCTATTGGCTCGCGGCCTCATACCTGCGCCCTACCTCAGGCCAGTTGACCACATTCCACCACGCCGCAACGTACTCGGCTCGCCGATTCTGGTACTTGAGGTAGTAGGCGTGCTCCCACATGTCGAGGCCCAGCAGCGGGATCTTCCCGTCCATCAGCGGACTGTCCTGGTTGGCCGAGCTGAACACCTCGAGCTTGCCGCCCGCGCCGCCCGCGCCGCCCGCGCCGCCCGCGAGGGCGAGCCACGCCCACCCGCTCCCGAACCGGCCGGTCGCCGCAGCGGTGAGCTGCTCCTTGAACTTGGCGATATCGCCGAACGATCGCTTGATCGCATCGGCCAGGGCACCGCCCGGCTCACCGCCGCCTCCACCCCCCCCGGGCGCCATGATCGTCCAGAAGAGCGAGTGGTTGTGATGGCCACCGCCGTTGTTGCGCACCGCGGTGCGGATGTCGTCCGGGATGCCGTTGATTCCGCGGAGCAGCTGCTCGACTGATTTCTGGTACAGCTCGGGGTGTTTGTCGAGCGCTGCGTTCAGGTTGGTGACGTAGGTCTGATGATGCTTGCCGTGGTGAATCTGCATCGTCTGCGCGTCGATGTACGGCTCGAGCGCCTTGGCGTCGTACGGCAGCTGCGGCAGCGTGTGACCCTTCGTGGATTCCGTGGGCGTGGCAGTTCCCGTCATCGTCTCTCCCCCTGCGACGAGTGTCCGTTGTGTGATCAGCGTGATAACCCTGCTGTCGGGGGTCGGGTTCCCTCGCGCGCCACTGGTGTCCTGCTTGCTTCCCCTCGCGGCGCTCGTATCTTCTCGAACCGTTGCGCACGTTTCCGTCGGGTCCCCTCTCACGGGAGGCGCACGATGGCGCTCTTTTCAGATGCCGGTATCCAGTTGCTGCTCCGCTGGACGCATTTCCTCGCCGGGATCACATGGATCGGTCTCCTCTATTATTTCAACTTCGTGCAAGGTCCGTTCTTCGCGGAGGCGGATGCTTCGACGCGGAGCGTCGCGACGCAAAAGCTCGTGCCGCGAGCGCTGTGGTGGTTCCGGTGGAGTGCGGCGCTGACGTTCCTGTCCGGTCTGGTGATTCTCGGTCTGCGGCGCGCCAGCTGGAGCGATCCGTGGGGCCTGACGATCCTCACCGGGGCCGCGTTTGGCACCATGATGCTGATCAACGTGTGGCGGGTGATTTGGCCGAACCAGAGGGTCATCATCGCCAGTGCTGTGGCGGCTGCGGGCGGCGGCCAGGCGAATCCCGCGGCGGCGGCGGCCTCACGGCGCTCGTTTCTCGCCTCGCGCACCAACGTCGTACTCTCCTTTCCGATGCTGTTCTTCATGGGATCCGCGTCGCATTTCACCCTACCCGCCGCCGGGAATCGGGGGCTCTGGGCGGTGTTGCTGCTCGTGATCATTGCCGTGATCGAGATCAACGCCTTGGTGGGAACGACCGGGCCGACCAAAAAGCCACTCGAGACCGTCCGCAGCGTGATTATCACCGGACTCGTGACCGCCGTGGTGGTGTACCTGATCGCCATCGCCGTGCTGCGTCCGCAGGTCGCCTGACGACGCGCGCGAAGCTGCTCGGGCTCGTGCTCTGGGCGCGTCCTTCAGGCCGGGATACGTGCGGGGGCGGCCGGTCCGGACTGAAGTGGAGGCGTCGGTCGAATTCTTCAGCACCGTGTCCCCGCCCGTGACCTTGCGCATCGCGAGCGACGTGTACGCGGTGACGGAGTTGCAGGAGCGACCGCACGCCGCATCGTTTCCCGTCCTCACGTATCCCGCGGAGCTTCTCTTCGCGGGCGTCGCCGGTCGAGTCGTCCTCGAGGTGGTGATCGACTCGACCGGTCGGGTGGAAGCCGGCAGCGAGCGAGTAGTGGAGAGCAGCGATCCCCGGTTCAACCAGGCGGCGAAGGACTACGTCACCGCGGCGCGCTTCACTCTTGGACGCGTAGCCGGACGCGCCGTTCGGGTCCGCCTCCAGATGCCCGTCGAGTTCAAGCTCCCCACCCGGAAGTAGCCTCGCTCGCGCATGGCTGCCGTTACCCTGCGCCGCCTCACCAAACGATACGGCCGCGATGCCCGGCCGACCTTGGACGCCGTGTCGCTCGAGATTCACGACGGGGAGCTTTTCGTGTTGTTGGGTCCGTCGGGAAGCGGAAAGACGACCCTGCTGCGGTGCATCGCCGGATTGGAGGAAACGAGCGACGGGGAGATCCTGATCGGGGAACGCGACGTGACCGCGCTGTCCCCCGCGGAGCGGGACCTCGCGATGGTATTCCAGACGCTCGCGCTGTACCCGCACTTGAGCGTGCGCGGGAACATCGCCTTCGGCCTTCAAGTCCGACGCACGCCCGGGCCGGAAGTCGCCAAGCGGGTGGAGCGCGCTGCGGAGCGGCTCAAATTGACTGCCCTGCTTGATCGCTTTCCCGCGCAGCTCTCGGGTGGCGAGCGGCAGCGGGTGGCGTTGGGACGCGCGCTCGTGCGTGAGCCCCAAGCCTTCCTGCTCGACGAGCCCCTCGCCAACCTCGATCCCACCTTGCGCGACGGGCTCCGGGCGGAGCTGCTCGAGCTGCACCGCGGCTTCGGGGCCACGATGCTGTACGTGACCCATGATCCGGTGGAGGCGATGTCGTTGGGGCAGCGCATCGCCGTCCTCGACGGCGGGCGCGTGCGTCAGGTCGGCTCACCCGGGGAGCTGTATCACCGCCCGTCCAGCGTGGCGGTCGCGCGCGCCCTCGGCAGCCCCGCCATGAACATCCTCACCGGTCGCGCACGCGGTGGAGGCGTGGTGGACTGCGGCACGTTGTCCATCACCGTGCCACTCGAGCGCTATGAAGGCGAGATCCAGGTGGGCTTCCGCCCGGAGCACGTGACGCTCGTCGGGCGCGATCGCGGACTCGGGGCGGCGCAGGTGCGGGTGGTCGAGCCCCTGGGCGTCGATACGCTCGTGCGATTAGATGCGGGTGGCCAGGCCCTGGTCGCGCGGGTCCCCGGCATCCCCGACTGGCGGCCCGGCGACCGCGTCGGCGTAAAGCTCGACCCTCGGCAGTTCCATTTGTTCGATGCTTCCGGCGAGCGCTTGCCGTGAGACTGGGGGGGGCGCTCGCGTTGTGCGTGTGCTGGGGATGCGCCGCCGCGTCGCCGGACGTCGATCGCGTCGTACTTCTCCACCGCGCCGACGAAGCCGCGGCCCGGCTCGAGGACGTACTGCTTGGCCCCTATCGCGCCCGCCACCCGGGGATGCGGGTCGTGCAGCGGTACGTGGCCGCACCGCGGCCGGAATACGCCCTTCGCGTCCGCGCGGCGCTCGCCGGCGGAGGGCGTCCTCCCGACGCCTTTCTCCTCGACGACGTCGCCGTGCCGGAGCTCGCGGAGCGCGGCCGCGTGCTCGATCTCGGTCCTTACCTGCCACGCGTGGGAGTGGATCTCGCGCGTTACGATCCCACGATCCTGGCGATGTATCGCCGCGGCGCTGCAGTGTACGCGCTGCCGCGAGGCTACACGCCGCTCCTTGTCGTCTACAACCGCGACCTGCTGCACCGCGCGGGGATCGCCGAGCCGACGGACGAGTGGACGTGGGGCGATTTCTTGGCGATCGCACGCCGACTCACCCGCGACCGCGACGGGCGACCCGACGCGTGGGGAGCGGCTTGGGACCGGCGCCCATCAGCCTGGATTCCCTGGATTTGGTCGGGCGGCGGCGACGTCTTGTGTCCCGACGGGCGCCGCGCGTCGGGATGCCTCGACGCACCTGCGACGGTGGCGGCGATCCGCTGGTACACGGGTTGGGTGACGCGCGATCGGGTCTCACCGCCGCCGTACGAAGGCCACGGTTGGGACCGCGAGCTCGCACGGCTCTTCGCCGCGGGACGACTGGGGATGTTGACGGTCGACCACTCCGCCGTGCGTGAGCTGCGAGCGGCAGTGCCCCAGCAGCGCGTGGCATTCGTGGCGATCCCCCACCGTGCCGGGGTAACGCCGGTGACGGCGCTCCACGCTTCCGGGTACGCCGTGCCGGCCGGCACGCTGGGGCGGAAGCCCGCGGTCGAGCTCGTCGCTGAGATGACCGATTCAGTCGCCGGCGCCGCGCGGGGCGAGGCAGGGCTGGAGCTGCCGGCGATCACGGGTGCCGCCCAAGCGCTCGCGGCGAATGATACGCTCGGATGGGAGGCGGCGTTCCTCCGGGTGGCGAAGCGCGGCCGGCCGGCGTGGGGTGCGCGCCTCATGCAATGGAGTGAGGTGGAGGCGGTGCTCGGGGACCTGATGGACCGCCTCGTCTCCGGCGCCGACGTGGACGCGACCGTGCGGGCCGCGGCCCGCGACCTGGACCGGCTGCTCGGAGCCACGCGGTGAGGCTTCTGCGGTGGCGCGTCGTCGCGGTCGTCGGAGTTGCGGCCGGCCTGTCAGCACCACTCGCGGTGGTGCACTGGGCACGTGAGCGCGCCGCGCGGGCGCTGGCCAAGCACGATGCCACGGCGGTCGCAGCGTACCTGGCGCTCGTGACCCCCGGCGCCCGATCGCAACGCGGGGGGGCGGGGGGGGCGGGGGCGCCCGGCGCCGACTACAGTTTGCCGCAGCTCTTTATCCGGGCGCACGCCCTGGAGGGGCTTCCGGGATTGTCGGCGCGGTTCGAGGTGTACCACGCAACCGCGCCCCTGATACGCGCGACCGCGCCACCGCTCGCGTCGGCAACGCTCGAGCGACTGCGCCGCAGCGTCTCCGTGCACTGGATGGACGATGCGGGCGTCGCTTTGGCGCCGTTGCTCGATCGCGACGGGTGGGACGTCGTCGGTGCGGTGACGGCGCGCCCGGCCGCGAGCGACGGGTTGTTCTCCCCCTGGCTGATCGCGCCGCTGTTGCTGCTGCTCGTGGCGGGCGCGCAGGCCGTGCGGGCGATGGGTGGACCGCTCGAGCACGAGCGGCAGACGCTCCGGCAGTACGGTGCCGCGGCGGTGCTGTTCGCGATGGCGACGTTCGCGGCGGTGCGACTCGCCGCTGCCGGCGCGACCTATCACTGGCTCGGGGACGTACGACTGCTGATGCAGGAAGCCACTGCCCGGGTCCCCGTCCTCCGGCTGGCGCCCGCGGAGCTGGCGGGGATCGCGCGTGACGCCGAGATCGTGCCCGCGGATTCGGGGTCCGCATCCCCCCACCGTCGCGTAATCGCAGGCGCCATGCGTGCTACCATCAATGTAAGACTGGGTCCGGGCCGCTGGCTGGAGCTGCGGGCGCGCCCGGGTGAGAGCGGCACGGCGGCCTGGCTACCGGCGCTCCTTGCAGTCGCCGCCCTCGGCCCGCTCGCCGTCGCTTTGGCCGTGTGGGCCCGCGGCATCGGCCCGCGGCGTCGGCGCGAGACGATGGCCGCATGGACCTTCCTGGCACCCTCGGCCTTGCACTTGGTCGCCTTCACTGTGCTCCCCTTGCTCGCCGTGCCGTATCTCTCTCTGCACCGCTGGAATCCCGCAGAGCCGTTCCATCAGTTCGTCGGGCTCGCGAACTTCATCCAGGTGCTCGGCGACCCCGACGTCTGGTCGGCGTTCGGGCACACCGCGCTGTACGCCTGTACCGTTCCAGCGTCTCTCCCAGTGGCACTGGCGATCGCGCTGCTGTTGGGGCGCGAGGGACGGGCAGGGGCCTGGGCCGGGGCGGCGTTCTTGCTGCCGTCCGTCGTGTCGGTGGTCGCGCTGGGACTCGTGTGGGAGCAGCTGTATCACCCCGGGGTCGGCGTGATCCAGGGGCTGATGGCCCGGCTGGGTTTCGCGCCGGTGAACTGGCTCGGGGAGCCGAGGACCGCGCTCGCCGCCGTGCTCGTCGTAGCGGTGTGGGTGCAGCTCGGGTATCAGGTGGCGCTGTTCCGGGCCGGCCTGCGGAGCATCCCCCGGATCTATCTCGAGGCGGCGCTGGTCGACGGTGCCGGAGCCTGGCAACGCTTCCGGCGCATCATTGTTCCGCTGCTCCGCCCGATGGCGCTCTTCGCGCTGGTGACGGGGCTCGTGAGCGGCTTCCAGGTCTTCACCCTCGTCGTCGTTCTCACCGGCGGCGGCCCGCGTCACGCGACCGACGTGATCGCGTTTCACATCTATCGCACGGCCTGGGAACGGCTGCAGTTCGGGGAGGCCAGCGCGGAAGCGCTGCTGCTGTTCGCGCTGCTCTTTGTCGTCATGTGGGCCCAGGTCAAACTGCTCGATCGCCGGGTGGAGTATGCCTAGGCGGGCTCACCGCCCGGTGCGCGGAGCGCAATGGCTGGCATACGTGCTGGTGCTCCCGTTCCTGCTCGTGATCGGCGCTCCGTTCATCTATATGGTCGTAACCGCCCTCACGGCCGGGCGCGACGTCCTCACCGCGCTGCCGCTCGGTCGCTTCGTCCTCACGAGCGCGATCTTCTCGCTTACGGTGATGACGGGCCAGGTGGTCACGAGTGCGGCGGCGGCGTATGCCTTCGCGCGGCTCCGCTTCGCCGGCCGTGACCGGTTGTTCCTCGCGTATCTGGCGACGCTCACCGCGCCGGCGATCCTTCTCGCGCTCCCCCGATTCCTGCTCATCGAGGCGCTCGGCTGGGTGGAGAGCTATCGGGGACTGATCACGACCGAGCTCGTATCGGTCACGGGAATCTTCCTGTTGCGGCAGTTCTTTCTCGCGTTGCCGCGGGAGGTGGAGGATGCCGCGCGCCTCGAGGGCGCGGGGGAGTGGGCCATCTTCCGCCGGGTCGTCTTGCCGCAATCTGGCACGGCGCTCGCCACGCTCGGCGTGCTGGCGCTCGCCGAGCAGTGGCGGAGCTTCCTGTGGCCGCTCGTCGCCTCCCAGGCGAGCACGGTCCAGGTGGTCGAGGTGGGGATCGCGAACCTGCGGGGTCTGTACCAAGTGAGCTGGTCGGGGCAAATGGCGCTTGCCGCCGTGGGGGTGGGCCCGGTGCTCTTGCTCTATCTCGTGGCCCGCAAGCAGTTCATCCGCGCGATCGAGATGTTTGCGACCGGAAGGTCAGCTCCCACTTGATGTCCCGGCCGTCTCCGCCAGCGGGCCAGCGCAGTGAGGCGTGTCCGCTCTCGAGCCGCTGCACGGAGCAAGGAACGTCCGCGCGGCACGCGCCCGGGCGCAAGCCCTTCGGGACGGCGATCGTGACCGCGTACGCCCGCGCGTCGAGATTGACGGACTTGGCCTTCAGCGTGCGGGTCGTGGCGTCCCACGCTTCATCGACGATGTCGACCGCGCCCTGCACGATGTGGCGGGTGGTGCCGACCACCTGCGGACGGGCTGCGCCCGGACGGATCGCGATGGTTCGGGAGCTCTTGGGCTCGACGGTGAGCGTGATGGTCTCCTGGAGACTCGGAGCGGGTGCGTCGCTCCATACGTCGTACGCGTCGAACTTGGCGCCCGTGATCCCGAGCGCGCTGACGGGGAGGGACAGTTGTAGGGGTTCGTCCTCCCAGTTCACGGCGACGACGGTCCACCACCGGGGCGCGCCTTCGACCACCCAGGCTCGCGGGGGCCGATCCCGGCGCAGGCTCCAGATCCCCCCGCCCGCCGCGGCGGAGACGCGAACTGCGAGAACGTTCTCACCACCCCAGTTGAGGACATCTGGCGGCACGGGGTAGCGACGGTACGTCTGCGCTCCGGTGCTTTGGCCGATCTTTACGCCGTTCACGAAGGTCTCGTCACCGTCCGCGATCTTTCCGAGCTCGAGACTGACACTCCGACTGGACGCTCTCGGGGGAAGGGAGAATCGCGTCCGATACCAGCCGATACCGCTGTAGTCTCGGTGTCCCCCGTCGCTCCAGCGGCGCGGGACCGTGATGGTCTCCCACGCTTCTTCGTCGAACTCTCGCGCGCCGTAGCTCGGATCGTCGCCGGTCCGGAAGTGCCACGTACCCGCGACGGGGTAGCTGTCGCCTCCCGTTACGATCGCCGGCGCGACCGCTCGCTCGCCCGTCACGGCGCCAATCGGGCGGCCCGCCACGGGAGCCACGGGTAGTGTCCGTTGTAGCAGGCTGACGCGGTCCGCTGAGAGCTTCGGTAGGTCGTCGGAGAACAGCGTCAAGCCGCCCGTGATCGCCACGAGCGACGCCCATGTCTCGGCCGCGCTGCGTGTCAGGGGAGGTCGGACGACGAGACAGTCCGGGTCATTGAGCCAGCTCGAGCGGTGGTAAAAGCTGCGCAGGCCGGCGGCGCGGGCGGGCGGTTGTACGCCCGCCCAGCTCGGCTCCACGTCGGGGCCGACGCGCATTCCGTTGACGAGACCCACGGAGTGCTGCAGCGGGGCGCCAGCGGCGACGAGGGGCGCCTCGGTGCCGAGGCCGTCACGGAGCGCGCCGAGCCCGGCGCGATAGGCTTCCGCATGGGTGAGCCCGCCGTAATGGCTCGAGCCCAGCGTCGCCCAGCGGAGCAGGTCGACCCGGAGGTAGTCGTAGCCCCACTCCCGCACGACCCGCCGCGCCAGGTCGTACAGCCATTGCTGCACTTTGGGGTGCGCTCCATCGAGCGCGTACACCTTTCCACCCCACGCGTCGCGCGTATCGCACACGACGGGACCGGTCGCATCGCGCAGCAGCCAATCCGGTTGGGCCGCGGGAACTCCCGACCCTTCGGCGACGGCGAAGGGCGCCACCCAGAGGCCGGCCTTGAACCCCTTCGCGTGAATCTGGTCGGTGAGCCAGGCGTGCCCGTGCGGGAAGCGCTGGTTGGGCTCCCAGTCTCCAGCGGCCCGCTGATAGCCGTCGTCGAGCTCGATGTGTCGAAAAAAGCGGCGGTCGAAGTTGGCGGCGCAGAAGTCGAGGTTCGCGGTGACGTCGGCCTCGCCCACCGATCCCGCGAACTCGGACCGCGAGCACCACCCGGCCGGCGCGACGGCTTGTATGAGTCGCTCGCGATCGACCGGCGACGACGGCTCGAACAGGGCGCGCAAGGCGTCCAGTCCGTCGCCGGCCGGGTGGAGGCACAGCCGCATGCGCGACGCGTCGCCGTCGGGGCGGAGTGGCCGGGGAGGGAGCCATTCGCTCAGCGCCTCGAGCCCGTTCGGCGAGAACGACACGCGGGCGGCGCCGGGGTCGGTGGCGTCGAACGCGATGGCGAGACCGCGACCTCCGCGGGACAAACCGAGCGCGCCGTGACTCGTCCACTCACCCGATTCGCCCGCCGCGAGCGCGACGACGCGGCATGGCTCGTTCGAGTGGAGCCCATTGAGCAACGCCGTGAGCGGGCCCTCCCCGGGCAGCGTCTCGGCAGTCGGCGCCTGAAAGAACCGCACGGCTTTGACCGTCGGAAGGAAACGGTCGGGGAACACCGTCACGGTGATCGCCGCCTGCGGCAGGGAGGTATCGCTGGTGACGAGAAACTCGGCTTCGACCCAGACCGCCGCGGCCCGGCCCCGGACCACGACCGCCTCGCCGCCAGGGGGTCGGCGGCTTCCAATGGTGCTATCTTCCAACTGCGCGAGGGTAAGCGGTTGGTCGCCGACCCAGGCGACCACTTCGGCAGCGCGAACCAGGGGAACGGGCGAGCCCTCTCCGTAGTACCACAGTGACCAGCGACGGTGGTCGTCGAGCTCGAAGCGCAGTGGGCCCACCGCCGCACCGCCCGGCCGCGCCGCCAGCGCAGGACGCCAGGCGGCCGCCGAGCTTGCACCGGTCAGGAGGATGAACGTGCGTCGGTCCATGGTCACAATGTTGGCCGGGCTCGTGGGTTTGTCTACGCCGCTCGCGGGTCAGGGCGCGCTCACGGTCGGGTTCGCAGGGACGGTCGGCTCGGGTTGGCAGATCGAGGCACTGGACGTGGGGTACGCCCGGCGCACCCACACCGGCCCGATCGGGGCGGTGTCGCTCGCGGCGCGACTCGGGTCCTTTGTGGACGAGGGGGCCATCATCAACGGCGCGCGCGGCTTCGTCTTCGGGACGTCGCTCGCCGTGCGCACCCCGTCGGCCACCATCGCCGAGCTGGGAGCGGACACGAGCGGCAGCCGCGTGGGGCTCGATTTCACGCTCGAGGCGACGGGGTACGCCGGCTCGAACTCGCCCCTTCCCGTGGGCTCGCCGTGGGGGGCCGTGTCCGCACTCCTCGGCGTCCGGTTCGGTGACCCCGACGGCGGTCGGTTCGGTGTGTTGATCGGGCCGACCGTATTCTTCGGGAACGTCACGCAGACCCGGGCATTTCTCGGCCTGCGATTCGAGACGCCGCTGGCGCGGCGGGAGCGTCATCCCTAGGTTTGCGACCGATGGTCGCGCCTTCCCTCGATACAGAGCATCCGGGTATCCGAGTCATCGCCGAGGTGGCCTCGGTGCTGCAGGCCGGCCTCGCGTCGGGGGAGGCGTTGCACGGCGTCGTGAACGCGCTGCGGCGCGGGCTCAACCTGCGCCGCTGCCGCCTGTGGCTGCGAACGGCGGACGGCAGCCGCTTCGCGCCGGTCACCACGGCCGGCGACGACGTGGACGTGCCGAGCTCCTCCGCCCCGGTCGCCGAATGGGTGCGACGTGGCCCCCAGCAGGAGCCGATCCCGGGCGGCTCCGTGATGCGGCTGCCGTTGATCCACGACGAGGAGCCGCTCGGCGCGCTCGAAGTCATCATCCCGACCGGTCGCTACGAGGGCGTGGCGCACGACGTGGTGGTCGTGGCGGGTCGCATCCTGGCGCCGATGATCGCCGCCACCGAATTGTCGCAGGACCTCGCCTCCGAGGTGGCGCTCCGCACGCACGAGATGGAAGCGCAGCGGAACTTCGCCGCCCAGATCATCGACTCCCTGCCCGTCGGCCTGTACGTCATCGACCGTTCCTACCGTATCCGCGCCTGGAACCGGAAGCGCGAGACCGGCACCCAGGGCGTATCGCGCGAGGAAGCGGTGGGGCGCGAGATTTTCGAGGTGCTGGATCGCCAGCCGCGCGACCTGCTGAAGCGGGAGTTCGACCGCGTCTTCGATACGGGGGAGCTCCAGCAGGTGGAGATGGAGTCGCAGGCGAGCGGGGAGGCGCGCCACTATCGCATCACGAAGATCCCGATGCGACAGGATGGCGGCGACATCTCCCACGTCATCACCATCGGAGAGGACATCACCGAGTGGCGGCAGGCGCAGCAGCGCTTGACCGAGACGGAAAAACTCGCCGCCGTCGGTCAGCTCGCGGCCGGCGTCATGCACGAGATCAACAACCCGCTCGCCACCATCCTGGCGTGCTGTGAGGCGCTGGCTCTGCGCACCGAAGATCTCGCGCCTCCCGACCGCCACGGCTATGACGAGTATCTGAAGATCATCGACGCCGAAGTGCAACGCTGCCGCCGCATCGTCGAGAGCCTGTTGGACTTCTCGCGTCCCAAGGGCAGCGACAAGAAGCCCCTGGACGTGAACGGCGTGGTGGAGCACACCCTGTTCCTGCTCAAGCACCACGCTCGCTTCAAGCGGTTGAGCGTGGTGCGCGAGCTCGCCGCCGGCCTTCCGGCGGTGCTTGCCGATCAGGAGCGGCTGATCCAGAGCTTCATGGCGCTGATGCTGAACGCCATGGACGCCATGGACTCGCGCGGCACGCTCACGGTCCGCAGCCGCATCAACCCGGACCGCGCGGACGAGATCCTGCTCGAATTCATCGACACCGGCACCGGCATCAAGCGCGAGGATCTGCCCAAGATCTTCGAGCCGTTCTTCACCACCAAACCGCAGGGCCGCGGCACGGGGTTGGGCCTCTCCATCTGTTACGGGATCGTGGCCGAGCACCGCGGGCGCATCGAGGTGGAGTCCCAGGTCGGTGTCGGATCGAACTTCAAGGTGTACCTCCCGGTGGGATGAAGATTCTCGTCGTCGAGGACGACAAGACGGTGGGGCAGTACGTGAAGCGCGGGTTGACCGAGGCCGGCTTCCACGCGGACGTGGTGGGGGACGGGGCCGAAGGCCTGCGCCTCTCGACGGGGGGGCACTACGATCTGCTCGTGCTCGACCTCCGTCTGCCCGCGCTGTCAGGCCTCGAGGTGCTGCGCACGCTGCGCGACCGGGGAAACGGCATTCCCGTCCTGGTGCTCACCGCGCAGGATGCGGTCGACTTCAAGGTCCAGGCGCTCAAGATGGGCGCCGACGATTACGTCACCAAGCCGTTTTCCCTGGAGGAGCTGCTCGCGCGGGTGGAGGCCCTGGGGCGCCGGCCCAAAGCGATCGCGCCGCCCCAGCTCAAGGTCGCGGACCTCACGCTCGACACGGCGAGCCGCGAGGTGCGGCGCGGGGGCAAGCTCGTCGAGCTCACGCCGAAAGAATACGCGGTGCTCGAGTACTTGATGCGCCACCACGGACGAGTGATGCCACGGACGCTGATCACGGAGTACGCCTGGGACTACCATTTCGATCCCGGCACCAACATCGTCGACGTGGTGATCACGCGGCTGCGCAAGAAGATCGACCACGCGCGCGAGCCCAAGCTGATTCATACCGTGCGCGGCGTGGGTTACGTCGTGAAGGCGTGATATGCAGACCCTCCGCGCGCGCCTCACGGCCTGGTACTCCGTGGCGCTGGCGCTCACGCTGGCGGCGTTCGCCGCGGTGTTGTACCTCGACCGCCGCAGCGCGTCCTACCAGGACATGGATCAGCGCATCCAATCCGAAGCCTCGCTCACCGCCGGCATCCTGGCCGAGAGCTATCGTGCCCGCGGTGTCCTGGTGCGGCGGGACAGCGCCGCACACCCCGTGCTCATCGGCGACCTCGGGGCCCTGCTCGAAGCAGTCCCCGATTACCTAATCGTCACTGCGCAGGATGGCAGCCTGCTGTTCGCCTCGCCCGACGCGCGCGCGCTGACGTTCCAGCAGGTCGACCAGCTGCGTCGGCTCGCCAGCGCGCCGGTCTCGGGACGGGCGGCCGGCCTGCTGCGGCTCGAGCCCGATGGACCCAGGATCCATTATACGGTGCACTACGTCAGCGACGCAGGCCCGCAGTTCGGCGCGATCCTCGCCGGTGCCAACGTGCAATCGGCCGAGCTCGGCCCCCAGCAGTTGCTCGCGTCGTTCGCGCTGATCCTGCCGCTGGGCCTCGTGGCCGCGGTGTTGATGGGGCGGTGGATCGCGGGCCATGCCCTCGGCGCGGTGGACCAGATCATCACCGAAGTGCGGGAGATCACGGACGGCCGCAGCCTCCATCGGCGGCTCGCCGAGCCGGTGGTGCGGGACGAGCTCGGGCGGCTCGCGGAAACACTCAACCAGATGATGACCCGGCTGGAGCGGAGCTTCGCCGCACTGCGCCGCTTCACCGCCGATGCGAGTCACGAGCTCAAGACCCCCCTCACCGTGCTGCGCGCCGGCGTGGAGCGGGCGATCATCACGCCCAACCTCCCCCCCGAGACGCTCGCCGTGCTGGAGGAGACGCTCCAGGAGATCAAGCGGATGACCGAGCTGGTGGATGCGCTCCTCACGCTGGCACGCGCCGACGAGGGGATCGCGCCGCTGCACCGCGAGGCGGTGGACCTCCGCGACATCGTCCAGGAGGTCCAGGAGACGGGAGAGTTGCTCGCCGAAGAGGCCGGCGTCTCGATGGAAGTCGCCACGCCCGCCGAGCCGATGGTGGTGTCGGTCGACGCGAGCCGTATCCGACAGCTGATTCTCAACCTTGTCACCAACGCCGTGAAATACACGCCGGCGGGCGGCAGCGTGCGCATGCAGCTGGGGGCCGCCAACGGTCGCGTGACGCTCAGCGTGGCCGACACGGGGATCGGGATCGCGCCCGGCGACCTGCCGCACATCTTCGACCGCTTTTGGCGCGCTGACTCGGCACGGACCCGGACCGGCGAGCGGCCCGGCGCGGGACTCGGCCTCGCGATCTGTAAATGGATCGCCGAAGCGCACGGGGGCCAGATCGCCGTCGTCAGCCGCCCGGGGCGGGGCACGACCTTTACCGTCACGCTCCCGCGTGACGTCCCGACCACTGCCTAACGCTCCTGTCATTGCTTCGTCACGCCGATCCCATGGCCCCGCAACGGCCCGGCGTGATCATGAGAGAGCCGTTTACTGGAGGCTCTCCGTGTTCCATCACGTCATCGCATTTCGTCCGCGCGGGCGCGAACTGCGCCTCGCCAGCGGCGCCGCCGCCCTCGTGGGGCACGTGCTCTGTCTCGTGGCAGTGCTCTGGGCGACGCTGTGCCCGAAGGCACCGGCGCGCGCGGCGCCGGCTCCCGTCGTGCTCGCGTGGCCCGACCGGGCAGCGCAGAGCGCTCCCGGGACGCCGCTTGGTGTCCCGGTGCTGGAGGGCCTTCCCGGACCGATCCCCGTGAATCCACCGGTGAATCTTCCGCCCATCGACGCCGGGACGATCTTCGACCCCGCTGACTGGCTGCACGAGGCGGGTGGCAGCGGCCGCGCGGGACAGCCTGGCGTGGTCGGCGATTCGGAGATTACGACGCTGAGCGACGAGCCACCCGCACTGCTCGCCGGGCCCCGGCCCACCTATCCGGAGCTGCTCCGGGTCGCGGGGATCGCGGGTCGGGTCGTCGTGCAAGCCGTCGTCGATACCCTGGGTCGAGCGGAACCGGGCTCCGTGGTGGTGATCGCGAGCGCGAATTCAGGGTTCGACGCGGCCGCGCGGGCGTCCGTTTTGGGCGCAACGTTCCGTCCGGCCCGCGTCCACGGGCGGGCCGTCCGCGTCCGCGTGCTCGTCCCGCTCGAATTCACCCTCGGCCCGAGGGGGCGCTGATGCGTGGGCGCCGTGAGGCCCGCAAATCGTGATTGGCAGGCCTCACCTGGCTGTCATCGTTTTGTAATCCTGGCCGGACTAGCGGGCGGAGCCTGATCGGCAGTATTACATAGTCAATACCGAGTGCGAACCGGAGGTCCAAACGACGTGTTCGACCACCTGATTGAGTCTCAGCGCAAGAAGAATCGGGGCCGCGGCTTTGGCCTGGGGGCGGCATCCCTCGTGATCCATACCGCGGTGATCGCGGGGGCCGTGTACGCGACCCTCAACGCCGGGCAGTCGGATAACACCGTCAAGGTGGACACCGCGTTGGTGTTCGTCGACCAACCGAAGCAGGAGAAGCCACCCGAGCAGCAGCCGGTGCAGCTCGACGTCCCGCTGAAGGGATTCCAGACGGTGGTCGCGCCGGACGTGATCCCGACCAACATCCCGCCTGTGAACCTGCAGGAGCACTTCGATCCCAAAGACTACTCGGGCACCGGTGTGGAGGGTGGCCTCGCGACGGGTATGGTCCCGACCGGCAACGAAGTGTTCATGGAAGCGATCGTGGAGGAAAAGCCGGCCGTACTGTCCGGTCCCACGTTGCAATACCCCGAGCTGCTGCGTCAGGCGGGAATTCAGGGCCGGGTGATGGTCCAGGCGATCATCGACACGCTGGGCCGGGCCGAGCCGAACTCGGTGAAGATACTGCAGAGCCCCAATCCGGGGTTCGATCAATCCGCCAAGAATTACATGCTCAAGACTCTGTTCCGGCCGGCGCGCGTGCACGGCCGCGCCGTACGCGTGCTCGTGCAGCTGCCGATCGATTACCGCCTCAAACAATGATCCTCGGCCCGAAGGAGCCACCTGCACCATGAGTCTTTCGTTATACGACCTGTTCGTGACGATGGGTCCGTTCGCCAAGTTCATCGTCATCGTCCTGGCGATCATGTCGATCATCTCGTGGGCGAACGCGATCCAGAAGCTGGTCCAGATCACGCGCTCGCAGACAGAAACACGGAAGTTCGCGCCCGAGTTCTCCCGCTTCCTGAAAGAGGAGCAGCTGGACCAGGCGATCAAGCTCGCTGAAAAGCAAAAGCGCAGTCACGTGGCGCGCGTGGTGGGAGAAGCGCTCGCCGAAGTGAAGCCCCTGCTGCGCGACCGCGCCACCATCACCGCCGCCGACATCAACTCAGTGGAGCGCGCGGTGGAGCGGGAGATCCTGATCGTCTCCGCCGAGCTGAAGCGCGGACTGGGCATCTTGGCGACGACCGGCTCCACGGCGCCGTTCGTGGGACTGCTCGGCACCGTGATGGGAATCGTGAACGCGTTCACGGGTATGGCCGCCTCGGGTGGCGGTGGCTCGCTCGCGTCGGTGTCGGCTGGTATCGCGGAAGCGTTGATCACGACCGCGTTTGGTCTCATCGTCGCGATTCCCGCCGTGTGGCTGTACAACTACTTCACCACCAAGATCGACTTCCTCTCGGTGGAAATGACCTATACCTCCAAAGAGCTGATCGACTACCTGATCAAGAGCGTGGGGTCGGAGTTCGGCCGGTCGATCTTCACCAAGGAATTCGCCACGCAGAAGGCGTCTCAGACCAGTGGCCCTGTCAGCCACTAGCGCCCGCGCGGCCGTCAAGGCCGACATCAACGTCACACCGCTCATCGACGTGATGCTGGTGCTGCTCATCATCTTCATGATCGTGACGCCGATCATCGCCCGCGGCTTCCAGGCCACGATCCCGCGGTCGCAGAATCCCGAGAACCGCCCGGAGGGCCAGGATGAAATCCGGCTCGGCATCGACAACAAAGGCAAGTTCTTCCTCGACTTGGGGGCCGGGCCGAGGGCGATCTCGGACGACTCGCTGCCGCTGCGGCTGCAGGCGCTGTACGCGGCCCGCACGCAGGACAAGATCCTGTTCCTGAAGGCCGATCAGGACATCGAGTTCGGTCGGGTGCAGCAGGCGATCGAGATCGCGCGGTCAGCGGGCGTGCGCGTGGTCGGCGCCATCACGGAGCAGAAGCAGACGCTCACCAAGAAGAAGGAAGGGGGCTGACCCATGGCGATGGGGTCCACCGGTGGTGGTGAGGGGCTCAGCTCCGACATCAACGTCACGCCGTTGATCGACGTGCTGCTGGTGCTGCTGATCATCTTCATGATCACGCAGCCGATGTCGCGCAAGGCGTTCGACGTGCAGGTGCCGCCCGAGCAGAAGTCGCAGCAGAAGCACCAGTCACAGGCCCAGATCGTGCTCGAGCTCAAGGCGGACGGCTCGTACGCGATCAATGGCCAGCCATACGGCGTGGGGGACCTCGAGCGCGCGTTCCACCAGATCTACGACACACGCCCGGCCAAGCTGCTGTTCATCAAAGCGGCGCCCAGTCGCAAGTATCTCGACGTGATGCAGGCGATGGACATCGCGCACGGCGCCGGGGTACAGGTCATCGGCTTCACGCCCCCCAAGTAGTCGGGGGCGAGGGGCCGGGAGGCGGCCCGCGGATCATGTAGGGGCGCAGGGTGCTGCGCCCCTACGTCGTTGTCGGGGTATACCGAGACACGTGAATCCGCATACATCCGAGCAACCACCTCTTCCAGGGCTGCGTCTGCCCCTCGGTCGTCGCCGGCTCGTCTCAGGGACGGTTGCGGCCGTCGTCGCGCACGTGGGCATCGTCGCGCTCGTGCTCACGGCCGGACGCCGTTCGGCCGGGTCAGGGCGGGCCGGCGATGCCCCAGAGACGGGGGGCGCGCGGCGCATCAACTTCTTCGCGCTCCCCGCGCCGGCACCGGCGGCCGTCGAGGTCGCGGCGGCGCCGCGTGTCGCGCTGTCGGACCCCGCGGCGTTGCGCCAGATCCCGGTGGCGCTGCCACCACTCGATCTCGGTCGGGAGGTGATGCCGACCCCGGCCGTTGGCGGTGGTGGTCCGGGCGGTGGCGTCACGACGGACGCGCCAGCCGGCACGGCTGCGGGCGCGGCCGGGGTGGGCGTGGGGCCTGGAACGGGAGGCGAAGCGGGTTACATTTTCCCCGCCTCGCCGCGGACGGCGATTTTGCCGCCGCTGGCCCAGGTGCCCGGCTCTGTGGCCGGTCGCTGGTACCACGTGAAATTCTGGGTGGCCGCCGATGGTCGCGTGACCCGAGTGGACGTGGACCCGCCGATCGCCGACGCGGGATACGGCCGGGAGTTCCAGCAGCACATGATGGCGTACCGCTTCTACCCGGCCCACACGCGGGACGGGCGGAATGTGGCGTACGTCGCGACCGTTCCGCTGCGCATCGGTAACTAGCCCGCCCTACGGGGAGGGCCCCAAGGAGCCACAACCGACTATGCTGATCGCCCTCGTCCTGGGCCTCTCTGTCCTCGCCCTGGCCGTCGCCTGGGCTCTGCGGGGCTACGTGCTCCGCCAAGACAACGGCACTCCCGACATGCGGAAGATCTCCGACGCGATTCAGGAGGGCGCGCAGGCGTTTCTGCGGCGGCAGTACCGCACGATTGGCGTCCTGAGCATCGCGCTCGGCGTCCTCATCTACGTGCTGTACGCCTTCTTCCGGAAGCCACACGCCGACGAGCCGGCCGCGGCGACGTTGGCGCTCACCACCACCATCTCGTTCTTGTTCGGCGCGCTCTGCTCGGGCGTGGCCGGCATCGTCGGCATGTACGTCGCCGTGCGCTCCAACATCCGCACCGCGAGCGCGGCGCGCTCGAGCCTCAACAAAGCGCTCCAGATCGCGCTCCGGGGCGGAGCGGTGAGTGGGCTGTTCGTGGTGGCGATGAGCCTGTTCGGTGTGGGGCTGCTGTACACCGTGCTCGAAGCGCTGCACTTCGAGCCGACGAAGATTCCCCTCATGATCGTGGGGTACGGCTTCGGCGCGTCGTTCGTCGCGCTGTTCGCGCAGCTGGGTGGCGGCATCTACACCAAGGCCGCCGACGTGGGCGCCGATCTCGTGGGCAAGGTGGAGGCCGGCATTCCCGAAGACGATCCTCGGAACCCCGCCGTCATCGCGGACCTGGTAGGCGACAACGTGGGGGATTGCGCCGGTCGCGGCGCCGACCTGTTCGAGTCCACGGCGGCCGAGAACATCGGCGCCATGATCCTCGGCTCGGGGCTGGCGCTCGCGAACCCCGGCTTGTTCAACCCACAGCAGATTGTCGGGCTGATGCTGTTCCCGCTCGTGGCCCGGGCCTTCGGGCTCGTCGCCTCGATCATCGGGGTGCTGGTGGTGAAAGCGCGAGAGGATGAAGATCCGATGCACGCCCTGAACCGCGGGTATATGTGGACGGCGGTTTTGGCGGCGATCGGCTTTGTGGGCGGAACCTACTGGTTGCTCAACCCGTCCACGCATCCGGATGCGTGGTGGCATTTCGCCCTGTGCGGGGTGATCGGCATCGCGACATCGATCGCCTTCGTGTACATCACCCAGTATTACACCGAGTATCGCTACCGTCCCGTCAAGTCGATCGCCGCGGCGTCGGTCACGGGTCCGGCGACCAACATCATCGCGGGATTCGCAGTGGCGCTGGAATGCACCGCGCTGCCGACCTTCACCATCTCGGCGGCCATCATCGCCTCGTACAAGCTCGGGGCCTCGAGCGGTCTGGCGCACGCCGGGCTGTTCGGCACCGCCGTCGCCACCATGGGCATGCTGGGCACAGCGGCGTACATCCTCGCGATGGATACGTTCGGTCCCATCACCGATAACGCCGGCGGGATCATCGAGATGTCGCACCAGCCGGAGGACATCCGCAAGCGGACCGACCGGCTCGACGCGGTGGGCAATACCACCAAGGCGCTCACCAAAGGGTACGCGATCGGCTCAGCGGCGCTCGCGGCGTTCCTGCTCTTCTCCGCCTATCTCGACGAAGTGGCCGCGCTGGGGTCGCGGCTCGCGGCGGTGGACATCTCGAAGCCCGAAGTGTTCGTGGGCGGCCTGCTCGGCGCCATGCTGGTGTTCTGGTTCTCTGCGCTGGCGATCGGGGCCGTGACCAAGGCCGCGGTGAGCGTCATCAAGGAAGTGCGCCGCCAGTTCCAGGCCGACCCCGGGATCCTCAAGGGCACGTCCAAGCCCGACTATGGCACCGCCGTGGACATCGTGACGGTCGGCGCGCTGCGGGCGATGGTCGCGCCCGGGCTCCTCGCGGTCGGCATGCCGATCGCGGTGGGGCTCGTCTTCAAGCTGTCCCACGTCGGCGCCGAGACGGTGGCGGCGTTCCTCATGGTCGGCACGATCGCCGGCATCCTCATGGCCACGCTGTTGAACAACGGCGGCGGCGCCTGGGACAACGCGAAGAAGTTCATCGAGACCGGCGAATACGGCGGGAAGGGCAGCCTGGCGCACAAGGCGGCGGTCGTCGGTGACACCGTCGGCGATCCGTGCAAGGATACGGCGGGGCCCTCGCTGCACGTGCTCATCAAGCTGTTGAGCACCGTCACCCTGGTGCTGGCGCCGCTCTTTGTCTAGCGCGCGGCAGCTCTTTCGGCGCAAGCCGATCTCGGAGCTGCTGGTGGAAGGAGAGAGCCCCTACGCCCTGAAGCGCGCGCTCGGGGCCGGCGACCTGATCATGCTCGGCATCGGAGCGGTCATCGGTGCCGGCATTTTCGGCGCCATCGGCACCGCGGCGGCGGGGCAGTACGACGCGGCCGGCCACCTGGTGCGAAGCGGCGCGGGGCCGGCGCTGATCATTTCCTTCCTCTTGCTCGGTGTCGCCTGCGCGCTGGCGGGCCTGTGCTACGCCGAGCTGGCGGCGATGATCCCGCAGGCGGGGAGCGCCTACGCGTACTCCTACGCGACCCTCGGGGAGTTGGTCGCGTGGGTGATCGGGTGGGACCTGATTCTCGAGTATGCCGTCGGCAACGTCGCCGTCGCGATCTCGTGG
>DATEGE010000041.1:0-9856 GCA_035280265.1 Gemmatimonadales bacterium | reverse complement strand
GAGACGGGCGGCAGTGGGGGGGGTGGGGGGGGTGGGGGGGGGCCGCCTACCGCGGAGTGGCGTTCCGAACGACGCGACGCGATCCTGCGCGTGTTCGCCGCTGCTCGCGGCGACGGACTGGGACCACGCGTCACCGCGACGCTGGTGACCACCAGCACGAGTCGCGACAGCGCGGTTGCGGATCGCAGCGTGCGGCAGGCGGCGCTCGAGCTGCGGAATGACTGGCCCCGCGCGCACCTCGCGATCGCGCTCCGAACCCAGGGTGACGCGCGCCCGTGGCAGGTCGAGGGGACGGGTGCGTGGAGTCCGCTTCCGGCCCTCACGCTGGCGGGCGACGCGCGGCGCAGCGCGTACGACGGCGGCCGGCGCGGTAGTCGTGCGCACCTCGCGGCGGGGCTGTTGCTGCCGGCGGGATTCTCGATCCATGGTGAACTCGCCTGGGTGCGCGATCTCCAGGCTCCCGCCGACCCGGGCGACCAGATCCAGCGGACCGTCGACGCGGCGGCGGCGGTGCGATGGGATCGCGACTGGATCAGCCTCGAGATCGGCGGAGCGAGCCGCGATCCGTTCGCTCCCATCGGGCGGCCCGCGGGACTGGCAGCGCTCGACTCGCTCGGCTCGACCCAACGCACCCGGTACCTCACGGCGCACGGCGTCGTGCGGCTGCTCCCGGGCCTGGAGCTCGCCGGTTGGTACTTCGATCCCTACGTGCAAGGAGGTAACGACTTCGAGCCGCCACACCACGCCCGCACCTCGCTCACGTTCTACTCGAAGTTTTGGCGGGTGTACCGCAGCGGCATCTTCGCCCTGCGAGGCGAGCTCGCGATGGAGTCCTGGAGCACGGGAACAGCCGGATTCACCGGGGCTGGAGGCACGCTCTCCCTGCTGCCGGGTCGCGGGTTCGGGGAGGTAAACATCGAGATGCGGATCGCGGGGGTGACGATCTTCTGGATTCA
This sequence comes from Gemmatimonadales bacterium, assembly GCA_035280265.1. Classification (GTDB taxonomy): domain Bacteria; phylum Gemmatimonadota; class Gemmatimonadetes; order Gemmatimonadales; family GWC2-71-9; genus AG41. The sequence continues at coordinate 8,900 of DATEGE010000041.1, read as the reverse complement.
GCGCAATCTGACGCTGACGCGTGGTAGCTACGTGCCGGGCCTCGACTACCCGCGGCGATTCCAGTTCTACGGGGTGCGGTGGCTGTTCACGAACTAAGACAGCGGATTGACCTAAGTGCTTCACCCGGCTACGTTTAAAGTCTGTGCCGCGGAGCATGACAGGGTTCGGTTCAGCGGATGGGAAGGTCCTGGGCGGGCGGCTCTCGATCGAGATCCGCACGGTGAATCACCGTCACTACAACCCGCAGCTCAAGCTGCCGGTCGAGCTGGCCGGAATCGAAGCACCGCTGCGCGAGCGGCTACGCCAACTGCTCGAGCGCGGACACGTGAGCGTTTCGGCCCGTTGGCTGGAAGCGCCAAGCGGTGAAGGAGCGGTATCGGTCGATCTGGCCCGCGCGCGGCAGGTGCTGGCCGCCGCCAAAGCGCTCAAGCGACAGCTCAAGCTCAAGGGCGACGTCGATCTCGCGTTCGTGGCGCGGCAGCCCGACGTGCTGACGCTGCAGCGCGACGGCGCCACGGCGGAATGGACCGAAGTCGAGCCGATCGTGGAGCGCGCGGGACGCGAGCTCGTGGCGATGCGAGCGCGCGAGGGTGCCGTGCTGGCCACCGAGCTCGAGGGACGATTGGCCGCGCTCGACGCCGGAGCCGCCGCCGTCGAGCGACGCGCGCCCGAGCGGCTCTCAGCGGAGTTGGCGCGGCTGAAAAAGGCGGTGGCGGAGCTCGCGGGCGGCGTACAGGTGGACGAGCAGCGCCTCGCGGTGGAGGTCGCGCTGCTCGCCGATCGGGTAGACATCACCGAAGAGCTGGTGCGGTTACGCACCCACATCGCGGCGTGCCGCGCGGCGCTGGCCAGCGACGGGGCGGTGGGGAAGCAGCTCGGATTCCTGGGGCAGGAGCTGCTGCGCGAGGTGAATACGATCGGCTCGAAGGCGAGCGACGCCGGCATCACCCAGGAAGTGATCACCATGAAGGGGGAGCTCGAGAAGTTTCGGGAGCAGCTGGAGAACCTGGAGTGACGCCTCGGGTCGTCGTGCTCGCCGCCCCGTCCGGTGGTGGCAAGACGACCATCGCGAAGGAGCTCCTCCGCCGGCGACCGGACGCCTTCGGGTACTCGGTCTCCGCCACAACCAGGAGGCCTCGCGCAGGTGAGAAGGATGGCGAGGCCTACCACTTTCTCACGCGCGGGGAGTTCCAGCGCAGCGTGGACGCGGGTGAGTTCCTCGAATGGGCCGAGTACGCGGGAGAGTTGTACGGGACGTTGAACCAAGAAGTCGAACGGGTGCTCGCCAGTGGGCGGCACGTCGTGCTCGATATCGAAGTTCACGGAGCAAGACAGGTTCGGAAGGTGTACCCGCGGCCCGCGTCGGTGAGCATCTTCGTCATTCCGCCTTCGCCGCGGGTCTTGATCGAGCGCCTTCGCACCCGGCGGACGGAGTCGGACGAAGCGTTACAGCAACGGTTGGCGATCGCGGTACGGGAGGTGCAGGCTGCGGAAGACGATGTGCGGGAAGCCATCGTGTTCGATCACATCGTCGTGAACGAGGATCTCGACGCCGCAGTCGCGCGAGTTCTCCAGATCGTCGAGAACCCGGGGGATGTCAGGGACCGCACCATGGACGTGATTCCGTTACTGGCAGAGTTCGTGGCACAGCTCGAACTCGAAACGGATCAACTCAGGCAATCAGCGAGAAGGAGTCGGTGATGCGCATCGTGACCCCGAGCGAAGTGGCCACGCAGACTCAGAACAAATACTTGGGCGTCCTGGTGGCGGCCAAGTTTGCCCGTTTCGTGAACGAGTTCCCCCGCGATCGCTCGGTGGACTTCGAGGAGAAGCTCACCACCCGGGCGTTCGACGAGCTGGTGCGAGGCCGGCTGACGTACAAACTGGTGCGGCGGCGGCGGCAGGAAGGCTGATGTCGCTCGCCGGCCGGCACGTCGTCCTCGGCGTGTCGGGCGGGATCGCGTGCTACAAGAGTTGCACCCTCGCCCGGCGGCTCACCGAGGACGGAGCGGCGGTGGACGTCGCGCTCACCGCTGCCGCCGCGGAATTCGTGCGGCCGGTCACCTTCGAAGGACTCACCGGACGGCCCGTCCTGACGTCACTGTGGGAGCGAGACCACGCGCTCGCCCACATCAGCCTCGCCAAAGCGGCCGATCTCGTGATCCTCGCGCCCGCCACGGCGCACCTGTTAGCCCGCGCCGCCATGGGCATGGCCGACGATCTGCTCACTGCGTTGCTGCTGGCGCGCACCGGGCCGGTGCTCGTGGCGCCGGCGATGAACGACGCGATGTACGCGCATCCCGCCACGCGCGCCAACCTCAAGACGCTCGCGGGACGCGGCTGGCACTTCGTGGGACCCGACGTCGGCCCGCTCGCCGAAGGACCGAGCGACCGGCCGGGGCGGATGAGCGAGCCGGAGACGATCCTCACGGCCGCGGAGCGGTTGCTGCTGCAGCGACCGCCGTGGCTCGGGAAGACCGTCGTTGTGACCGCCGGCCCTACGCGCGAGCATCTCGATCCCGTACGCGTCGTCACGAACCCGTCCACGGGCCGCATGGGCTACGCGCTCGCCGCGGCGGCCTACGCGCGCGGCGCGGAGGTGATCCTCGTTTCGGGACCGAGCGATCTGCCGCTGCCATTCGGCGTGACGGCGCATCGCGTCGAGACCACCGCCGAGATGCAGCGGGCTGCGCAGGCGCTCGTGAAGAAGGCGGCGCTGCTCGTCATGGCCGCGGCGCCGGCCGACTATCGTCCGGTGAATCGGGCGACCGCGAAGCGGCCGCGGACGAGCGGTGCGCTCACCGTGGAGCTCGAGGGAACGCCGGATATTCTCGCCTCACTCGAGCGGCCGAAGGGATGCGTGGTGGTGGGGTTCGCCCTCGAGACCGGCGGGGACGGAGTGGCCCGCGCCACAGAGAAGTTGCGCGAAAAGGCCTTAGACTACATCATCCTGAACGACGCGCTCGAGCCCGGCGCGGGATTTGAAGTCGCCACAAATCGCGTCACCATCATCGGGAAGAGCGGCGAGCCGTTGGAGCTGCCGCTGCTCCCCAAGCGAGACGTGGCCGAAAAAATCCTCGACGCGGTAGAACGAGCTCTGACGTGAGCGACGGGCGGGCACTGGCGCGCGAATTCCTGGAACAGCAGCGGCAGCTGGGGGGGAGTCCGGTGATCCTGTCGGACACGGCAGCGCCTTCACCGTCCGACCGTCCGACTGTCCGACCATCGGTTACAACGGACGACCTTCCACCTCCCGGTCTCTCGTTCGACCCTCCCGGCGGCGACCTGTTCTCGAACGACCCGGTGCCGCAGTCGGCCTCGCTCGAGGCAATCGCGCGGCTGGTGGCGAGCTGCACCAAATGCCGGCTGTGCGAGAGCCGGCGTCACACGGTTCCCGGTGAGGGACCGGGCGACGCGCGGCTGGTGGTGGTCGGTGAGGGACCGGGCCGCGTGGAAGACGAGACCGGCCGCCCGTTCGTCGGACCGGCGGGTGAGCTGCTCACCAAAATCCTCGGCGCGATCGACTTGCCGCGCGAGCGCGTGTTCATTTGTAACGTGGTGAAATGCCGACCTCCCGAGAATCGCCTGCCGCAGTTCGACGAGATCGCCGCCTGCGTGCCGTATCTGTTCCGGCAGATCGAGATCGTGAAGCCGAAGGTGATCCTCGCGATGGGCGGGACGGCGGCGCAGACCATGCTCAACACCAAGCAGTCGCTCGGGGCGCTGCGGAACCTGGTGCACCGCTTCCGCGGCATCCCCGTGATCGTGACGTATCATCCGGCTGCCCTGCTGCGCAACCCCAATTGGAAGAAACCGACCTGGGATGACGTCCGCATCGCCCGCCGTCTCATCGGCTGAACGCCCCGCCGAATTCGCTGGCCGCCAGGCGCCGTGGAGCAACGAGGCGGAGCAAGCGGTCCTCGGCGCCATGCTGCTCGACCAGGACGCCGCGCTCAAGGCCGCCGAGCTGCTCGACGACACGATGTTCTATCGCGAGGGGCACCGCCTGCTGTTCCGCTCGATGCTTGCGCTCACCGAGCGGGGCGACGTGATCGATCCCGTCACCCTGCGCGACGAGCTGGTGCGGCGCGGCGACTTGGACCGCGCGGGCGGGATGGAATATCTCGGCAGCCTCATCGACGTGGTGCCCACGGCCGCTAACGTCGAATACCACGCGAAGATCGTTCGGGACAAGGCGTTGCTGCGCCGCCTCATCGAGGCCGCCACGTCGATCATCCAGGACGCCTACGACGGCCAGGCACCATCCACCGAAGTGCTCGACAACGCCGAGCACCGGGTGTTCCAGGTGGCGCAGCTGCGCCGCTCCGAGGAGTTCGTCCGTCTGAAGGAGCTGATCTGGCCGGCGATGGAGCGCATCGAGCAGCTGCACTCCAGCCAGGGCACGCTCACCGGCGTCCCCACCGGCTTCACGGACCTGGATCGCCTCACCGCGGGATTCCAGCGCGGGGACCTCGTGATCGTCGCGGCGCGGCCGTCGATGGGCAAGACGGCGCTCGCGCTCAACGTGGTGCAGCACTCCGCGATCGAGCACAACGTGCCGGTGGCGGTGTTCTCGCTCGAGATGTCGAAGGAGCAGCTCGTGCAACGGCTGCTTTGTTCCGAGGGGCTGGTGGACGCGTCGCGGCTGCGGCGCGGGCAGCTGCGCGACGACGACTACCCCAAGCTGGCGCGCGCCGCGGGCCTGCTCGGCACCGCCCCGATCTGGATCGACGACTCCGCCATGCTCACCCCGCTCGCCATGCGCTCCAAAGCGCGCCGCCTCAAGGCCGAGCACGACATCGGCATGGTCGTGGTCGATTACCTGCAAATGATGCAGGGCCCGACCGATTCGGAGAGCCGCCAGCAGGAGATCTCCTTCATTTCCCGCTCCCTCAAGGCCCTCGCCAAGGAGCTGGATGTGCCGGTCGTCGCGCTGTCACAGCTGTCGCGCGCGCCGGAGCAGCGCGGCGGCGAGCATCGCCGGCCACAGCTCTCCGACCTGCGCGAGTCGGGCGCGATCGAGCAGGATGCGGACGTGGTCTGCTTCATCTATCGCCAGGAGTTCTACGACGGACCCACCGACCCCAAGTCCAACGAGAGCATCGAAGGCCTCGCCGAGCTGATCGTCGGGAAGCAGCGCAACGGGCCCACCGGGACGGTGAAGCTGTTCTTCAAGAAGGAATACACCCGGTTCGACAACTACACGACCCGCGAGGCCCCGCCCGAGGCGCTCCGTGGCTAAAGACGGCTCGGTGTTTCGGTGCAGCGAATGTGGGGCCGAGCAACCGAAGTGGGGCGGACGCTGCGACGCGTGCGGGGCGTGGAATACCCTTGTAGAAGAGCCAATGAGTCGGACAGTCGGACGGTCGGACAGAAAACACGTTACGCCGTTCGCCAGTCCGCCGGTCCGCCTTTCCGCCTTGGGGGCAGGGCGCGGGGTGGAACGGTGGCAAACGGGCCTTCGGGAATTCGACTTCGTCCTTGGTGGCGGGATCGTACCGGGCTCCGTGGTGCTCGTGGGGGGAGAGCCCGGGATCGGCAAGTCCACCTTGCTGCTGCAGTGCGCGGCCCGGTTGGAGCAGGCGGGCATTCCCACCCTATACGTGTCCGGCGAGGAATCTCCCGATCAGATTCGCATGCGCGCCGCGCGACTGACCGTCGACGCCGGCGCCGTGCACGTGTTGGGTGAGACCCGCCTCGCGGCGATCGAGCATCATGCGCGGGCGCTCGGCGCCCGCGTGGTGTTCGTGGACTCGATCCAGACCACCTACACCGACGAGCTGGAAGGCGCCCCCGGAAACGTGGGTCAGGTACGGGAATGCGCCGGGCGCCTGCTGCGTCTGGCCAAAGACGCGGGTCCGGCTGTGCTGCTCGTCGGCCACGTGACCAAAGGGGGCGGCATCGCGGGCCCCAAGACGCTCGAGCACATCGTCGACACGGTGCTCTACTTCGAGGGCGAGAGCACGCTCGACCACCGCGTGCTGCGGGCGGTGAAGAATCGCTTCGGCTCGGTCGACGAGATCGGCGTGTTCGAGATGACCGCGACGGGGCTGGTGCCCGTCGCCGATCCCGCGGCGACATTCCTCGCGGGTCGGAGCAGCGGCGTGTCGGGGTCCGCGGTGACCGCGCTGCTCGAAGGCACGCGGCCGATCCTGGTCGAGATTCAGGCGCTCGCCGCGAAAAGCGGCTACGGCACGCCGCAACGCGTTGCGACAGGGCTCGACCAGCGCCGGCTCGCGGTGCTGCTCGCCGTGCTCGAGCGCCGCGCCGGTATGCCGTTCGGGAGTCTCGACGTCTTCGTGAATGTGACGGGCGGCGTGCGCCTGCTCGAACCCTCGACCGACCTCGCCGTGCTCGCGGCGCTGGTCTCGAGCGTGGCCGATCGCCCGCTGCCGGCGGACGCGGTGTTCCTGGGAGAGGTGGGCCTGGGCGGCGAGATCCGCCCGGTCGCCGCCGCGGAGCGGCGGCTCGGAGAAGCGGCTCGGCAAGGGTTCCGCCGCGTGTTCCTGTCCGGTCGCTCCCGCGTGACGGTCCCGGGGCTCGACATCGTGAGCCTGGACGGCATCGGTGACCTCGCCCGGCGGCTCGCCGCCTGACGCCGGCGTCGTGATCGTGGCGGCCGGGGCTGGCGTGCGCGCCGGCCCCGGCGAGCCGAAACAGTTTCGACCGATTCTCGGCGTACCGATGCTGTTGCGGGCCCTGCGACCCTTCACCTCGCACCCCGCGGTGAGCCAGGTGGTGGTCGTCCTCCCCAAGGGCTTCGAGGCGCAGCCGCCAGAATGGTTGGGGAAGCTCGTGGGTGACCGCCTGGCGCTGGTGGCTGGAGGAGCCACGCGGGCTCAGTCCGTTCGCGCGGGCCTCATCGGGCTGGCGCCGGGAGCCGCCGTCGTCCTGGTCCACGACGGCGCCCGTCCCTTTGTGACGCGTGAGACGATCGACGCGGTGCTGGTCAAGGCACGAGCAGGCGTCGGCGCCGTAGCCGCCATACCAGTCTCTGACACCGTCAAAGACGTCGAACAAGAGCGTGTCACGAAAACCGTCACGCGGGAACGGTTGTGGCGGGCGCAGACGCCACAAGGATTCCCGCGAGTCATGATCGAGCGCGCGTATGGTGCGCTGGCCAACGGCGACGCCGCGCCCACCGACGACGCCGAGCTGTGCGAGCGCGCCGGCTTTCCCGTGGAAGTAGTCCCCGACTCGCCGTACAATCTGAAGATCACCACGGCCGACGATTTCCGCATCGCCGAGGCGCTCGCGCGTGAACTGCGGTGAACCCGGTTCCGTTTCGCAGCGACGACGACGTCACCGCCGCGCTCCCGCAGGCCGTGGCGCACCTCAGCGGGGGTGGGTTGATCGCGTATCCGACGGAGACGGTGTACGGTCTGGGCTCACGCGCCCGCGCCACCGAAGTGCAGGCGCTGGCTCGCCTCAAGGGACGGCGGCCCGACAAGCCGTTCCTGCTGCTTGTGGCCGACCGGGACATGGCGGAGGCGCAGGGATTGGCGTTCAGCGATGCGGCCGCCGCGCTCGCCCGGGCCTTCTGGCCGGGTCCCCTGACCCTGGTGCTTCCCGGCGGCAGCGGGCGGCTCCCCAACACGCTGCGCGGCCCCGAGGGCGGAATCGCCGTGCGCTGGACCTCGCATCGCGGGATGGCCCAGCTGGTCCGCGCCCTGGGGGAGCCGGTGACGTCGACATCGGCTAACTTGCCTGGTGGCCCTCCGGCGCCCGGAGCGGAAGCGATCATGCGGGATTTTGCGGCTGCGGTGGAGGCGGGCACGCTGCTGGTGTTGGACGGCGGTGTACTGGGGAACTCACCACCTTCCACGGTCGTGGACTGCACGCGACCGAGCCCACGGCTCGTGCGTGAAGGCGCGTTGACGCTCGCCGAGCTGCGCCGGGCGGTGGGCCGGATGGCCCCATGAACGAAGGAGCGAACACGAAGCGAATCCTGCTCGTGTGCACGGGCAATATCTGCCGCAGTCCGCTCGCGGCAGCGCTGCTCGAGCGCGCGCTGGGGGAGCGCGGGGTCACCGGCATCACCGTCTCGTCCGCCGGGACCGGGGCGTGGGACGGCGCGCCGGTGTCGGAAGGCGCGTACCTGGTGGGCCTGGAACGGGCGCTCGACCTCTCGAGTCATCGCGCCCGGCTGCTCACCCGCGAGCTGGTCGAGAGCGCCGACCTGATCCTCACGATGGCGCGACACCATCGGGCCCGGGTGGACGAGCTCGGCGGCGAAGGACGCGTGTTCGTGCTGGGCGAGTACGCCGGGCGCGAAGGCGATGACGCCGAAGTGAGCGATCCCTTCGGCGGTGACCTCGACGTGTACCGCGGCACTGCCACCGAGCTCGAAGCGCTGCTGCAAACCGCCGTGGAGCGGATCGGCAAAGAGCTGGCGAGTGGAAGTCAGCGCTAAGACGCGCCTGTTGGCGGTGCTGGGCGATCCCATCGGCCATTCGTTATCTCCCGTGATGCACAACGCGGCGATGCGTGTGCTCGGCCTCGACGCGGTGTACGTCGCCTGGGGGACTCCGGCGGCGGCGCTGGCGACCGTACTCTCCGCGCTGGCCACGGTGGGAGGAGCCGGCAACGTCACCGTGCCGCACAAGCAGGCGGCGGAACGATGCGTGGCGCGTAAAACGGAGCTATGCGAGCGTGTGGGCGCGTGCAATACGTTCTGGACGGAGCACGGGACGCTGGTGGGCGATAATACCGACGTGGCGGGCATCCTGGCGGCGTTGCGAGGGCTCGATGTGGATGGGGCCGGGAACTGGCTCGTCGTGGGTACGGGCGGCGCGGCACGCGCCGTGGCCGTGGCCGCGGCCGAAGCCAAGGCCGATCTGCACGTGCTGTCGCGCGACGCGGCGCGGGCGCGCGACTTCGCCGAGTGGGCGCGCGGCCG
>DATEGE010000040.1:0-5351 GCA_035280265.1 Gemmatimonadales bacterium | reverse complement strand
CTGCCGCACCACGCCGGCTCCGAGCGCGGCCGGATCGTCGCCGAGTACGCGCTGGCACGGTTCCGCGAGATGGGACTCGAGGCGCGGATCGACACGTTCCAGGCCCTGATGCCGTATCCGGTTTCGCGCCGCGTCGAGATGATCGCGCCGACGCGCTTCTCGCTGCAGCTGCGCGAGCCGGTGATTCCGCAGGACTCCGACTCCGGCGATCGCGGCCAGCTGCCGACCTTCAACGCCTACTCGCCCGACGGCGACGTCACGGGCGACCTGGTCTACGTCAACTACGGCGTCCCGGCCGACTACGACGAGCTGGCGCGGCTCGGCGTGGACGTGCGGGGCAAGATCGTGATCGCGCGCTACGGCGCGAGCTGGCGCGGCATCAAGCCCAAGGTCGCCGCCGAGCACGGCGCCGTCGGCTGCATCATCTACTCGGATCCGCGCGAGGACGGCTACACGCATGGCGACGTCTATCCGCAGGGCCCCTGGCGCCCGCGGGACGGCGTGCAACGCGGCAGCGTAATGGACATGCCGGTCTATCCCGGTGATCCGCTGACACCGGGCGTCGGCGCCACCAAGGACGCCAAGCGGCTTTCCCTGAGCGAGGCCGCCACCATTACCAAGATCCCCGTGCTTCCGATTTCCTACGGCGACGCTCAGCCGCTGCTCGCGGCGCTGCGCGGGCCCGTGGCCCCGGTGGAGTGGCGCGGCGGCCTCGGCATCACGTATCGCGTCGGCCCGGGGCCGGCGCGCGTCCACCTGAACGTCAAGTCGGACTGGAGCCTGAAGCCGCTGTATGACGTAATCGCGCGCATTCCGGGCGCCGCCGCGCCCGACGAGTGGGTGATCCGCGGCAATCACCACGACGCCTGGGTGAACGGCGCCGAGGATCCGATCTCAGGCCAGGCGCCGCTGCTCGAGGAGGCGCGGGGCCTGGGCCAGCTCCTGAAGCTGGGCTGGAAGCCGCGGCGGACGATCATCTACGCGGCCTGGGACGGGGAGGAACCGGCGTTGCTCGGCTCGACCGAATGGGTCGAGGCCCATGCCGACGAGCTGGCGACCAAGGCCGTCGCGTACCTGAACACCGACTCCAACGGCCGAGGCTACCTCGGCATGGCCGGGTCGCACACCCTCGAGCAGTTCATCAACGACGTGGCGCGCGACATCGAGGACCCGGAGACGAAGCTCAGTCTGTGGAAGCGCGTGCAGCTCCACACCATCGCCGACGCGAGCTCGGCCGACGCCCGTCAGGACGCCCGCAAACGCGCCGACCTGCGCATCGACGCGCTCGGCTCCGGCTCCGACTATACGCCGTTCCTCCAGCACATTGGCATCGCGTCGCTCAACCTCGGCTTCGGCGGCGAGGACGGCGGTGGCATCTACCACTCCATCTACGACGACTTCAAGTGGTACACCACCTTCAACGACACCTCGTTCGTCTACGGCCGCGCGCTCGCGCAGACCGTCGGGACCGCCGTCCTGCGGCTCGCCGACGCGGACGTGCTGCCGTATCAGTTCGGTGACTTCGCCGAGACGATGGGCCGTTACGTGAAAGAGGTGGAGAAGCTCCTCAAGGACAAGCAGGACTCCGTCCGCGAGCGAAACCAGCAGCTCGACGAGGGGGTGTTCACGGCGACGCTCGATCCGCGCGAGCCGACGGTGGCGCCGGCGCGCGAGGAGCTGCCTCCGTACCTGAATTTCGCGCCACTCGACAACTCGGTGGATGCGCTCACGCGCGCCGCGGAGCGCTACGAGCAGGCGTTCACGAAGGCGCAGGCGAACGGCGGCGCCCCGCTCGCGAAGCCGGGCACGCAGGCGTTGAACGCGACGCTGCGCCAAAGCGAGCGCGCCCTCACCACCACCGCCGGTCTACCCCGCCGCCCGTGGTATCGCCATAACGTGTACGCCCCGGGGTTCTACACGGGGTACGGCGTCAAGACGCTGCCCGGCGTGCGCGAAGCGATCGAACAGAAGCATTGGAAGGAAGCCGAGGATCAAATCACCACGGTCGGGCAGGTCCTGCAGGCCGAGACGGCGGTGATCACCAAGGCGGCGGAACAGCTCGAGCAGCTCACACCGTAGTTGACTCTCCCGGGTCCGGTCGCCACTATCCGATACCGATCGGACCCGGGAGATAGCATGCAGCGTACTGTCCCGATTGCCGCGCTCGCCGCCGTCCTGGTGACGCCGATTGTCTTGTCTGCTCCCACCCAGGCAGCGGCGTCGTATACCTACCAGGGGACGATTCATGCGGTCGACGCCAGGACCGGCTCCCTCGACCTGATCACCGGCGTCGGGATGGCTTTGCGCCTCGTGCACATGACCATTTCGCCGACCACCTTATTGCCAAGCGCGAGCGGGTCGCTCCGCGTCGCCGCCTTGAGGCCGGGCGACGTGGTACGCGCCGAGTGCCGCATCACACCTACGGGCCTGGTCGCAAGCCGCATCGAGAAGATCGAGGTCCCGCCCCAGCCGTGATGTCGGGGGGGCGGGCCGTCATCACAGGCGCCTTCCTCCTGGTGGCGGCGGGGTGCAACAAGCCCGTGCGCCCCGGCGATGCCGTTCCCGGGCTCACTCGCGAAGCGCGCGACCGGTTCGCCCGCGGCGAGGTCGTGTTCGACAGCACCTTTACGCCGCACACGGGGTTGGGTCCGCTCTTCAACGCCACTGGCTGCGGCGAATGCCACGAAGCTCCCAAGGCAGGTGGCCACGGCGACGAGGTTGAAGTGCACGCGACCGCGTTCAAGGGCGGCACCTGCGATCCCTTGGTTCAGGAAGGCGGGCCGGTCATTCAGCAGCACACCATCCCCGCCCTCAAGCAGGCGCTCGGTATCGACCAGGAGCCGTTCCCTCCGTCCGCGACGGCGCGCGCGATGCGCACGTCGCCCGCGATCTTCGGGCGCGGCCTGCTCGACCTGGTGCCCGACTCCGCGATCCTGGCCTACGCAGATCCGGACGATAAGAACCACGACGGCGTACGCGGCCGCCCGAACCGCTCCGTGGACGGCCGCATCGGCCGCTTCGGCCGCAAGGCTTTCGTGCCGACGCTGCGGGAGTTCAACGCGGGCGCCTTCACCGCCGAGATGGGCATCACCAACCCCGACCAGCCGACGGAGGAAAACATCGGCGGCAAGCCGATTCCCCCCGGAGTAGACTCCGTCGCCGACCCGGAGATCGACCGAGCCACGCTGGAACTGGCGGACGACTTCGTCCGCTTCCTCGGCGCGCCGACCCCCGCCAAGCTCGGCAAGGAGGGGCGGCGCGGGCGCGACCTCTTCTCGCGGATCGGGTGCGCGACCTGTCATATCCCTACGCTCCGCACGGGAGATAGCCCCGTCCCCGCGCTCAGCCACCGCGAGTTCCCCGCCTACACCGACCTGCTGCTGCACGACCTGGGTCCGGACCTCGGGGACATCTGCCTCGGCCGCGCGAAACCGGCCGACTTCCGCACCGAGCCGTTGCTGGACCTGCGGGACGCGGAGCACTTCTTGCACGACGGCCGGGCCGCGACGCTCGAGCAGGCGGTCGAGCTGCACGGCGGCGAGGCGGCCGGCGCCCGCGATCGCTTCCACGCCTTGTCCCCCGCCGAGCGGGCGGCGCTCATCGCCTTCCTGAAGTCGCTCTAAGGAACGACCCGGGGGCTTGAAGAACCCGGTAGGGGGTGGTTAGCATCTTCTCCCCTATGCCCCTCCTCGCACTCGACAACGTCTCAAAGCGATTCGACGGCGTGACGGCGGTCGATCAGGTCTCCTTTGCGGTGGACCGCGGTCAGGTGGTGGGCTTCCTCGGACCCAACGGCGCCGGCAAGTCCACCACGATGCGCGTCATTACGCAGTACTACGAGCCGGACAGCGGCACGGTCGCGCTCGACGGGGTCCCGCTCGCCGACGCCGGGCGCGAAGCCAAGCGTCGCATCGGCTATCTCCCCGAGAACAACCCGCTGTACGACGACATGCTGGCATGCGACTACCTGGCGTTCATCGCCGATCTGCGGGACATGATGGGCCTCGAGCGTCGGCAGGCCATCGATGCCGCCGTCGCCGCCACGGGTATCGAGTCGGTCTACTACCGGCCGATCGGTGAGCTCTCCAAGGGGTTCCGCCAGCGAGTCGGTCTCGCGCAGGCGATCCTGCACTGTCCCGATCTCCTGGTCCTCGACGAGCCAACCGAGGGGCTCGATCCCAACCAGCGCATCGAGATCCGCCGCTTGATCGGTACGCTCGGCAGGGATCGGACGGTGATCCTCTCAACCCACGTGCTCTCCGAGGTGCAAAACACCTGCAGCCGGCTGCTGATCATCAGCCGCGGCAAGATCGTCGCGGATGGGGCCCGAGACCAGCTGCTAGGGCAGGCCGAGGGAGCCGTGCAGCTCACCGTCGAGGCGGCGGGCACCGGCGTCGCCGAAGCGCTCGCGAAGCTGCCCGGCGTGCTCCACCTGAACGCCGCGCAGGTCCCGACCACCGATCGTGTCGCGCTCACCATCACCGCCAGCCGCGCGAGCGACCTCCGTCCGGAGATCTTCGGCCTCGCCAAGGCGCGCGGCTGGACGCTGTACGAGCTGCATCAGCAGGCCGGAAGCCTGGAGGACCTGTTCCAACAACTGACGCGCGCGCCGGAGTCGGTGCCGTGAGGCCGGTCCGGACCATCGCGCGGCGCGAGCTGCGCGCGCTGTTCGATCAACCCACTGCCTACATCCTGCTGTTCGTGTTCACGCTCGTGAACGCGTTCCTGTTTTTCCGTCAGGCCGAGGTCTACGGCGTGGCGTCGTTGCGCCCGATGCTCGACTTCCTCCCGTGGCTACTGCTGTTCCTCGTGCCCGCGGTCACGATGCGCGCCCTCGCGGAGGACGCGCGCTCCGGCACCCTCGAGGTGCTGCTCGCGCAGCCGATCACCGAGCTCGAGCTGTTGCTCGGGAAGTACCTCGCGCAGGTGCTGTTCTTGTGGCTCGCGCTGGCGCTCACGCTCACGATTCCGATCGGCTTGGCGCTGGGAACCGCGCCCCCGCTCGGCATCGTGTTTGCCCAGTACGTCGGCGCGGCACTCCTCATCGTCGGGCTGGCGGGCGTCGGGGTGTGGGCCTCGAGCGTGACGCGCAATCAGATCACCGCCTTCATCCTGGCGGTCGCGGTGATGTTCGTGTTGATCCTGGTGGGGCTCGACCCCCTGATCGTGGGACTGCCACCCCGCCTGGGCTCGATCGCCGCGTCGCTCGGCGTGCTATCGCATTTCTCGAGCATCGATCGCGGCGTGCTGGACCTGCGCGACGTGGTGTATTTCGTGACGCTGGCCGCGCTCTTCCTGGTGCTGGCGTACGTCGCCCTGCTGTCGCGCAAGCTCACGGCCCGCGGCGAGTC
>DATEGE010000039.1:0-8809 GCA_035280265.1 Gemmatimonadales bacterium | reverse complement strand
GGAGCCCTGGGTACGATCATGTACTACGATGGCAAGACGTGGAGCATCCAGCGATGAGAATCGGTATCATCGGCGCAGGCAACATCGGCGGCACGCTCGCCCGCCGGCTCACCGCACTTGGACACGAGGTGTCCATCGCCTTCGAGCCCGGGCAGCTCGAAGGGATGGGCGAAGTCGGCCTGGACGGGGATCACGTTCGCTCCGTCTTCCTTTGTCCAGCGCTCGAGTGCGGCGACGGCGCGCTTGTCACGATCGACGGCGTAGATGCGAGCGTCCGGGCCGAGCAGATGGGCGAGGGCGCGGGTAAAGGTGCCGTCGCCCGCGCCGATGTCGGCCCACGTGCCGGCGTGGTGGGGAACTGCGGCGTCGATCAGTGCGACTGCTTCAAGAGTGTCCGGTAGCCAAGAACGATGGATGTGCGCCTCCCCTCACCTCCCCCGCCACTCTAATCATCGCCTCCAAACTCCGCTCCACATCCTCCTCCGTCGTCGCCCATGACGACACGCTGATCCGCATCGCCGTGTGCCCCCGCCACACCGTCGCCCCCGCCCAACACGTCCCCTCGGCTTGAATCGACGCGACCACGCGCCGCGTGGTCTCCGCATCGCCGAACGAGACCAGCACCTGATTGATCACCACATCGTTCAAGATCTCGTAGCCCGCCGCGCGCAGCCCTTCCGCGAACCGCGTCGCGTGGCGACAGGTGCGCTCCACCAGGTCGGCCACGCCCTGGCGTCCTAACGACCGTAACGCCGCCCATACCTCGATGCCGCGCGCCCGCCGCGAGAAATCGGGGGTGTAATACTCCGGCTCCCGCGCCTCGCCGATCACGAGATACGGCGCGTTCACCGCCATCGCCGCGTGCAGATGCTGCGGCTCGCGCACGAACACGAGGCCGCTGTCGTACGGCACGTTGAGCCATTTGTGCGCGTCCGTCGCCCACGAGTCGGCGACCTCGAAACCCTTCATCAGGTGTGCGCGCGCGGACGCGGCCGCGGCCCACAACCCGAACGCGCCGTCCACGTGCACCCACGCCCCCGCCGCCTGCGCGAGCGGAATGATCCGCTCGGCCGGATCGAACGCGCCGGTGTTCACGTCTCCCGCCTGCAGGCAGACGATCGTGTGGTCGTCGAGTCGCGGCAGCGCGTCCACCCGCATCCGGCCCCGATCGTCCGCCGCCACCTTGATCACCCGCTCGCGCCCCATGCCCACCAGCGACAGCGCCTTCAAGACGCTGACGTGGACGTGCTCACCCACGACCACAGTGATGGGCGGCGCGCCGAATAGGCCGTGCGTCTCCACGTCCCAGCCCTTCCGCGCCAGCAACGCGTGCCGTGCCGCCGCGAGCGCCGCGAAGTTCGCCTGCGTCGCGCACGTCACGAATCCCACCCCGCACCCGGCCGGCAGGCCGAGCAGCTCGAGCATCCAGCGCATGGCGACTTCTTCGAGCCTCGCCGCCACCGGCGAGAGCACCACGATCCCCGCGTTCTGATCCCACGCCGCCGCCATCCAGCTCGCCGCCACCGTCGCCGGAAGCGAGCTCCCGACCACGAACCCGAAAAAGCGAGCGCCCGCCGATGCCATGGTCGCGGGCGAGCCCGCTTCGTCGAGCAACGCGATCACCGCTTCCGGATCGGTTGGCCGCTGCGGCAGTGGCTCGTCGAACCGCCGCAAGTTGGCGAGCGCTTCGGCGGTCGGCGCGACGCCGCGCTCGTCCAGGCTCAAGCGATAGCGCCAAGCGCGCTCCGCTGTGGTCTTGAGCAGCCGTTCCATGAAGAGGTCTCCGTGATGGTGTGGGCAATGTAGTATCATTGCCGCACGTCAATTCCGCGAGGGATCTTGATCAGAGTTGCGCTGCTCGCGAGTATCACGCTCGGTCTCGTCACCGGTCTCGCCGCCCAAGGCGCCGACATCGCTCGCTGGCGGCGCCAGGCGCAGGACGTCACGATCATTCGCGACGATTGGGGCATCGCGCATGTGTACGGCAACACCGACGCCGACGCGGTGTTCGGCGCCGAGTACGCCCAGGCGGAAGACGACTTCAATCGCGTCGAGACCAACTATCTCACCGCCCTCGGCCGGCTCGCCGAAGCCGAGGGGACGAGCGCACTGTACCAGGACCTGCGCCAGCGGCTGTTCATCGATCCGGACTCGCTCAAGGCCCAGTACCGGGCCAGCCCAGCGTGGCTGCGCCGGCTCATGGACGCCTTCGCCGACGGACTGAACTTCTATCTCTACACGCACCCGGACGTGAAGCCGCGCGTGATCACGCGCTTCGAGCCGTGGATGGCGCTCTCCTTCACCGAAGGCAGCATCGGCGGCGATATCGAGCGGATCGACCTACCCGCGCTCGCCGTGTTCTACGGTGGTGACTCGGCACGCGTGGCACCTCGAGCGGGCGACGGCCCAACAGATGAGCCCGGCGGCTCGAACGGTATCGCCATCGCTCCCAGGCTGACGCGCGACCACCACGCGCTGCTCTGGATCAATCCCCACACGTCGTTCTACTTCCGCGCTGAGCTGCAGATGGTGAGCGACGAGGGCCTCGACGCCTACGGCGCCGCCACCTGGGGACAGTTCTTCATCTATCAGGGCTTCAACGCGACCTGCGGCTGGATGCACACGTCGAGCGGCGTGGACAACATCGACGAGTTCCTGGAGACGGTGGTGAATCGTGGCGGCCGCTACTTCTACCGCCACGGCACGCGCGAGCTTCCGGTCACCACCCGCACGATCACTGTGCCGTTCAAGACCGATAGCGGGATGGCGCGAAAGACGTTCACGGTCCACTTCACAGCACACGGGCCGGTCGTGCGGCGGGATGGTGAGCGCTGGATCAGCGTGAGCCTGATGCAGAACCCGGTGAGCGCCCTGATCCAGTCCTACTCGCGCACCAAGGCACGGGACCTGGCGGCGTTCGAGAAGGTCATGGACCTGCACACCAATTCGTCGAATAACACCGTCTTTGCGGACGCATCAGGCAACATCGCCTACTTCCATTCCAACTACATCCCCCGTCGCGACACGTCGTTCGACTGGACCGCGGCGGTGGATGGGAGCAACCCGGCCACGGACTACCGCGGCGTCCTGTCGTTCGCCGAGACGCCCAACGTGATCAATCCGGCGTCGGGCTGGGTCTACAACGTCAACAACTGGCCGTGGTCCGCGGCTGGCCCCGACAGTCCCCGCCGCGCGGCGTTCCCGCGCTACGTGGAGACGGGGACCGAGGAGACGCCCCGCGGCTACCATGCGCTACGCATGCTCACGAACGGGACGGACTGGACCATGACGTCGTTGACTGCCGTGGCGTTCGACTCCTACCTGCCGGCGTTCGAGCGAATGGTGCCGCCGTTGCTGCGGGCGTATGACCAGCTGCCGGCGGGCGACTCACTCCGGTCGCGGCTCGCGGAGCCGATCGCCGCGCTGCGCGCCTGGGATTACCGCTGGGGAGCGGCGTCCGTCCCGACGTCGTTGGCTGTGTACTGGGGCCATGCGTTGCTCCACCGCGTGGGGAGCAAGGAGACCTCCTTGGCGACGCACGCTTCGCCCAGGGACCTGCTCGGCGCGCTCAGCGCGGCAATCGACAAACTCCGCGCCGATTTCGGCACGTGGCAGACGCCGTGGAGCGACATCAACCGGTTCCAACGGCTCGACGATCAGATCGCGTCGCATTTCGACGATGCACAACCCTCCATCGCCGTGCCGTTCACGGCTTCGCAGTGGGGCTCGCTGGCGGCCTTCGGGGCGAGGGCCTATCCCAACACCAAAAAGTGGTACGGCAGCTACGGCAACAGCTTCGTGGCCGTGGTGGAATTCGGCGACAGCGTGCGCGCGCGCGCCGTGACCGCTGGCGGGGAGAGCGGTCATCCCGACACGCCGCACTTCCGCGACCAGGTCGACCGCTACGTCTCCGGCAACCTGCGGGAGGTGTACTTCTACCGCTCGCAGCTCCGGGGGCACACCGAACGGGAGTACCACCCCGGGAGCTGAGTCAGTGCACCAGCTGCCGGATGAGCGCACCCGGGGTGATGCCGTACGCCCGCTTGAAGAGCCGCGTGAAGTGCGCTTGGTCCGCGAACCCTGTGCGCTGCGCGATATCCGAGAGGCTGGCTCGCGGTAGCTCGAGCAGCTGGCGCGCCCGCTCGAGCCGCAGGTGCAACAGGAACTCATGCGGCGCCCGGCCCAACGCCTGCTTGAACGCTCGGGCGAAGTGCGCCGGCGAGAGACCGACCTCGCCCGCGAGCATCGCAACCGTTAGGCGGGCGTCCAAATGGCCGTCGATCAGCTCCAGCACGCGCCGCTTCGCCGCCGCCGACAGGCCGCCCAGCGCGTGCGGCGTCCGCGGCGGCTCGACCCCGGCGTAGCGTACCAGCAAGCGACCGAGCGCCATGGTGATCGCCTCGACGACGGCCAGTCCTCCAGGGTTGCGCGCGTCCGCCTCCTCCTGGAGCGCCAGCATCAGATGCACCATTTGAGCCGACGCCACGCCATACGTACGGCGCAGCCCGACCGGCCGGACACTATCGAGCGACGGGCTCAGCAGCGCACCGAGGTGCAGCGGATCGATCGCTACGCGGAGATAGGAGAGGGTGCTGTTGAGGCGTAGCGTGATGGGGCTGTTGCTCGGGCTCACCCAGAGAGTCCGGGGCGGAATCGTGAATCGCCGGAACCCACTCGATTCCTTTACCTCGAGTGTCAGCGGGTCCGAATCGAGGTTGAGCGAGAGGTAGTGCTGACACCCCACCAAGTCGTCCACCGCCGTCACGTCGTTCCGCCCCGCTTCGAGCAGCACGCCGGGCCAGTCCAACGCCTGACTGGTGATGGCCGCTGATGAGCTGTCGCGACGGGTGACTTCCCCGCGACACACGATGGATTCCAGCAGGAACGGACCGCTCATGGTGGCTATCCGCACGGTTAGGGCACCTCATGCAAAACGGCCTACGGTTCCCGTTACCGTGCTTCAAGCCAAACTCATCGACGGAATCCGGACGTGGTCCGGACATTGAGAGCGGCGGGCGAAGCAACGCCAGTTGGCCGCTACCCGAACAGGTAGGTTGCAGGTTCGTTCAAAATCGCGTGATGGCTCTGATCAATACCGTGTGACGGACCGGCGGCAACTTGCTCGCTCGACTTTTCACACGGAGATAGAGATGTCCATGCGCACCACTCGATTCGCTTTGATTACGCTGACAGGACTACTCGCCGGCTGCGGCAGCAGCTATGGCGGCGGCACCACTGCCCCGCCACCCCCTCCGCCGCCCGCGAACACCGTCGCGGCGACCGACGCCATCACCTTCACTCCGGCAACCCTGAATGTGAGCGTTGGCGACATCGTGACGTTCACGTTCGGCTCGGTGCCGCACAACGTGTTCTTCACCGCTCTAGCGGGCGCTCCGGCCGACATCGGTGGGACGAATGCCAACGTATCCATCGAACGCCAGTTCACCACGGCTGGAGCGTTCACGTTCCAGTGTCACATCCATCCTTCGATGCATGGAACGGTAGTCGTTCAGTAGTTCGGGTGCAGCGGCTCGGCCCTGGTTCTGATGTGGCAACGATCAGGACCAGGGCCGGTCTCGTCTAGGCTTTCGGCGCGGACGGCTTGGCCGCGTAGATGAACTCGTAATAGTCGCGCATGGTCATCTCCGCGGCCGCTTGCGCATCGACGATCACCACGGCATCGCGGTGCAGCTGGATGGCACTCGCCGTCACCATACTGGTGACCGGTCCCTCGACTGCCTGGGCGATCGCCTTGGCCTTGCCGTTCCCGCTCGCGACCAGGACGAGCTTGCGGGCGTCGAGGATCGTGCCGACCCCCATGGTGATCGCGTACACCGGCACGTCCTCGCGGCGCTCGAAGAACCGCGCATTGTCGTCGATCGTTTGCTTCGACAGGGTCTTGAGACGCGTGCGCGAGCTGAGGGAGCTGGTCGGCTCATTGAACGCGATGTGGCCGTCCGAGCCAATGCCGAGGATCTGCACGTCGATGCCCCCGCATTCCGCGATGCGCTTCTCGTACCATTGGCAGAAGGCCGGGTAGTTGCTGGTGGTGCCGGATGGGATGTTGATGTTTTGCGCCGGGATGTTCACGTGCCGGAAAAAGTGCTCGTGCATGAAATAGTGGTAGCTCTGCGGGTGATTCGCAGGCAGACCCACGTATTCATCGAGATTGAACGTCGTCACACGCGAGAAGTCGAGCTGCTCCTCTTTGTGGAGCCGCACCAGCTCCTGATACAGGCCGAGCGGCGTGGAGCCGGTCGCCATGCCGAGCACGGCGTTCGGCTTGGTGTTGAGCACCTCGACGACGATCTGCGCTGCGACCTTGCTCATTTGCTGGTAGTTTTTCTGAATGATGACTTCCATGGATTTGCCCGATTCAGGGTGTCGCCGAGAGAATCGCGCCATGATGACTCGCCTGCAAGTCGCCGTCCACGCCGCCTTGACGCTGCTCATCGCCGGCCGGCTGCCCGCGCAGGTCGTCCACGAGCATGACGAGTCCGCGGAGCAGCTCGGGCGGGTCACGTTCCCGACCTCCTGCCGCGCCGAGGCGCAGCACCGCTTCGAGCGCGGCGTCGCGCTGCTGCATTCGTTCTGGTATGAGCGCGCCGGGGAGACATTCCAGCAGGCGCTCGTCGCCGATTCGACGTGCGCCATGGCCTACTGGGGACGCGCGATGAGCTTGCTGCATCCCCTGTGGACGCCGCCGTCTCCGGACGAGGCTCGGGCCGGGCTCGCCGCCGCCGAGCGGGGCTATGCGCTGGCGCGAACCGCACGCGAGCGGGACTATCTCACGGCGATCCGGACCTACTACCAGGACTATGCGACCGGCGATCTTTGGAAGCGTGTCGCCGCGTATGGCCGGGCGATGGAGACCGTGGCGCGGCATAACCCGAAGGACCGCGAGGCGAGCATCTTCTACGCCCTCGCGCTCATCGCGGTGGGCCAGGCGAACGCCACGGACACGACCTTCAGGTATCAGCGGCGCGCCGACTCGATTCTCGAGCCGTTGTTCAAGCTCGAGCCGCGGCATCCCGGCCTCGCCCACTATCTCATCCACACCAACGACGTGCCCCAGCTCGCCCCACTCGGCCTCTACGCGGCGCGTCGCTACGCCGAGATCGCGCCCGACGTGCCGCACGCGCACCACATGCCGTCACACATTTTCACCCTGCTCGGCATGTGGGACGAGGGTATCGCGTCGAACCTGCGCTCGGTCGCGGCGGCCAGGAAATTCGAAGCAGAGCGCCATCTCAACGCGCTGTGGGATCAGACCGGGCACGCGTGGGACTACCTCGTGTACGCCTATCTCCAGGAGGGCCGCGACGCGGAAGCGAAGCGCCTGGTCGAGGAGAGCGGCGCCGTCACCGCCGTCTATCCCCCGGGCTCGCTCATCAATGCCTACGCGCTCGCCGCGATGCCGGCTCGCTACGCGCTGGAACGCGCTGCGTGGTCCGAGGCGGCCGCGCTGCCGGTGCGGGCCGCACCCGAGTGGCGCGCGACGGAGGCAATCACGCACTTCGCGCGCGCCATCGGCGCCGCGCGAGCCGGCGACACCACGCTCGCGCGGGTAGCACTCGCCGCGCTGGCCGACATCGAGGCCGCCGAATCCGCGGCCGCCGGCCTGCACGCGTACTGGGCCGGCGAGGTGAAGATCCAGCGCCTCGCGGGGGCGGCGTGGTTCGCGCGCGCGACGGGCGACACCGCGCAGGCGGTGCGGCTTGGCGTGCAAGCCGCCGACATCGAGGACGTCACACAGAAGCACCCCGTCACTCCCGGGGCCGTGCTGCCGGCGCGCGAGCTCCTCGGGGATCTGTTCCTCGAGCTTGGCCGTCCGGTGCAGGCCGCGACGGCGTATGCGGTCGCGCTCAAGATCCAGCCGCGCCGGGCCCGCAGCCTGTTCGGCGTCGCGCGAGCCGCGGAGCTGGCGGGCGACGTCGCGACGGCGCGGGCGCGGTACCAGGAGTATCTCGCTCTGATGCAGCGGAGCGACGGCACGCGGCCCGAGCTGGCCATCGCGCGGAGCGCGCTGTCGCGCCGCTAGGCCTCAGTATCGCAGGTTGAGCCTGAGCGATAGGATGCTGACGGGGCCGCGGTCTCGGTAGTAGCCCTCGAAAATGGTCTCGTGGCCGTAGTTCAGCCGGCCGTCTCCAAGCAAGAACCCCCGGCCACCGCGCGCGAGGTACTCCTCGTGAGCCGAGGAGAGCCCGTGGCCGAGCATCCCGATGCCGACGCGATCGTCGCCACGTCCCCAGTGCACGCCGCTCAGCTATACGCCGCCACTGACGTGCCGATCCACCTCGGTGAAGACGAAGTCCTCGGTGTGTCCATCGTTCCACCCGGCGCGGGCAAAGCCGCCGGTCTCGCCGCTGTCGGCGAGCGGTTGCTCGACGTTCAGGCCGAACCCGTACTTGCGCCGCCCGGCCGCGTCATCGGCGACGATGTCCGGCGCTCCACCGCTCGTCTGCGCCCGCGCGATGGCCGCGGCATAGTCCCCCATCCGGCCATGATTTTCATAGGCCAGCACGCGCACCACGGTGGCGACCGCGCTGGCCTGCACGGTCAGCTCCACATCGTCGCCGTGAGCGCGACGCACGTCCCAGTCCAACACATTGCCGTTGGCGAAGGTCGGCATGAGAAACCGGGCAACGCGGAGCGCCCAGCGCGGGTGGACCCATCCGACCTCCAGCCCGTAACTGTAGCCGCGCGTATCGGCGGCGTAGTCCCACGCCGTATTGTTGAACAGTCCCCAGTTACAGAACTGGGTGCGCGTCGTATTGGCGTAGCGGTTCTGGTCGAAGTCGTCGGTCAG
>DATEGE010000038.1:0-4895 GCA_035280265.1 Gemmatimonadales bacterium | reverse complement strand
TGGGCCGTGTCTCAGTCCCAATGTGGCTGGCCATCCTCTCAGACCAGCTACCCGTCGTCGCCTTGGTGGGCCATTACCCCGCCAACAAGCTGATAGGCCGCGAGCCTCTCCACCGGCGCAACCTTGCGGCTGCTTTCCTCGTTCAGGGATGCCCCCGAGCGAGCGTAAGCGGTATTACCCGGCCGTTGGGCCGGCTATCCCCCGCCGACGGACAAGTTGCTCACGTGTTACGCACCCATCTGCCACTGAACCGGAGTTGCCCCCGGTCCCGTACGACTTGCATGTGTTAGGCACGCCGCCAGCGTTCGTCCTGAGCCAGGATCAAACTCTCCAATGAATGAAGAATCCGAACAGCTCATGCGAACGACTGCGTTTCGTATGTCGTCCGTATCACGTCAGAGTCAAACCCTCGCGACGCGCGTCTGACCGCGCGCCGTTCCAAACGGGTCCGCACTCCACACGCTCGACCATCAGTTCTCAAAGAGCGGCGCCGAAAAACCCGCCAGCGCAGACGCCAATGCTAACCCGGCATGCAAACTCGAGTCAAGGGGGTCTCAATCTTGAAGATACGCCCCCTGGGAGGTGGACGCGCCCGCGCTCCCCCGCCCCACCCGAATGGAGTGCTAGCCGAACCCAGAGGGTGCCGCCACATTGCATTCCATGGAGTTCACGCCGGCCGATCGCCGTCTCATCCCGGATCGCCGATCCAACCCGGACCGCCGCCGCGTGGTTCGCGTCGTGGTGCAAGAACGCCGCTCCGGAACGGAGCGGCGTGGTGGGGCCGAGCGGCGCGGCGCCGATGCGCCGGCCGATCACATTCACAACGCGTTGCGGCTCCTCACCAATGTGGCCGAGTCTGGGACGCTCGACGAGGCGAGCCTGCGTGATTTGGACGCGGCGATGTTTCGCTTGCGGTTCGCGCTGCACCGCATCGAGCGCGCCGGCTAGGACGACGGGCTCGCGGGGCTGCTGACGCGTTCCGGTGCCGGCGCGCGTCGCCGCGACACCGCCGGCCGCGCGCCGTCCATGACCTCCTGAATCTCGCGCCACAACGTCTCAAGTGAGAGCGGCTTCAGGAGAAACCGCTCCGTCTGCTTGAACTGCGCCATGACGGGCTGCTCCGGCAGCGGCTCCGACGCGATGAGTACGAAGTGACCGCGCAGCTCCGGTCGCAGCATCAGCGCCTGCCGCCACAACCACAGGCCACCGCGATCGGGCATGTTCAAGTCGGTGACCACCGCATCGATGGGTTCGGCGCGCAACAGTTCCAGGGCTTCGAAGCTACCCCCCGCCGTCGTGACTCGACAGCCGCGACGCGTCAGAGAACGCGCTAGAGCCTCACGCAGGGCGACGCTGCCGTAGACCGACAAGACGGAGTACATAGATCGCTCGGGGATGAGGGCCAGCTTGCTAGTGCGCGACCACCCAACCTGTTCCACGGCGACGCCACGCGCCAGTGTGGCGCGACGCGTCAGCGGTTGGGTCACATGTATCGTTGAGTCGGGTCACAACGCGGCGAGGAGCCATGCGCCCGGGAGGATTCGAACCTCCGACCAACAGCTTAGAAGGCTGCTGCTCTATCCACCTGAGCTACGGGCGCCGACGCGCATGACAATCTAGCGCTTCGAAAACGCCGGTCCAATCCGGTCGCTCTCGCGCTGAATCGCTACACGACCGGACGCCACAGGAAGAAACCCACCGTCAGAATCCCCTGGCAGGCTGCGAACGCGACGGCCACCCGCCTCAAACGCGCTCGCGGAACGACCAACGCCAGCCAAAAGAAGACCGGGAACAGAACCGCCGTAAACCTTCCGAGCGAGATGAAGAGGTGCGCCGCGACCGGCGGGAAGATATTGGCGGCGATCCACAATCCGTACGCGACGCCGATACGTCGGGACACCGGGACGATCGCCGCGGCTGCCAGGAAAAACGCGGCGATGTCGCCGACGTACACCAAGACTTCGCTGATCTTCAGCCGCAGGTCCGCCGCGGTTCGAACGGGATCTGGTGCCGGACCGCGGCCCAGCAATGGCATCCCCCACGCGGCTTGGCCGTGCACCCAAGCCAGGGCGTCGCCGAATCGCACGGAGAGGTAAGCTGAGAAGATCCCGGCGCCGGCGAGCGGCGCGAGTGCAACGGCGATGGCCGCCAGACGCCAGGGCTGCCTCCACCATTCGCGCGGGCCGGTTTCCTCGGATGAGTGAGCCTCCGGGGCCTTCACCGCCATCCACAGGAGCGGCACAGCCAGCCAGAACCCGTTCGGACGGGTGAGCCCCGCCGCGAGGCCCGCGAGCGCGCCCCACATCAGGTAGCGGCGCCGCATCGCGTAAAAGGCGCCGACCGCCAGGAGGAGGAAGAGAGACTCGGTATAGACCGCGGAGTAAAACAGCGCGAACGGATAGGTCGACACGAGTAAGACCACGGGCCAGGCCCGCTCCTCCCCCAGTTCGAGCACCGCGAGCCGATACAGGAGAGCGATCGCGCCAGCGAATGCCGCCAGGGAGATGAGGGTTCCGGCGAGCAGCGGGTGGCCGCCAAGCAGTGCGCCCACCCAGCGCATCAACAGCGGATACAGCGGGAAGAACACCACATTTTGGTGAAGAAACACTGAAGGGTCCCACTGGTAGCCGCTGGTGGCGATCTGGTTATAGAAGTCGGTATCCCACCGCGCCTCGAGATCCACCAGCTCGTTGGGCGACACCCGCCAGAGCGCCTCGGCCGTCGGTGCCGGAACGGTTCCGACGAGTGTCACGGCGATGGCACCCAGGAGGAGAATCGGCAGGCGGGTGCCCAGCAGACCAACCAGGACCGAAGAACGGGGCGTCGTGCGCCAGCGGAGGGAGGTGCCCAGCAGGCCAGGTTCCTGGTGCGCCGCAGTAGGTGTCGCTCGCCGCCCCACGCCCGTTCCTCCCCGAAGGATGAACCCCCACGACCGGCGTGGGTCTTAGATGATGATCCCCCGAGCGGGCTCCGCGTCACACGTTCAGGATGCTACCCGGTCGAGGACGGGGAGTGGCTGACTTGGAGACTGGGAGGCGGGTCGGTATCGTATGAGGCCGCAACGTTGCGAATGTCAATGAGAGGAGGCCCTGATGCGCGCTCGCCTGCTCACCTGTGCTTGGCTGCTCGCTGTCCTTCCCGCGTGGCAGGGGGGAGATCGGCCCAACGACCGTCCGGATCGAGATCCGCCGAACCGGGTCGGCCGCCTCAGCTTCCTCTCGGGGTCCGTATCCTTCCGCCCCGGCGACGTGGACGACTGGACCGCCGCGACGATTAACTACCCGCTGCACAACGGCGACCACCTCTGGACCGATACCGACGCCCGCGCCGAGATCACCGTCGGCTCGAGCGCGTTCCGCCTCGCCCCGCAGACGGCGTTCGGATTCCTCGCCCTCGACGACCGCACCCTGCAGGTGCGCCTGGCGCAGGGCTCGCTCGACGTGCGGGTCCGCAACCTGGCCGAGGACGAGACCCTCGAGATCGACACGCCGGGGGGCGCCATCTCTCTCCTTCGGCCCGGCACCTACCGCGTGGACGTCGATTCAACCGGCGCCACGACGTCGGTCACCGTGCGGCGCGGGCAAGCCGAGGTGAGCGCCGCGGGTTCGGCGTTCCCGGTGCACCCGGAGCAGACGGCCGTGGTGGTGGGGGGTGACGCTCCGACGTACGATGTGCGCGACGCGATCGGGCCGGATGACTGGGAGGACTGGTGCACCAGTCGGGACCGTCGCTGGGATGAGGCGCGCTCGGCGCGCTACGTGTCGCACGACGTCATTGGGTACGAGGACCTGGACGAGAACGGCGAGTGGCGCGACACGCCGGAATACGGCTCCGTGTGGTATCCGCGCACCGTCGTGACCGGCTGGGCGCCGTACCGCTACGGTCACTGGGCCTGGGTGGAGCCGTGGGGCTGGACCTGGATCGACGACGCACCGTGGGGATTTGCGCCGTTCCATTACGGTCGCTGGGTGTACGTGGGTGGCGGCTGGGCGTGGGTCCCGGGCCACGTCGTCGCCCGGCCGGTGTACGCGCCCGCTCTGGTCGTGTTCGTCGGCGGGCGCAACTGGAGCGTGGCGATCGGCGCCGGACAAGGCGTGGCGTGGTTCCCGCTCGCGCCCGAAGAGCCGTACTACCCCGCCTATCACGTGAGCAACACCTACGTGCGCAACGTGAACGTCACGAACGTCACCAATATCACCAACGTTACCAACGTCAACGTGACGAACGTGAACGTCACCAACATCAACTACCGCAACCGCCGCGAGCCCGATGCGGTCACCGTGGTGTCGCACGAGACGTTCGTGGAGTCGCGTCCCGTGAGCAAGAGCGTGATCGTCGTCCCACGCGAGCGGCTCGAGCAGGCGCAGGTCGTCGGCTTCGCGGCGCGGGTGGTGCCCACGCGGCAGAGCGTCCTCGCGCAGCCCACGATTGTCGCGGCCCGGCGGCCCCCGGCGGTGGTCACAACCCGGGATGTGATCGTCCGCCAGCAGCCTGCGCCCGCGCCGGTCCCGTTCGCGGCGCGGGAGCAGGAATTACGCGCCCACCCCGGCCGCCCGCTCGACGCCGCGGCGATCGGAACGATCCGCGCAACCACGCCGAACGCGGACCAACGGCCGTTCGTGCGACCGGCATCCCCGGAGCGCAGGGAGCAACAGCCTGCCCCAGCCCTGAGGCCCGCTCGCGAAGGAGTGCCGCCGGCGCGCACGGTTCCACCGACCGTCGTCGCACAACCCGAGCGGCGTGGGCCACCCGCCCGTGTCGCGACGCCTGCGCCCGCGGCCGCTCCAGCCGCTGGTCCTGAGCGCCCACGGCAAGCCGAACCCGAAGGCCGCGAACGGGGCGAGCGGCCGGATCGCAACCGACGCGCGGCGCCGAACGCCCAACCTTCACAGGAC
>DATEGE010000037.1:0-2129 GCA_035280265.1 Gemmatimonadales bacterium | reverse complement strand
GTGGCAAAAGAAGTTCAAGGCCGAGATCGTGGATATGGGCGGCCGCCTCAAGGGGGGCGGGAGAGTCGTCCGCTCGTCCGGCGTGACGGACGGACCGTTTGCCGAGGCGAAGGAGCTGGTCGGCGGCTTCATGATCGTCGCGGCCGAGAGCTATGAGCGAGCGGTTCAGGTGGCGCGCGAAATGCCGGGAATGACACCAGAAGCAAGCATCGAGATTCGTGAGATAACGTAGATGAACCCGGACACAGGAGAGTTTTCTGATGACTACCACGCGCCTTACCCTCGCTCTCGCGCTGCTTGCCACACCGACCCCGGCGGACGCGCAGGCGGCCCCCCGCCCCCCGCGCGCTGCGCCGGCGGGCCACCGGGTCCAGGTAAACGGCATGAGGATGTATTACGAAGTGTCCGGCCAGGGCGAACCGCTGATCGTGCTGCATGGGTCCTATATGAACATCCCATCCATGGGCGCGATCATCCCTCGGCTCGCCAAGAATCACCGCGTCTACGCGCTCGAGTTCCAAGGCCATGGCCGCAGCACGGATATCAACCGGCCCATCACCTATCCCAACCTGGCTGACGACGTGGCGGCGTTCATAGACGCGGTGGGTCTGCAAAAGGCAGACGTGTTCGGCTATTCCATGGGGGCCGGCGCGGGGCTGCAGCTCGCGATCAGGCACCCGGCCAAAGTGAACAAGCTCGTCGCGGCGTCGGTCGCCTTTGACACCGCCGGCTTACAGCCCGAGTTCAAAGCCTTGATCCCGCAGATGACGGTGGAGATGTTCCTCCAGACGCCGTTCGCCGCGCAGTATCGCAAGCTGTCGCCCACTCCCGACAGCTTTCCCGCGCTGGCGAGAAAGCTGATCGCGCTCGAGCATGAGCCGATGTCGTGGGCCGAGGACGTGAAGAACTTGAAGACTCCGGTGCTGATCATCGCGGGCGACGCGGACGGCTACACGCTCGAGCACCTCGTCTCGCTGTTCCGGTTGCTCGGCGGCGGCGGCATGGGCGACGTGGGTAAGCCGTTGGCGACCTCGCGCCTCGCGATCCTGCCGGCGACGTCGCACACGGCGGTCATCACGCAGGTCGACCTGCTCGTCGGGTTCATCGAGCCCTTCCTCAAGGGTGTGACGCCGAAGGGGTTCTTCGGATCATGAGAAAGCTCATCGCCATTACCCAAGTCACGGTGGACGGCGTCATGCAAGCGCCGGGTGGCCCCGAGGAGGATCCGAGGAACAGATTCACACATGGAGGCTGGGCCATGTCCTTCGGGGACGACCTACGAGATCTTCGCCGCCTACTGGCCGCACCACGGCGACGGCCCGATCGGGAAGGCGTTCAACAAGGCGACGAAGTACGTCGTCACGCGCACCCGATGGGCCGGCGTTGCACGTCTGGGGCAGCGGTGAATTGCTCCAGACGCTGATCGCCGCCGAACTCGTCGACGAATATCGCCTCTGGGTCGCTCCGGTGGTGCTCGGCGAAGGAAAGCGGCTGTTCGAGACCGGCGTTCCGCCAGGCGGCCTTGCCCTGGTCGAATCGCGAAGCACGCCCAAGGGCGTCCTCATCGTCACATACCGCCCGGCCGGTTCGCTCCCGCAGGGGACATGAATGTGGCCAAACTGCGCGTGCACACATTCTCGATCTCCCTCGACGGATACGGCGCCGGACCGCACCAGAGCGCCGAAACTCCACTCGGCGTCGGCGGCGAGGATCTCCACCAATGGATGTTCCCGACCAGGACGTTTCATCAGATGGGCCGCAAGGCAGGCGGTGAAACCGGCGTCGACGACCAGTGCGTCGCGCACGGCTTTGACGGCATCGGCGCGTGGATCCTCGGCCGCAACATGTTCGGCCCCATTCGCGGTCCCTGGCCCGATGAATCGTGGCGCGGCTGGTGGGGGAAGAATCCGCCGTATCACGTGCCGGTGTTCGTGTTGACGCACCACGCGCGCAAACCTTTGGAGATGGAGGGCGGCACCGTATTTCTTTTTGTCACCGGCGGCATCCACGACGCGCTCGAGCGAGCCGTCGCGGCGGCCGGCGGCAAAGACGTGCGCCTGGGCGGCGGCGTCGCCACGATCCGCGCCTACCTCCAGGCCCGTCTCGTCGACGAGATGCATCTCGCGATC
>DATEGE010000036.1:0-2473 GCA_035280265.1 Gemmatimonadales bacterium | reverse complement strand
TGGCTCAGGACCTGGACGTCGCAACCTTTCAAGCTGCGCCCGCAGACCGGGCAGTTGTAGAAGCGCGCGCGGTCGCGAATGAACTCGATGATGCTCATCGGCGCGACCCATATTACGCCCGAACTCTGCTTCCGACGAGGTGTCAGCGATGGCCTTCGATGCACGTGCATCCGGACGGTCCGACGACCGCCGAGTGCACTGTCGCTGCGGGCAGGACCATACGGTCTCCTGGCTTCAGCTCGAGGCGCCTGCCTTCGCTCTCAAGCACGAATGTGATGGAACCGTCGACGCAGTAAAGGACCTTTTCGTAGTTGTGGTTGTGCACGGCGTATCGGTCTCCCGGACCGTTCGACCACGAGTAGCAGCCGCTCGCTTCGGTCCGCAGCCTCGCCATCAACTCGTCGAACCTGGTCACGAGGCGATTCTAAGATTGACCCGGTGAGGCCAAGGTTTCTCGCCGACTGCAACGTTGGACGACTCGCGCGATGGCTGCGCGCGCTCGGCTACGACGCGTCCTATCACGCGCGCATCGACGACTCCGAGCTCGTGCGCGAGGCCGCAGCCGAGAACAGGGTGCTGCTGACGCGCGACCGCGACCTCACCAAGCGGCGGGTCATCCAGACCGGCGTGGTGCGCGCGATCCTGATTCGCGACGATGACGTGACCAAGCAGCTGCGCCAGGTGTTCGCCGAGCTCGGTCTCGAGCTGAAGGAGGCGCTGACTCGCTGCATCGAGTGCAACTCCGAGCTCGAGTCGCGCGTGCCGGCGGTCGTCGCCGAGCGCGTGCCGCCTTACGTGCGGCGCACGCAGTCTCGCTATTCGGAATGTCCGGAGTGCGGCCGCATCTACTGGGCGGGAACTCACTGGCAGCGGATGCGCGAAGTCCTGCTGGGACTTTGAGAGACGTGCTGCGCCGGCTGGTCGCCGGCGAGCTGACCGAGGACGAGGCCATCGCTGAGCTCCGGCTCATGCAGCTCGATGAGCTCGGGGGGCGGGCTCGGCTCGACCTTGGGCGCTACTTGAGACGGGGCATCCCCGAAGTGGTGCTCGCGGCCGGGAAGCCGCCGCTAGAGGTGGCTCGACTGGTGGTGGCGATGGCCGACCGCCAGGGCCAGGGCCTGGTGAGCCGCATGACCGACGCGCACTCCACCGCCCTGCGCGAGGCGTGCGCTGCCGCGGGGATGCAGGTTCGCGAGTACCACGCGTCGGCTCGAACGCTGCGCGGGGGATTCGCTCCCGAACCGGTCGAGGCGAAGGTCGGCATCCTGACCGCCGGCACGTCGGACGTCCCCTCCGCCGACGAGGCCCGCATGGTGGTCGAGGCGTGCGGCCTGGAAGCGAGGCTCGTGGCGGACCTTGGCGTGGCGGGCCTCCATCGCTTCGTGGGTCCGCTGGCTGCAATGCTCGAATGGGGCGCCGATGTCATCGTGGTCGCGGCGGGAATGGACGGCGTGCTGCCGGGGCTGGTCGCAGGCTTGATCGATGTGCCGGTGATTGGGCTGCCGGTATCCACCGGTTACGGCCGCGGGCGCGCGGGCGAGGGGGCGCTGACGACGATGCTGCAGTCATGCTCGACCGGCCTAGTCGTGGTGAACATCGACAACGGCGTGGGTGCGGGGTCCGCAGCGGTGCTGATCGCCGCTCGCGCCGCTCAGGGACGGCGACGCGGCTTCAGCACCGCCGCCACGGCGAGCACCAGCGCGCCGACCAGCAGCAAGCCGAAGACCGCAGCGGCCACGGCGCGTGACAGGTCGGCGGCGCCGGGTATGGCGAAGACCAGGGCGAGCACAACGATCGCGAGCACGAGGCCCGCGAGCAACCACGGGAAGCCGCGGCGGCGCCGGCCGTAGAAAAGCAGCCAGAAGAATCCGGGCCTTTTGCGCGGCTCGCTCACAGGAGCGATGGGATCTCGGCAAGCGAGGCGATCGTCGGCACGCCGTCCCGCGGCTCGTCCTCGGCGTGTGCGGTGACGATCGCTGCGCGCATGCCGATCGCGCGTGGGCCTTCGTAGTCCTCGCGCACGCGGTCGCCGATGAACAGCGTCCGCTCGGGTTCCGTGTCGATCGCTTCGAGTGCGGCCCGATAGAGCTCAGGCGCAGGCTTGCGGCGGCCGACCTCGCTGGAGAACACGGCCGCGTCGACGAGGCTCGCGATGCCGTTGCTCTCCACCTGGCGCCGCATCATCTCCGAGGGAAATGGAGCGTTCGAGCACACGCCGCGCTTGATCCCATGATCCCGCAGCCACTCCAGAACACCGAGCGCTTCGGGGTCGATCACCACGGCGCGGTCCCAGCACCGCTGCTCGGCGTCGAGGATCTCGTGCAGTAGCGCGTCGGGCAGACGCAGCCCGGCGCGCTCCCACGTCTCGCGGTAGACGTTCATGTAGTCGACCTCGTCCTCGCTCATCGTGTTGATGTATTCCTCGAGCGGGAGGAGCACGTCGCCGAGGATCGTCTCCGCCTCAGGCGCGGGC
>DATEGE010000035.1:0-24749 GCA_035280265.1 Gemmatimonadales bacterium | reverse complement strand
GGGCCCGACAGCGCCGTCACGATGTTTGACCTGAACACGCTCAAGGTGCAGGGGCACATCACGGCGGCCGTCGATGCCGATGCGGTCCTGTACGACCCCGCGACCAAGCACATCTTCACCTTCAATGGCGATGCCCACTCGTCCAGCGTGATCGACCCGTCCATCGGCAGACGCATCGGCACGATCGATCTCGGCGGCGGGCCGGAGTTCGGTGTGTCGGCGGGCGACGGCAAGCTGTATGTCAATCTCGAGGACAAGAGCGCCATCGTCGAGATCGATGCAGCGGCGATGCAGGTGGTGCGCCGCTGGTCCCTCGCGCCGTGCGAGGGCCCGACCGGCCTCGCCATCGACCGGGAGCACCACCGCCTGTTCAGCGGGTGCGGCAACAAGGTCATGGCGATCTCCGACGCGAAGGCCGGCACGCTGATCACCACGGTGCCGATCGGCGCCTACGTCGACGCCGCGGCGTTCGACCCCGGCACGCAGCTCGCGTTCTCCTCGAACGGCGACGGGACGCTGACGCTGGTGCACGAGGACGCGCCTGACAAGTTCCGGGTCGTCGCGAACGTTCCCACCCGGCGCGGTGCGCGTACCATGGCGCTCGATCCGGTCAGCCATCGCGTCTATCTCGTCACCGCGGACTTCGGGCCCACCCCCGCGGCGACGCCGCAGCAGCCGAGGCCACGCCCCGCGATCATCCCGGGTACCTTCACGTTGATCGTGTGCGAGCCCTAGCTTGACGCTCACCGTGCCGCGAGGTAACATCGCGCCATGACACGACGCTGCCGTCGATTTTTCAACACCTTCGGCTTCGCGTCCCGAGAACCGGGCCGTGGGTGGAGACGTGCACGGGATTAGATAAGCATCCGATCTTCCAACTCACCCGAGCGGCCCGTTCCTCCCAGACGGGCCGCTCGTTTCTTTGGGAAGCGAGGACCGCATGATCGCAGTCGCCATTCAAGGGGAAGCGGGCTCGTTCAGCCACGCCGCGGCGCTCGAAGCGCTCGGCCCCGACGTGCGCCTCGTGCCATGCGCCAGCTTCGAGGACTTGTTCCGCGCTGTCGCCACCGGAGGCGCGGCCCGCGGTGTCGTTCCGATCGAGAACTCGCTGGCCGGATCCGTCCACGAGAACTACGACCTGCTGGGGCGCCACCCCTTGCACGTGGTGGCCGAGACGCAGGTTCGCGTGCGGCACTGCCTCATCGCCCGTCCGGGCACGGCACTCGACGCCGTCCGTCGCGTGGCATCACACCCGGTGGCGCTGGCGCAATGTCGTGCGTTCTTCGCGGCTCATCCGGAGGTGGTGCCGGTCGCGGCGTACGACACCGCGGGCAGTGTCCGTGACTTGATGGCGCGCCGTCTCGCGGCCGACGCGGCGATCGCCGCGGCGCTGGCCGCGGAGTTGTACGGGGCGGCCGTCCTGCAGGAAGGCCTCGAGGACCACGCCGAGAATTACACGCGCTTCCTCGTGATCGGCCGTGAGCCCGCGCCCCTCGAGCGGGCGCGCAAGAGCTCGCTCGTCTTCACGCTGCCCAATGTCCCTGGCTCCCTGCACCGCGCCCTCGGCGCCTTCGCGGTTCGGGGGCTCGATCTGACGAAGATCGAGTCTCGTCCCATCGTGGGCCGGCCGTGGGAGTACGCCTTCTATCTGGATGTGCTGGGCGATCCGAGCGGCGAGGTCGCCGCGGCGTTGGCCGAGCTTCGCGCTTTTGCGCCGGAGTTGCGCGTGTTGGGGACGTACTGAGGTCTAACCCTATAGGTCCGTCACCGCGCCCAGGCTGCTCGACGACACCAGTTTGACGTACTTCGCGAGCACCCCGGAAGTGTACTTCGGCGGTGGCGGTGTCCACTGCTTACGCCGCCGCGCCAGCTCGTCGTCCGGCACCTCGAGCTGCAGGAGTCGCCGCTCCGCATCGATCGAAATGCGATCGTTCTCCTCCACCAGGGCGAGCGTGCCGCCGACGGCTGCCTCCGGGGCGACGTGACCGACGACCAGCCCATGGCTGCCACCCGAGAACCGGCCGTCGGTCACCAGGCCAACCGACTCCCCCAGCCCGGCGCCCACGATCGCCGCGGTGGGCGAGAGCATCTCGCGCATCCCGGGCCCGCCCTTCGGCCCCTCGTACCGGATAACCACCACGTCGCCCGCGACGATGCGTCCCGCGAGGATCGCGTCGAGGCACGCCTCTTCCGAATCGAACACCCGCGCCGGGCCGGTGAGACGCGTCCGCTGTACGCCCGCCGTCTTCACCACGCTGCCCTCCGTGGCGAGGTTGCCCCGCAGGATGGACAGGTGGCCCTGGGGATGCAGCGGCCGGGTCCATGGCCGGATCACTGCCTGATCGGACCGTGGGGTGTCGGGAACGTCCGCCAGCACCTGCGTGAGCGTTTGTCCCGTGATGGACAGCGCGTCGCCGTGCAGGGCGCCGTGTGCAAGCAGAATCTTCATCACCTGGGGGATCCCGCCCGCGCGGTGGAGATCGACGGTCACGAACCGGCCGAACGGCTTGAGGTCGCATAACACCGGCACGCGCGCGCGAATCGTCTCGAAGTCGTCCAGCACCAGCGGCACGCCGGCCGCCCGCGCGATCGCGAGCAGGTGGAGCACCGCGTTGGTCGAGCCGCCGATCGCCATCGTCACCGCGATCGCGTTCTCGAATGCCGGGCGCGTGAGGATCTGCCGCGGCACGAGCCGGCGCCGAATCGCCTCCGCCAGCACCTTTCCCGAGCGCGCCGCGCTCTCGCCCTTCTCCGCGTCCTCCGCGGCCATCGTGGACGAGTAGGGCAGGCTCATCCCCATCGCCTCGAAGATCGAGGACATCGTGTTCGCGGTGAACATGCCGCCACACGAGCCGGCGCCGGGGCAGGCCCGTCGCTCGACCTCGAGCAGCTCGGCCGCGTCGATCTTCCCGGCGCCGTACTCGCCCACCGCCTCGAATACGCTGACGACGGTCAGGTCGCGCCCGGCGTGGTGCCCGGGCTTGATCGTGCCGCCGTACACGAACACCGCCGGGATGTTCATGCGGGCGATCGCAATCATGGCGCCGGGCATGTTCTTGTCGCAGCCGCCGACGACGAGCACGCCGTCCATACACTGCGCGCTGCAGGCGGTCTCGATCGAGTCGGCGATCACTTCGCGCGACACGAGCGAGTACTTCATGCCTTCCGTCCCCATGGCGATGCCGTCGCTCACGGTGATCGTGCCGAACAGCTGCGGCATCATCCCCGCCGTGCGGAGCGCCGCTTCGGCGCGCCGGGCGAGGGTATCGAGCCCGAGGTTACACGGGGTGATGGTGCTGTAGGCGTTGGCGACGCCGACGATCGGCTTCTCGAAGTCGCCGTCGCCGAAGCCCACGGCCCGGAGCATGGCGCGGTTGGGGGCGCGCTGCGCGCCGCGGGTGATCAGCTCGCTGCGCCTGTCAGTCATGCTGACGTCTTTCCTAAGCAGACTTGGGCGTGGGGATCACAGGATCGGCGGACGAGCGCCAATTCCGCATCTGAAGCTCCGCCTTTCGCACCGCCGCCGCAATCCGTTCCCCCATCGCCCGGGTGCTCAGTGCCGGCGCTCCGGGTTCCGCGATGTCCCGCGTACGCGCCCCGGACGCGAGGCTGTCCTTGACGCCCGCATCCACGGCGTCGGCCGCCGCCGTGAGGCCAAGCCCGTGGCGCAGCAGCAGACCGACCGACGCGATGGCGCCGACCGGATTGGCGACTCCGCTCCCGGCGATATCCGGGGCGGACCCGTGAATCGGCTCGAACAAGCCCGGGCCCGCGCCCAGCGAGGCCGAGGGCAGGAGACCGAGCGAGCCGACCAGCACAGCCGCCTCGTCGCTCAGGATGTCGCCGAACGTGTTCTCCGTGAGGATCACGTCGAAGCTCGTAGGGTCCGAGACCAGGCGCATCGCGGCGGTGTCGACGTACAAGTGCTCGAGCCGAACGTCGGGGAACTCGCGGGCTACCCGCGCGACGGTGTCCCGCCACAGCTGCGAGACTTCGAGCACGTTCGCCTTGTCCACCGAGGTGAGAAGCTTGCGCCGCCGGCGGGCGGCCGCGAAGGCGATGCGCGCCACGCGCTCGACCTCCACCGTGGTATACATCAGGGTATTGAAAGCGCGGGACTGCTCCCGGCCGCGCGGCTCGCCGTAGTACAGCCCGCCGGTGAGCTCGCGCACGATCAGCAGGTCGACACCGCGTAGCCGCTCGGGCTTGAGCGGTGAGCGGTCCGCGAGCGCGGGATGAACCGCTACGGGGCGCAGATTTGCGAACACCCCCAGCAGCGCCCGCAGGGCGAGCAGGCCCGTCTCCGGCTTCAGGTGACGCGGCGAGCCATCGAGCGCCGGGTCGCCCACCGCGCCTAGCAGCACGGCGTCGGCGCTCGTCACGGCCTCGCGGGTGGCGTCGGGCAACGGGTCTCCCGCGGCCGCCACGGCAGCCGCGCCGATCGGGAACCGCTCGAGGCCGAAGCTGACGCCGAAGCACTCGCCCACGGTCACGAGCACGCGCTCCGCCTCCGCGATCACCTCCGGGCCAATCCCGTCCCCCGGGAGCACGGCGATCCTGTAGCGCTTCTTCACCACCTCGCTCGCTCCCGCTGTCGTTCATAGCTGGCGATCCGGTCCTCGACAAGCAGCGTCCGCCCGATCTCGTCGAGCCCCCGCAGCAGCATTTCGCGGCGGTACGGCTCCATCGCGAAGGCGGTGCGGAAACCGAGGTCGTCGTACACACGCTGGTCTTCCAGGTCGACCATGAGACGGTAGTCGCCGCCCGCCGCCTGATGGCGCCGGAACAGCTCGGCGATCTCCTGCGGTAGGAGGCGCGCCGGCACGAGGCCGTTCTGGCAGCAGTTCGCGAAGAAGATGTCGGCGAACGACGGGGCCAGGATCGCGCGAAAGCCGTACTCGCGGAGCGCCCAGACGGCGTGCTCGCGCGAGGAGCCGCATCCGAAGTTCGCCCCCGTGATGAGGATCGTGGCGCCACGCGCCGCGGGGTGGTTCAGCTCGAAGTCCGGATTGGGGCTGCCGTCGGGGCGGAAGCGCCAGTCGTGGAACAGCGCGGGACCGAAGCCGCTCCGCTCCACCCGCTTCAGGAACTGCTTGGGGATGATCTGATCGGTGTCGACATCGGCTCGGGGCAGGGCCGCCACGCGGCCGGCGTGCCGTACGAAGGGCTCGTTCACAGTGGAGCGAGCTCCCACTCGCGGACGTCCACTAGTCGGCCGGCGACCGCGGCGGCTGCCGCCATCGGGGGGCTCATCAGGTGCGTCCGCCCGCCCCGTCCCTGCCGCCCCTCGAAGTTGCGGTTCGAGGTCGAGGCGCAGCGTTCGCCGCTCTGGAGCACGTCGGCGTTCATGCCGAGGCACATCGAGCACCCCGAGTTGCGCCACTCGAACCCCGCCTCGCGGAACACCCGGTCCAGCCCCTCCCGTTCGGCCTGGGCTCGCACCTGTTGCGATCCGGGAACGACCAAGGCGCGCACGCCCGATGCCACGTGTCGGCCCCGGACGGCCCGCGCGGCGGCCCGCAGGTCCTCGATGCGTGCGTTGGTGCAAGAGCCGAGAAAGACACGGTCGATGGCCAACCCCGCGAGCGGGGTGCCGGGCGCGAGGCCCATGTATTCGAGGGCACGGGTCACCGCCTGCCGCTCCGCCTCGCTCTCGAAGTCCGCGGGGTCGGGCACCCGGCCCGTCACCGCCGTCACCATCCCGGGTGTGGTTCCCCAGGTCACCTGCGGGGCCACCGACGAGGCGTCGAGATCCACCCGGCGATCGTATGACGCCCCGGGATCGGTGCCCAGCTGCCGCCACTGCTCCAGGGCACGCGTCCAGGCGGCCTCGCGTGGCGCTCGCGGCCGACCGGCGAGGTAGGCGAAGGTGGTGTCATCGGGGGCGATCATGCCGGCGCGCGCCCCCGCCTCGATCGACATATTGCACATCGTCATCCGCTCTTCCATCGACAGCGCGCGGACCGCTTCCCCCGTGTATTCGACGACGTGCCCGGTGGCCCCCGCCGTCCCGATCCGCCCGATCAATGCGAGGATGAGGTCCTTGGCGGTGACGCCGGGCGCCCGCGCGCCGCTGACACGCGCTTCCATCGTCCGCGGCTTCGACCACACGAGACATTGTGTCGCCAGGACGTGCTCCACTTCGCTCGTGCCGATCCCCAGCGCGAGCGCTCCGAATGCTCCGTGGGTGGAGGTATGGGAATCGCCACACACGATGATCATCCCCGGCTGGGTGAGTCCCAGCTCCGGGCCGATCACGTGCACGATTCCCTGTTGCGGCGATCGCAGGTCGAACAGCTCGACGCCGAACTCGTGCGCGTTGGCCGCCAGGGCATCGAGCTGGCGCGCGGCGATCGGGTCCGCGATCGGCGCGGCGCGGTCGCCGGTGGGAACGTTGTGGTCCACCGTGGCCACCGTGAGGTCGGGACGCCGCACGCGACGGCCCGCATGGCGCAGTCCCTCGAACGCCTGCGGCGACGTGACCTCGTGTACCAGGTGGAGATCGACGTACAACACCGCCGGCCCGTCGTCGAGCTGATGCACGACGTGCGCGTCCCAGACTTGCTCGAAGAGCGTCTGCGCGGTCATGCTCGCAGGGGCTCGGGGCTGGGGACTCGGGCCTGGGGAGGGGTGGTGGAGCCCCGAGTCCCTAGTCCCGAGTCCCTAGTCCCTTTTCCTTCCTCCGTCCA
This sequence comes from Gemmatimonadales bacterium, assembly GCA_035280265.1. GTDB lineage: Bacteria > Gemmatimonadota > Gemmatimonadetes > Gemmatimonadales > GWC2-71-9 > AG41. The sequence goes on along the minus strand of DATEGE010000035.1, from coordinate 18,060 downwards.
TGGCATCATGGCGCGCAGCTTGGCGCCGACCAGCTCGATCGGATGCTCGGCCCCGGCGCGGCGCAGCGCCGCGAAGCGGCGGCCGCCGCTTCTACTTTCAGCGATCCACTCCCGCGCGAAGCTGCCCGACTGGATGTCCGCCAGGATGCGCTGCATCGCGGCCCGCACCTCGTCCGTGACGATCTTGGGGCCGCGGGTGTAGTCGCCGTACTCCGCGGTGTCGCTAATCGAGTAGCGCATGAACTTCATGCCGCCGCGATACATCAGGTCCACGATCAACTTCAGCTCGTGCATGCACTCGAAGTAGGCGATCTCGGGCGCGTACCCCGCGGCCGTGAGCGTTTCGAAGCCGGCCTGGATCAGCGCAGTGACGCCCCCGCACAGCACGGTTTGCTCGCCGAACAGATCGGTTTCCGTCTCCTCGCGGAACGTCGTCTCGAGCACCCCCGCGCGGGCACAGCCGATGCCCGCAGCGTACGCCAGCGCGTCGGCCAGCGCGTGGCCGCTCGCATCCCGCTGCACCGCCACCAGCGCCGGGACGCCCCGCCCCGCCTGGAACTCGCTTCGCACCAGGTGGCCGGGAGACTTGGGCGCGATCATCGTGACGTCTACCTCGGCCGGTGGCGCGATCTCGCCGAAGTGCACGTTGAAGCCGTGCGCGAACATCAGCGTCTTGCCACGCCGCAGGCTCGGCGCGACGCCTGCCTCGTACACAGCTCGTGCTTCCTGGTCGGGCACGAGCATCATGATGATGTCCGCCGCCCGCGCCGCCTCGGCGACCGGGCGCACGTCCAGACCCTCCGCCAGCGCGCGCTCCCACGACTTCCCCCCTCCCCCCGGGCGCAGCCCCACCACGACCTTCGCCCCGGAATCGCGCAGGTTCAGCGCGTGCGCGTGCCCCTGGCTGCCGTAACCGATGACCGCGATGACGCGGTCCTCGAGGCGGCTGGGATCGGCGTCGGCATCGTAGAAAACGCGCGGCTCTGTCGAGCTCATTGTCTTGCCTCCGTGGTGGAATCGTCGCCCGGGAGCAACATCACCGAGCGCACACCGATCATTTTGTGGAGCTGTTGGGCCACCCGATCGGCGGTGGCCGCGTCTGCCTTCAGGACGAACGTCAGCCGCGACACCCCGGCGGTGCCGCTCGGATGTAGGGCGAGGCCCTCGATCGGCACGTTCCGTCGGCGCAGCACGCCGACCGCCCGGTTGAGCGTCACCAGGGCGTCGTCGAGCAGCACGGCCACGGTATGTTCGGAAGCCACCCCCACCCCTCCTCCCTCAGCCTCCGGCCGCGCCGGCGGGCGCCGCTTCGATCGGCTCGGAGAGCGAGCCCCCAGGCGGGATCATCGGGTACACGTTGGCCTCTTGCTCGATCAGGAACTCCACCAGCACTGAGCCGGACTGCGCGTTTGCGCGCCCCACCGTGTCTGCGAGCTCGCCCGCCTCCTTCACGCGGTAGCCCGGGATCCCGTACGCTTCCGCCAGCTTCACGTAGTCCGGGCTCCAGATCGGCGTGCACGAGTAGCGCTTCTCGTGGAAGAACTGCTGCCACTGCCGCACCATGCCGAGATAGCCGTTGTTGAACACGGCCATCTTCACGGGCAATCCTTCCTGCACCATGGTCGCGATCTCCGCCATGTTCATCTGGAAGCCGCCGTCGCCGGAGATGGCCCACACCGTGTCGCGCGGGCGCGCGAGGTGCACCCCCATGGCGGCGGGCACGGCGAACCCCATGGCGCCGAGGCCGCCCGACGTGATGTGGCTGTTGGGCCGCTGGTAGGGAAAGAGCTTCGCGACCCACATCTGGTGCTGCCCGACGTCCGACACGATGGTGCACGCGCCGCCGCTCGCGTCGTAGATGGCGCCCAGGATGGCCTCGGGCGACAACTCGCCCCGAAACGACGCCGGCCGCGGGCGCGCGAAGCCGCGGATGTGCTCGAGCCAGCGGTCGCAGCGGCGCGGCTCTACGGCGGCGAGCAGGCGGCGCGTGACGTCGCGGGCGTCGCCTACGATGCCGACCGCGACGGGCACGTTCTTCCCAATCTCGGCGCGATCGAGGTCGATGTGCACGATGCGGGCCTGCCGAGCGAAGCTCGCCGTATTCCCGGTGACGCGGTCGTCGAACCGCAGGCCGATACCGATGATCAGGTCGGCGTGCTGGATGGCGCGGTTCACGTACACTTCGCCGTGCATCCCCGGCATGCCGAGGTGCAGGGGGTGACCGTCGGGGAAGGAGCTGATGCCGAGCAGCGTCGTGACCACCGGAATCCCGGTCTTTTCGGCGAGGGACCGCACCTCCGCGTAGGCGTTGCCGAGGATCACGCCGTGCCCCACCATGAGGAGCGGCCGCTCGGCCCCTTTGATGAGCTTCGCGGTCTGCCGCACGCCCTCTTCCACGGACCCCGGGCTGGCGCCCGGGGTGAATGATTGACCCCGCACGCCAGTGCGGGGATTCTGGGAGCCCGGTGGGTCCTTCCACTCGGCCTTCTGGTTCTGCACATCCTTCGGCACGTCGATCACCACGGGGCCGGGCCTTCCCTCTCGCGCGACCGCGACCGCCTCGGCGACGACCTGCGCAAGCTCCGCCGCATCCTGAACGAGATAGCTGTGCTTCGTGATCGGCAGCGTGATGCCGATGAAGTCGGTCTCCTGGAACGCGTCCCGACCGATCATCGGGCGCGACACTTGGCCCGTGATGGCGACCACCGGTGAGCTGTCCATGTGCGCCGCGGCGAGCCCGGTGACGAGGTTGGTCGCGCCCGGCCCCGAGGTTGCCACGCACACCCCGACCCGCCCGCTGGCCCGCGCGTAGCCGTCGGCCGCATGCGCTGCCGCCTGCTCGTGCCGCACGAGGATGTGACGCAGGCCGGGATGGTCGGGCAACGCGTGATAGAACGGCATGATGGCCCCGCCCGGATACCCGAAGATCACCTCGACGCCCGCGGCTTCGAGCGCACGGCACAGGATCTCGGCCCCGGAGAGCATGTCGCTCATCGGCTCACACTCCCCAGAAGTAGCTGGCGTTGAGGGACTGATCCTCCAGCCGGTCCGCGTGGCTCACCTTGTTGAGCGCGTGGACCAGGGCGCGCGCGCTCGCCTCGACGATGTCCGTCGACGCGCCGTGCCCGGAGAGCGATTTGCCGTCGATCCGCGCCTGCACCAGTACCTGGCCCAGGCTGTCTCGACCCGGCGTGACCGACTGCACCGTGAGGTTTATGACGTCCACCTGACGCTCGACCACCTTGGCGATCGCGGCGAACGCCGCGGCGATCGGCCCGTTCCCCGAGGCCGTGGCACTGCGCTCGCCGCCGTTCCCCGGGGGGCCCGCCAGGCGCACTTCCGCGGTGGCCGCCACCGTCCCGCACGTCACCTGGAGATGGGTGAGGCGGTACGCCTCCGGCGCGTCGTGGAACCGGCCGTGCAGCAGCGCCAGCAGGTCTTCATCGAGGATCTCGCGCTTCTTATCGGCCAACGCCGTGAACTCCTCGTACAAGTTGCCCAGCGTAGCGTCGTCGAGCTCGTATCCCAGCTCGCGGTAGCGCCGCTCGAGGGCGTGCCGCCCAGAGTGCTTGCCCAACACCAGACTGGAGCGCGCCACCCCGACCTCTTCCGGACGGATGATCTCATACGTGAGCCCGTTCTGGAGCACGCCGTGCTGGTGGATTCCGGCCTCGTGGGCGAAGGCGTTGCGTCCCACCACCGCCTTGTTGGGTTGGGGAAACACGCCGATCACGTGCGAGAGGAGCTGGCTCGTGCGGAACAGCTCCTGGGGCTTCACGCCGCAATGGAACGCGACGGCATGCGGGCGCACGCGCCCCGCCACCACGATCTCTTCCAGCGCCGCGTTGCCGGCCCGTTCGCCGATGCCGTTGATGGTGCATTCCACCTGTCCGGCCCCGGCTTCGATCGCCGCGAGCGAATTGGCCACCGCCAGCCCGAGGTCGTCGTGACAATGCGCGCTGAACACCGCGCGGTCCGACGTCGGCACCCGCTCGCGCACCGCGCGGAACATGGCCCCGTACTCGACCGGCAGGGCGTATCCCACGGTGTCGGGGAGATTGATGGTGGTCGCCCCGGCGGCGATCGCCGCCTCCACCACCCGGCACAGGAACTCGAGGTCAGTGCGGGTGGCGTCTTCCGCCGAGAACTCCACGTCGTCGGTGTAGCGGCGGGCTCGCCGCACGGCCTCGGTCGCCCGTTCGAGACATTGGTCCCGCGTCATCCGCAGCTTGCACTCGAGATGCAGGTCGGACGTCGCGATGAACACGTGGACCCGTGGGCGGGCGGCGGGGCGCAACGCCTCGCCCGCCGCGTCGATGTCCCGGTCGTGGCAGCGCGCCAACGCCGCGATCACCGGGCGGGAGAGCGTCTCCGCGACGAGACGCACGCCGCGTCGATCACCCTCCGAGGCGCTCGGGAACCCCGCTTCGATCACGTCCACACCGAGCGTATCCAGCTGACGCGCCAGACGCAGCTTTTCCTCGGCGGTCATCGAGTTGCCCGGCGCCTGTTCGCCGTCGCGCAGCGTCGTGTCGAAGATGATGACGTCTCTCCCCATGGTGACCCCCGAGCTCCCCTCTCTCGCTGACGTGACAAAAAAGCCGCGAACCTTTGGGGTCCGCGGCGCCGCTACGATCTCTGCTGTGATTCCTAGTCCATCATTTTGCTGCTTCTGGCGCGCCGCCGACCCCCTCCTGAGCAATAAGGCTCAGCAGGACGAGGACCAGGACCAGCAGCAGCGCGAGTTGCATCACGTGTTTTCGATTCGCTCCGAGTCGGTAAAGCCGCACGCCACAATCGAACTCGGACAATAGACCCAGGTACGCCGACCGTCAAGGCCAGCGCAGGTTCCGGCGACCCACTCGGACGGGTGGGTTGACGTCCCGGTCCCGCGGGCTTTACGTACACGTCATGCGGCACCTCTCGTTGCACCACCGGCATCATCACGGCCACCCATTCGCTGGGGGGCAGCCGGAGGCGCACACGAGGTAACGCGAAGTCCGAAGTCCTTACTGTGCTTGCCGACGCCGGCCCCTCAGGGCCGGCGTCGTGCTTTTTGGGAACGTCACAATCTGGAGCGACGCGATGCCGAGACTGCGCCTCGGCCTGCCCAAGGGCCACATGGAGCAGGCCGTCCTGACCCTCCTCGCCGACGCGGGGATTCGCGTGACGCCGGGCGCCCGCGGCTACCGGCCCCACGTGTCCCTGGGCGACACGGAGGCCAAGCTGCTCAAGCCCCAGAACATCGTGGAGATGATCGCGCTCGGCAGCCGGGACGTCGGCTTCGCTGGCGCCGATTGGGCGACGGAGCTGCAGATGGACGTCGTGGAGCTGCTCGACACCGGCCTCGATCCGGTGCAGGTCGTGGCCGCCGCGTCGCCGGCGCTGCTCGTGGACGGCCGCCTGCCGGCGCGGCGGCTCGTGATCGCATCCGAGTACGAGCGGCTCACCCGCCGCTGGATCGCCACGCAAGGCTTGTTGGCGGAATTCGTTCTTTCGTACGGCGCCACCGAGGTGTTCCCGCCGGAGGACGCGGATGTGATCGTGGACAACACCGCGACGGGAGCGACGCTCGAGGCCAACGGCCTCGCCGTGGTCGACGTACTGCTGCGCTCCTCCACGCGGGTATACGCCAATCGCGCCGCGCTGAACGATCCGGCGCGACGGCGCCGCATCGACGACCTCGTCTTGCTGATCAATGCGGTGCTCGAGGCCCGGCGCCGGGTGATGCTCGAGGTTAACGCGTCGGCGGCGTGCCTCGACGCGGTGGTCGCGGTCCTGCCCTCGATGCGGCAAGCCACGGTGGCCCCGCTGTTCGGGAACGACGGCTACGCCGTCAAGGCCGCCGTGCCGCGGGACTGTTTGCCGCAGGTGATTCCCGCGGTGAAAGCCGCGGGCGGCACGGACGTCGTGGTATCCACCCTGTCACAGATCGTCCCGTGACGCCTGCTCGCGCCGCGCTCTCGGGACCTGTCTCCCGTGTCGATCCGGCCGCCCACGCGCGCCGCATGCCGGCGGACGATGACGCGTTGCGGCTCGACAGCAACGAAGGACCGCTGCCGCCACGCGCGCTGTTCACCGCCCTGGCGGACGCCGACCCTGAGTTGCTGCGCCGCTATCGGGATGCCGGTGCGCTCGAGGCGGCGCTGGCGACGCGGCTCGGAGTGACACCGGAGCGGGTGATAGTGACTGCGGGCGCCGACGAGGCGATCGACCGGGCGTGTCGAGCGTTCCTCGAGCCCGGCCGCACGTTGCTCTTGCCCGAGCCCACATTCGAGCTGTTCGAGCGGTTCGCGACGCTCGCCGGTGGCGGCGTCCAGCGCGTCCCCTGGCCCGCCGGGCCGTTTCCCGGTGACGCGTTCCTCGAGCGTCTCGTCGCGCGCACCGCGGTAGTGGCGGTGGTGTCGCCCAACAACCCCACGGGAGCCGTGGCCACGCTGGCCGACGTGCGGCGGCTTGCGGGCGCGGCTGCGAACGCGCTGGTGGTGCTCGATCACGCTTACGTCGAGTATGCAGATCGCGATCTGACTCCCGCGTTACTCGATCTCGAGAATGTGCTGGTAGTGAGAACCTTTTCGAAGGCCTGGGGACTCGCGGGATGTCGCGTCGGCTATGCCGTCGGGAGCCCGTACGTCGTATCGGTGTTGCGCGCGGCGGGTGGCCCGTATTCGGTCGCGTCGCCATCAGTGGCCCTCGCGCTACATCAGCTCGAGCGCGGTGAGGCGGCGCTGCGGGCGCACGTCGCGCGCGTTCGCGAAGAGCGAGCCGCCCTCAGCGCATGGCTGGTGGGCCGGGGGCTCGCGCCGGTCGCGTCGCAGGCCAACTTCGTCCTCGCGGATTTTGGTCCGCGCGCCGCGCGGGTGTGGGTCGGTCTCGCCGCGCTGGGCGTGCTGGTGCGTGATTTTCCGTTGCGGGCCGGCCTCGAGACGTCACTGCGCATCACCCTCCCTGGCGACCCGACCCAATTCCAGCGGCTGTGCGCCGCCCTCGACGCCGTGCTGCGGCCATGACGCCGCCACCCCCCCCACCCCCCCGCCGCGCCGCCACGGTCACCCGCACCACGCGCGAGACGTCCGTGAGTGCGACGCTCGCGCTCGACGGCGCCGGAACGGCCGACGTAAAGACCGGCGTCGGGTTCCTGGATCACCTGCTCGAAACGCTGAGCCGGCATGCGCGGTTCGACCTCACGCTCTCTTGTCGGGGCGACCTCGCGGTGGATGACCATCACACGGCTGAAGACTGCGCGCTCGCCCTGGGCGAAGCCCTCGATCGCGCGCTGGGCGAGCGCCGCGGCGTGAACCGTTTCGGCTGGGCCTACGCCCCGCTCGACGAGGCGCTGGCGCGCGCGGTAGTGGATCTTTCGGGCCGGCCCTTCGCCGCTGTCACCCTCGAGCTGTGGCGCGAAGCGATTGGTGGGCTCGCGTGCGAGAACGTGTCACACCTGCTGGGTTCGCTCGCCACCGCCGGGCGTCTCACGCTGCACGTGGACGTGCTCAAAGGCGAGAACGACCACCACAAGGCCGAGGCCGCCGTGAAAGCCGTGGCCTTGGCGCTCAAGCAGGCGGTGTCGGCATCGGGGTTCGAAGACGTGGCGTCCACGAAGGGCACCCTGGGAGGTGGAGGGAGCCGCCGTGAGTGATGTCGTCATCGTGGACTCGGGCGTCGCCAACCTCGCTTCCATCGCGACCGCATTCCGGCGGCTCGACGCGACCGTCACCGTGACCGACGCGGCCGACGACGTCCTGAACGCGCCGCGCGTGGTGCTGCCGGGCGTGGGCGCGTTCGGAGCGGGGGTCGCGGCCCTGCAGTCCCGTGGCCTTGCCGCCGCCATCGCAGCGGTCGCCGCGCGCGGCACGCCGCTGCTCGGAGTGTGTCTCGGTATGCAGATGTTGTGTGAGGCGAGCGAGGAAGCGCCGCGGATGTCCGGGCTCGGCATCATCCCGGGTACCTGCCGCCGACTACCCGACCAGGTGCGCGTCCCGCACCTCGGATGGAACTCCGTGGCAGCCGATCCGAGTGCACACTGCGTCTCGAGCGGCATCGCAGCCTTCGCCAACTCCTACGCCCTGCGTCAATCGCCCTCTGGATGGAGCGCCGCCTGGTCGACCCACGGCGAGCGCTTCGTGGCGGCGCTCGAGCGTGGCCCCATAGTCGTTTGCCAGTTTCACCCCGAGCTATCGGGTGCGTACGGTGCGGCCCTGCTGCAGCGTTGGCTGGGGAACGGGGGCGCACCACCAGCCGGGCAACCAGACTCGGATGCCCCCACGCCGGGGCTCCTACGCCGAATCGTGCCATGCCTGGACGTGCAGGACGGCCGGGTCGTGAAGGGCGTTCGATTTCAGGCCCTGCGCGACGCCGGCCACCCGGCGGAGCGAGCCGCATGCTACGAGACACAGGGAGCCGATGAGATCGTCGTGCTCGACGTGGCGGCGTCTCCGGAAGGACGTAAGACACAGATCGAGACAGTGGCCCGCGTGCGCGCCGCAATCAGCATTCCGCTCACCGCCGGAGGGGGTGTGCGCGGTGTGGCGGACGCGCGAGGCCTGCTCTCCGCCGGCGCCGACAAGGTCAGCGTCAACACCGCCGCCGTGCGGCGACCGGCCCTGCTCGGCGAGCTGGCGGAAGCGTTCGGACGCCAGTGCGTGGTGCTCGCGATCGACGCGCGACGCGTGGACGACCGTTGGGAGGTCCTAGCGCTGAGCGGGCGTGAGCGCGCGTTGCCCGACGCGGTGACGTGGGCGCAATGGGGTGAGCAGGTCGGCGCGGGCGAGATCCTGCTGACGAGCTGGGACCGCGACGGCACTCGAGCGGGTCCCGATCTGGACTTGCTACGCGCGGTGTGCCGTGCCGTGCGGCTTCCTGTGGTCGCCTCTGGAGGCATCGGCAACCGCGACCACGTGGCACAGGCGTTCGGCGCGGGCGCCGATGCCGTCCTCGCCGCCTCCGTGTTCCACGACGGCGACGAAACCGTGGCCGGCATCAAGGCGGACCTCGCCGCACGCGGTATTCGAGTGCGGCGATGATCGTCCCGAGCATCGATCTCATGAACGGCCGGGCCGTCCAGCTGCGGCGCGGCAAAGAATTCGTCCTCGACGGCGGCGATCCGCTCACCCGGCTCGATGAGTTCGCCGTTGCAGGCGAGGTAGCCGTGGTAGACCTCGACGCTGCCCTGGGGCGGGGTTCGAACGCCGACCTGATTCGCCAGATGGTGCGACGTGCACCGTGTCGAGTGGGCGGCGGCGTCCGGGATCTCGACACCGCACGACAATGGCTCGACGCCGGTGCCAGCAAGGTGATGATCGGCACGGCGCTGAGCCCCGACCTGTGCCGTGCCCTGCCCCGCGAGCGCGTGATCGCCGCGCTGGATGCCGACCGGGGCGAGGTCGTCGTCGACGGTTGGCGCCAGCGGACCGGCGCCACCGTGCTCGACCGCATCAGGGAGCTGCGACCAGTCGTGGGCGGGTTCCTCGTCACGCAAGTCGAGCGGGAAGGGGAGATGGCGGGGTTCGACCTGACCGCCGTGACTGCCGCGGTGCGCGCGGCCGGCGATGCCCGCGTCACCGCCGCGGGCGGCATCACCAGGCCAGATGAGGTCGCGGCGCTCGATCGCGCGGGCGCGGACGCGCAGGTGGGCATGGCGCTCTACACCGGCCGCTTGTCTCTGGGTGACGCCGTGGCCGCGCCGCTCGACCGGGGACTCGAAGGCGAGGTGTGGCCCACCGTGGTGTGTGACCCAGGCGGACGCACGCTGGGCCTCGTGTGGAGCACGCGCCAGTCGCTCGCGCGAGCCGTGAACGAGCGGCGCGGGATCTACTGGTCGCGCTCACGTCAGGCGCTCTGGGTGAAGGGCGAAACCTCCGGCAATACGCAAGCGCTGCTGCGCGTGGATCTAGACTGCGATCGCGACGCGCTCCGCGTCACGGTGCGTCAGACCGGTGCGGGATTCTGCCACCTCGAGCGGCCGTCCTGCTGGCCGGCGCGATTCACCTTGGGTGACCTCGAGCACGCTATTGAGCAGCGTGCCGCGCGACCGGACCCCGCCTCCGGCACGTCCAAGCTGCTCGCGGACCCGAGCCTGATCGGCGCCAAGCTACGCGAGGAAGCAGCGGAGCTGGCTGAGGCCGTCAACCGCGACCAGGTCGTGGAGGAAGCCGCGGATGTGTTGTACATGACACTGGTGGCGCTGAAACGCGGAGGCGGCTCACTCGACGACGTCAACGAGACCCTGGCGCGGCGTCACGGTGCCGTCACCCGCCGGCCGATGGCCGCCAAGCCCGGCGCCCCATGAGCGCTCGTCTCCTCCCTCGGCGCACGCTGCCAGACCTGGCGCGACACTCCCGGGATGTGGTCCCACGCGACGCCATCCTTGCCGCGACGGCGGCGATTGACGCGGTGCGGGCCCGGGGGGAAGCCGCGCTCCGCGAGTACGCGGAGCGATTCGGCGACATCCGGCCGGGCGCGCCGCTCGTGGTCGACCGCGCCGCGCTGGCTCGTGCGCTGGACGGCGTCCCTACGGGGGATCGCGTCCGCCTCGAGGGGATGGCGGCGCGCATCCGGCGCTTCGCAGAGGCCCAGCGCCAAGCGCTCGCCGACGTCACGATCCCCCTACCAGGAGGCGCGGCGGGCCATTGGATCGCTCCGGTAGAGCGTGCAGGGTGTTACGCACCCGGTGGGCGCTATCCCTTGCCCTCGTCGCTCCTGATGACCGCCGTGGTGGCACGCGTCGCCGGCGTGCGCGAAGTGTGGGTCGCGAGCCCCAATCCTCCGCCCATCATGCTCGCCGCGGCTGCGGTCGCCGGGGCCGATGGCCTGCTGTGCGCGGGTGGCGCGCACGCTATCGCGGCGCTCGCGTGCGGGGCCGGGGCCATCCCCCCGTGCGGTGCCGTCGTCGGACCCGGCAACCGCTACGTCACGGCCGCAAAGCAGCTCGTGGCCGCGTGCGTCGCGATCGACACGCTCGCCGGGCCGTCGGAGCTGCTGGTGCTCGCCGACGCGGCCGCGGACCCGGACCGCGTCGCCGCGGAGCTGCTGGCGCAGGCCGAGCACGATCCCAATGCGAGGCCCATGCTGGTCACGACCGACGCGATGCTCGCCGAGCGTGTGGACGATGCGCTCGATCGCCAGCTCGCCGGTCTGCCGACCGCCGGTGTGGCGCGCGCCTCCCTCGCGAACGGCGGAGTGATCGTGGTGGACAGCCTGGACGACGCCGTGACGGTATGCGATGCGATCGCGCCGGAGCATCTGCTTCTCGACCTTCAGGATGCGGACGCGATGGCACCACGGCTCATCCACTACGGGGCGTTGTTCATCGGGTCGAACAGCTCTGTGGTGCTGGGGGATTACGGCGCGGGGCCGAACCACGTGCTGCCGACCGGCGGGACGGCTCGCTCGGCGGGCGGGTTATCGGTTTACACGTTCTGGCGGGTACGGACGTGGCTCAAGGTCGATGACCCTGTGGCTGCCCGGTCGTTGCTCGGGGATGCCGTGTGGTGCGCTCGTGTCGAGGGCCTCGAGGCGCACGCACGTGCGGCCGAGCGGCTGCGCGACCGCTGCGTGGCCGCCCCCGTTACGCCCGCGTCAGCTGGATGAGGGTGATCTCGGCCGGGGCGCCGAGCCGCAGCGGCGGTCCCCAGTAACCCGTTCCCCGGCTCACGTACAGCCACATCGCTTCCAGCCGGTGCAGTCCTGCGACAAACGGCTGGAACAGCCGGACCAGCAGATTGAAGGGGAAGTACTGGCCGCCGTGCGTGTGCCCGGAAAGCTGCAGGTCGTAGCCAGCCGCTCGCGCCGCGAACGCGCTCTTCGGCTGATGCGCGAGCAACAGCTTCACGTCGCTCGCCGGCGCGCCGGCCACCGCTGCCGCGGGATCGGACCTGTGGCCCGCGAGTCCACCACTCGAAAGGTCGGTGACGCCGGCCACGACGATCCGAGCCGCACCCTGGTAGATCACCCGATGGCGGTTCACGAGCGCGTCGAAGCCCAACTCCTCCAGCTCGCGCACCCACCCGGCCGCATCCCAGTAGTATTCGTGGTTCCCCGTGACGAAGTACTTGCCGTGTGGCGCCCGCAGCGCAGCGAGGGGTGCGACCTCATCGCGCAGCTCGCGGGGAAACCCGTCCGCGACGTCGCCGGTGAGGGCGATCAAGTCGGGGCGGAGTTCGTTCGCAGTGCTCACCACTCGATCCACGAAGTCCCGCTTGAGGGTCGCCCCCACATGGAGATCGGACAGCTGCACGATCCGGAACCCTTCGAGGTCCGGCGGCAAGTCTGCGATAGGAACGTCCACCACCCGCACCGCCGCGGGGCGTCGCGCCCGCCAGACGCCGATCGCCAGAACGGCAAGCGCGCCTCCCAACACAGCCACGCTGAACCCGCCGGTACCGATCCAGGAGCGTAGCCGCAGCGCGTCACCCGCGAGGGCGAAGACGATCAGCAGCGATGACAATCCCATCGCCGTAAAGCCGGCGACCTCGAGCATGCGCTTCACCGGCAGCTCCCCCGCCGGGCGCCCGCGTCCGGACCGCGCCGCCCACAAGGCCACCACCGGACCGAGGGCGAGGAGCATGAGGCCGGCCCAGGCGAGCACGCTCCACGGCGCGGGAATCGTCCCGTGGCCAAACAGCCGCAGCCCCACGTAAACGTGGAACAGCATCCACAGGCTCGTGATGACGACGACAAAGCCACCGATTCGGCGACGCTCGCTCATTACGGCGCCCCTCAGTCCGCTGGCACTTCAGCGGCGCGAGGCTCCGGCGCCCCCGTCCACCGCTTCACCACCGCACCCACCCAGCTGCCGAAGTCGTCGAGGTAGGTGTACACCACCGGCACGACCACCAGGGTGAGGAGCGTCGATGTGATCAGACCGCCAATCACGGCATGCGCCATCGGCGCGCGGAATTCGGAGCCCGCACCGAGCGCCAGCGCGGTCGGGAGCATTCCGAAGATCATGGCCAGCGTCGTCATGACGATCGGCCGGAGCCGTAACTCTCCCGCGTCGATCAGTGCGGCGCGGCGATCGCTTCCCCCGGCGCGCGCCTGATTCGCGAAGTCGATCAATAGGATCGCGTTCTTCGTCACGAGGCCCATCAGCATGATGACGCCGATCATGCTCATGATGTTGAAGGTGCCGCGCGTGATCATCAGCCCCAGCATTACGCCGATCAGCGACAGCGGCAGCGACAGCATGATCGCGAGCGGCTGCAGAAAGCTCCCGAACTGCGACGCCAGAATGAGATAGATGAAGACGATCGCGAGCGTCAACGACTCGAGGATGTACCCCACCGTCTCGATGAAGTCCTTCTGCTCACCGCCGAACTCGAAGCGATAGCCCTGCGGGAGCTGCAGCTTCCCGAGCCGGGCCATGACGTCCTTCGTGACGTCGGTGAGCGGGCGGATCTGATAATTGCCTTCGATTGTAGCCACGCGCTCGAGGTTCAGCCGCTTGATCTCGTTGGGTGCGCCGGAAAGCCGAATCTGCGCCACTTGGCTGAGCGGGATCATCACCGGCATCCCGGTGTGGCGATCGATCTGGCTCGAGGCAATCGGAATCCGGGCGATATCGCTCTCGGTCTGACGCGCCTCCGGAGCGAGTCGCACCACCACGTCATGCGCCAGCCCCGTCTCGTCCTCCCATTTCCCCGCCTTTTCACCGGCGAGCACCGGTCGCAACGCGTTTCCGACCGCTCCCACCGACAGCCCCACGTCCGCCGCGAGGTCGCGATTGAGGTCGACGGTGAACTCGGGCTTCCGCCCCTCGAGGCTCGACCGCAAGTCCACCAACCCGGGCACGTCGCGAATCATCGCCAACGCCCGATCGGACGTCTCCTGCAGGCGCGCCAGCTCCGCCCCCTGGAGGTTGAGCTGGATCGGCGACTGGCTGCCGCCCGCCGCGCCCAGCTGCACGATGCGCGCGGTGATCCCCTGGAAGCGTGGCAGCACCTGACGCAGGTCCGTCTCGAGCTGTTGCTGCGTCCGCCGGCGCTGGCTCTTCGGCGTGAGCTTCACATAGATCTGTCCCTTGTTGACCGCCTCGTTTTGCTGCGCGCCACCGATCGTCGTGTAACTGAGCGCCACCTCCGGCTGTGAATTGAGATACTTGGCGATCTCCAACGCCTTGCCCGAGGTGTAGGCCACCGAGGAGCCGACCGGCGTTTCGATCGACAGGGCGGTCTGCTCGTTATCGGAGTTGGGCATGAACTGCCCACCCACCAAGCCGAGCCCGAACAGGCTCATCGCGCCGACGAACGCGGCCGCGGCGATGCCCATCGTCGCCATCCGGTGGTCGAGCGCCCAGGCGATCACCCGCCGGTAGCGCTGTCCCAGGCCGTGGAACGAGTCGTTGAACTTGACGAGCGCCCGCCCGACCGGGCCACGCGGCGCCCCGCCCTCGGCCTGCGGATCGTACCACAACGACGACAGCATCGGGTCGAGGGTAAACGAGACGAACAACGACACCAGCACCGCGAACGCCACCGTAATGCCGAACGGGAAGAAGAACCGTCCCACGATTCCCTTCATGAACGCCACGGGGACGAATACCGCGATCACCGACAGTGTGGTCGCGAGCACTGCGAACCCGATCTCGGCCGTCCCGTTCCGCGCCGCGGTGTAATGATCCTCCCCGCGCTCCACGTGCCGGACGATGTTCTCTCGCACCACGATGGCGTCGTCGATCAGGATCCCGATGGCGAGCGACAGCGCCATCAGCGTCATGATGTTGAGCGTGAACCCGAACGCGTAGATCGCCAGAAAGGACGCGATCACGGACACGGGCAAGGTGAGACCCGTGATCACGGTCGACCGCCAGGAGTTGAGGAACAGGAACACGATCAGCACCGTCAGCGCCGCGCCCTCGAGCAGCGTCTTTTGCACGTCGTCGACCGAGTTCCGGATCCAGGTGGAGTTGTCCTGCACCGTGGCGAGCCCGACACCGGCGGGAAGCGTCGCCCTGAGCTCCGCGATCACCCGTTTCACGCCGTCCGTGACGACGACGGTATTCGCGCCGGAGGTCTTGCGAACCTCGAGCGCCACCGCGCGTTGGCCGTTCACGTAGGCCGCGTCACGCGCTTCTTCTTGCGCATCCTCGATCCGCGCGATCTGGCCCAGCCGCACCGACGTGCCGTTGCGCGTCGTCACGATGAGCTTCTCGAAGTCTTTCGGTTCGCGGATCTTGCCGGCCACGCGCACCAGGTTCTCGGCGTTGCCTTTCTCCACGCGCCCGGCCGGCACGTCGCCGTTCTCGCGCTGGACCGCGCTCGCTACCATGTCGGGCGAGACGCCCAGCGCATTCATGCGGTCGGGCAGCAGCAATACGTGGATCTCACGCTTCAGCCCTCCCACCACGGTGACGCTGCCCACTCCGGAGATGTTCTCGATGCGCCGGCTCACGACTTCGTCGGCCAGCCTGGTGAGATCACGCATCGCCCATCCCCGGCCCTGCACCGACAGCACGAAGATCGGCTGATCGGACGGGTTGGCCCGCGAAATCACGGGCGGATCGATATCCTGGGGCAGGTCGCGGCGGATCGCGTCGATCTTGGCACGCACGTCCGCCTGGGCATCCATGATCTTCGTGCCGAGGTTGAACAACACGATGATGGTCGAAAAGCCCTCGGTGGACGTCGATTGGATCTGCTTGATGCCCTCGACCGTGTTCACCTGCTCCTCGATCTTCTTCGTGACCTCGCGCTCGACCGATTCGGGGCTGGCCCCGGCGTAGCGTGTCTGTATCACGAGCAGCGGGAACTCCACGTCCGGAAACTGATCGATGTTCAGCCGCCGGTAGGAAAACAGTCCCAGCACCACCAAGGCGAGGATCATCATGGTGGCGAAAACGGGTCGCTTGATCGACAGATCGCTCAGAAACACGGCTCAGCCCTCCCCACCCGCGATGGTGACCGCCATGCCCGGCTCCAGCCGTGCCGCCGGCCCGACGATGACGATTTCGCCGCCTGCGAGCCCCGCGGAGATCTCCACCAGCGAGGCCTGCTCGTCGGTCGCCCCGGTCTTGACGTCGCGGCGCGCCACGCGTCCCTGTTCGACGACGAGCAGGTACGTTGTCCCATCGGCGTCGGTCCGCACGGCCGGTTGCGGCACCGCGATCGCGCCGTTGACCTGACGCAGCACGACCCGGCCCGACGCGAACAGGCCACCGACTAGGCGCGCGTTCCGGTTCGGCACGGTCACGTACAGCTTCACCTGTCGCGTCGCCTCGTCCGCCGTCGCGTTGACGCGCGCCACTCGACCCCCCAACTCCGCGTCGGCGACACCCGTTACCACTAGGGTCACCGGCGAGCCCGGCCGCACCGATCCGATGTACTCGCTCGGCACCGTCGCCTCGAACTCGAGCTCGGCGGTGTTGACGAGCTGAAACAGCAGGTCGCCGTCCTTCACGCGATTCCCCGCGTCCACGGCGCGTTGGCTGATCACGCCGCTGATCGGCGCCCGCACCGTCGCTTCATCGAGCCGCTTCTGTGCCTCGGCCGCGGTCGCCTCGGCGCCGCGCAACGCTACCTCCGCGTTTTCGACGTCCTGCTGCGAGACCGCGCCCTCCTTATACAAGCTCTGCATCCGCTCGTAATCGGACGCTGCCTTGCGCCGTTGCGCTTCCGCCGAGCGGGCTGCCGGCTCGACCGCGCTGGTACGGAACCGGGCCAGCTCCTGACCCGCGTGCACGACTTGACCTTCCTTCACGAGCACCGCGTCCACCACCTCGGCGACGGGCGAGGCGATGCGTACCTCGAGGGACGGCTTGAGGGTCCCCGAGACGGGCACCCCGGAGATGAGATCCGTCCGTGCGGCCCGGGCGACGTCGCTCGAGCCCAGCACGGCGGCCCGCACGGAGTCGGCGGCGGGGCGAGTCGCTGCACCGGCGCGCTCGCCGCGCCGGGCGGCCAACACTCCGATGAGGAGGACGCCCGCGACGGCGCCCACGATGACGTATCGCTTCATGGCTGTGCTTCCTTTGCGTTGAGGGCCTGCGCGATCTGCTCGATCGGCCGCTGGACCACGGGAACTGGCCGTCCTAGCGCACGCTCCAGCTGTGCCAGGGCCACGAAATAGTCCCGGGTCGCCTGCACTTCGTTCACCTCCGCCTGCTGCTGCGCCACGCGGGCGTCGGATACTTCGAGCTGCGTCGCCATACCGTTGGTGTAGCGCACGCCGGCGAGATATCGGGCCCGCTGCGACTGCCGCACGGTCTCGCGGCGCGCCACGAGCAGGGCGCGCGCGCGGGCGACTTCGGCCCGTGCCTGCGCGACCTCGAGCTCGACCTGTTTCCGCGTCTGGTCGCGCTGGGCCTCGGCCCGCAGCACGCCGGCGCGCGCCTGCGCCACCTTTCCTTCGGTTCGGAAGCCCAGGAAGATCGGGAAGGACAGCTTGACCTCGCCGTTCCAGCCCCGCCGGAACTGATCCCCCGAGCCGGGAAACACCTGGTGAGGAAAGGCCTGCTCGTTGTAAGTGGTCGAGACCTGCAGCGTCGGCCAGCGGTCGCCCCTCGCCACCTTGAGGAGCTGCTCCTGCTGGGTCACGGTGGCGTCCGCCGCGGCGAGTGCCGGCCGGGCCGGCTCATCCAGCGAGTCGGTCGCGAGCACCGGAATCGTCGCGTCGGGCGAATCCAGGTTCGTCGCGAGCGAGATGGGCTGGTCGGCGGCCAGGTTGAGCAGCCGCTTCAAGTCCAGCACCGCGATGTCGTATCCGTTGCGCGCCGCCACCACCGCCGGCTCCTGATTGGCGGCGTCTACCTCGGCGCGCAGCAAGTCGTACTCGGCGCGCGTGCCCGCCTGCCGATACAGCTGAACTTCGTGGAGATGCTGGCGCGCCTGCTCCAAATTCTCCACCGCAATCGTTAGGAGCCGTCCTTGTAGCGCCGCGTTCCAGTAGGCCTGTTTCACTTGATACCTGACGTCGGCAGCCGTTTCCGACTGCTGCAGCGTCGCGATCTGGCGTACCGATTTCGCGGCGGCCAACCCCGCCCCCACTTTCCCGCCGGACCACAGGAGCTGCGTCGCCTGGATTTGGATGTTCCATAGGTTGGGCGCGCCGAAGGGCGAGTTCTTGAAC
>DATEGE010000034.1:0-11127 GCA_035280265.1 Gemmatimonadales bacterium | reverse complement strand
AACCTCCGACAGTCTGCGCCGCCACACTCAGGCGATGAACTCTTCGCTGGATGGAATGGCGATTCTCGATCGCCAAGGCGTGCACACTTACGTGAACGCTGCGTTTGCCCGCATGATGGGCTACGCCGACCCGCAACAGATTCTCGGCCGAAAGTGGCTTGACGTTTACAGCGATGAAGACCGACGGTTCGCCGAGGCGGAAATCCGCGACGTGCTCATCAAAGACGGCAAGTGGTTCGGCGCGTTGACCATTCATCATCGCGACGGTGCTGAGTTCCCCATGGAGCTCGCCATTACCGCCCTGCCCAACGGCGAAACCGTTTGCGTCACCCGCGACATTGAAGATCGCCGCCTGGCCGAAGCGGCACGGCTCCACGCCGAAGCAAAATACCGCAAGCTTGTTGAGCAGGTCGCGGCCATCAGCTACATCGCGCGCCTTGGCATCGATGGCGAGTGGCTGTACGTCAGCCCGCAAATCGAAACCATGTTTGGCTTCTCTGCCGAGGAATGGCTGAACGACTCGCGCGATTGGGTCCGGCACGTCCATCCCGATGATCGGAAGGTGATTGAGGAAGCAGAGGCAGCCAGCCGGCGCGGCGAACGCTTTCAAGCCGAATATCGCGTCGCCCGCAAAGATGGCCGCGTGATTTGGGTCAGCGACACCGCCGTTGTGGTTGCTGGCACGGATGCGCATCCGTTGATGGAAGGAATCATTGTCGACATCACCGAGCGCAAACAGCTCGAAACCCAGCTTCAGCAATCGCGCCGCATGGAAGCCATCGGCCGCTTGGCCGGCGGGATCGCCCACGACTTCAACAATCTGCTAACCATCATCAAAGGCTATACGGAGCTGGCTTTGACGCGTTCCAATGTTCCTGCGGAGCTGCGCACCGATGTGGAGCGAATCGAAGACGCTTCGGAAAGGGCTACGTCGTTGGTGCGGCAACTGCTTGCGTTTAGCCGCCGCCAGGTGCTGCAGCCAAAATTGATCGACCTCAACGGCATTGTCCTCGGCCTCGACAAGCTGCTGCGCCGCTTGATGGACGAAGACATCGAAATGTTCACCATTACCGGAAAAAACCTGGGCACTATCAAAGCCGATCCTGCGCAAGTCGAGCAGGTCATCATGAACCTGGTCGTGAATGCACGGGACGCCATGCCCCACGGCGGGCGCCTCACCGTGGAAACCGAAAATGTCGATTTGGATTCCGCTTATTCCAGCGAGCAGGTCACCATGCCGACCGGCCGCTACGTCATGCTCTCCGTTTCCGACACCGGCGTGGGCATGACTCCCGAAGAGGTCGCGCACATCTTCGAGCCGTTTTACACGACCAAACAGGGAGGGCGCGGCACCGGGCTTGGCTTATCTACCGTCTACGGCATCGTGAAGCAGAGCGGCGGCTACATCTGGGTCTACAGCGAGGCGGGACGCGGCACCACGGTGAAGGTCTATCTCCCGCGCGTGGCCGGCGCCGCTGAAGCACTGTCCACCGCTCCTGTCCCCACCGAGGTTCGCGGGGGCGACGAGACGGTGCTGCTGGTCGAGGACGCGACCCCGGTGCGCGCCCTGGCCCGCCGCAGTCTCGAGGGCCGCGGCTATCGCGTGCTCGACGCCTCCGACGGGCCCGCGGCGATCGAGCTGTCCGCACGCCATGACGGCCGCATCGACCTCCTCGTCACCGACGTCGTGATGCCGGGCATGAGCGGTCGCGAGCTCGCCGAACGCCTGAGGCCCCAGCGGCCCGGCATGAAGGTGCTGTATACCTCCGGCTACACCGACGACACGATGGTCCGTCAGGGGGTGCTAACGTCGGGGGTGGCGTTCCTGCAGAAGCCGTTCGTGCCCGATACGCTGGCGCGCAAAGTGCGCGAGGTCCTGGATGGGGAGCAGGGAGGGGGGAGCAGGGAGCAGGATGGCCGAGGACGATAGCGCGTCAGCGCCCCGAGGCCCCTGCTCCCTGCTCTCTGCTCCCTGCTCCCTGTTCGCTGTCCAAGATTTCGCGCACCTTCCGCAGCAAGTCCGGGCCTGTCCAGGGCTTTTCCAGCATGGGAAGCGACTTGTCCCGGGTTGGGGCGCGGTCCGGATCTGAGTAGCCGCTCGCGAAAAGGAATGGAGTGGTGTAGCCCGCCCGCCGAGCGGCGTCGAGCAGGGCTCGGCCACCGAGCCGCGGCATCACCAAGTCCGAGAAGACCAGCCGCACGCCCTTCGTGTGACGCAGGGCGTCGAGCGCTTCGAGCCCGTCCGCCGTGGACACGACCTGGTAACCGGCCTCCTCGAGTATGCGCTTGGCCGAGCGGCGCAGTTGATCGTCATCCTCCACGATCAGGATCGTCTCGTGCCCGCCGCGCACGTCGACCTCGGCCATAGGGCGCGGCTGTTCCTCGCCCAGCTCCCCGGCCACGGCCGGGAAATAGATACGGAACCGCGTTCCCTTCCCCACCTGGCTTTCGACCTCGATGCCAGCGCCGTGCTGCTTCGCGAGGCCATAGACCGTGGCGAGCCCCAGACCGGTCCCTTTCCCTGCCGGCTTCGTGGTGAAGAACGGCTCGAACATGTGCGCGCGCGTCTCGTCGTCCATGCCGACGCCGGTATCGCCGACCGCCAGGCACACGTAGTCTCGCCCCGCAGGGCCCTCGGCGCCCCACGCCCGGCGCTGCTCCTCACTGAGTTGCACGCGGCTGGTCTCGATGCGCAGCACGCCGCCCTCCGGCATCGCGTCGCGCGCGTTCGTGACCAGGTTGAAGAGGATCTGCTCCACCGCGTGGACGTCGGCCCGCACCTCGGGACCGTCGGCCTTTCCGCGGATCACCAACTCTACGTAGGCGGGTAGGACGCGCCGCAGCAGTCCGGACAGCTCCGACACCAGCTCGTCCAGTCGCACCGGCTGCAAATCGAGGGTCGACCGCCGCGCGAAGCCCAGCAGCTCCTTCACCATCACGCGGCCTCGCAGCGCCGCGGCCATCACATCGCGGAGGTCGGCCTGCGCGTGGGTCTGGTCGGGCGATAGCGCCTTCCCGAGCAGTTGCGTGTTGGCGAGAATGATCGTGAGCAGGTTATTGAAGTCGTGCGCGATGCCGCCGGTGAGTTGCCCGATCGCCTCCATTTTTTGAGACTGGCGCAACTGCGTCTCGAGGGCGCGCCGCTCGGTGACGTTCTCCGCGATCGTCTCGAACGCCTCGATCGTGCCGTCGGCGCGCCGCACCGCCCGGCCCGAGAGCCGAACCAGGATCCGCTCGCCTTCTTTCCGCTTCCACGTGACCTCCGCGCCCTCGATGACGTCGTCCGTGTCGAAGCGGCTCAGGATCCGGCGGCGCTCCTCCGGATCTGCGTACACCTGGGTTCCGAGGTCGACCGCGAGCAGCTCGTGCTCGGAGGCATAGCCCAGCATGTTCACGAGCGCGGGGTTGACGGTCAGGAACCGTCCCGCGACCGACGAACGGTAGATCCCGTACGACGCGTGCTGCACCAGCGTGCGATGGCTCTCCTCGGACCGCCGCAGGGCTTCCTCCGCTCGCCGGCGCTCGGTGATGTCCGTCCCGACCCCAATCACTCCCGTCACCACGCCGTCCGCGTCCCGCACCGGGGAGTACCACGACTCGAAGACGACGCCGAATACCTCGACCACGGAGGAGAAGGACTCGCCCGCGAGCGCGCGCCGCACGTCCGCGAGCGCCTGCGGCAGATCCGCATACAGCTCGAACGCTGAGCGCCCGATCAATACGCCGGCCCGCACGCCCACCGCGTCGAGCGCCCGCCCCTCCACCATGGTGAAGACCCCGTGACGGTCGAGCGCGAACAACACGAGCGGCGCTCCGGCGATCACCGTGCGCAAGCGCTCCTTGTTCTCCCGCAGGGCGCGCTCCTGCCGCCGCCGCTCGGTGACGTCGCGCGCGTTGACGATCAGCTGGGCCGTGGCACCGCCTGGCTCCACGCGGGCCTGTCCCACGGCTTCGAGCGCCCGCCACGAGCCGTCGCGCGCACGGAACCGGAACTGCGCGGTCTGCGGGCGCGCCGGTTCCCTGATGGCGCGCGCCAGCGCCTCACCCACCACCGCGATGTCGTCGGGGTGCACGTAGTCAAATGCGCTGCGCTCGAGCAGCTCGGCGGGGCGGTAGCCGAGCACCCGCTCGACCGACGGGCTGGCATACCGGAACACACCGTTCTCCCCCACGATCGTCACGATGTCCGAGGCGTTTTCGATCAGCGAGCGAAAGTGCTCCTCGCTGCGGCGCAGCGCGTCTTCCGCACGCCGGCGCTCGATCGCCGTCGCGAGCACGTTCGCCACCGCCTGGAGGAAGTGGGTATCGTGGATCGCGAAGGCGCGGCGGCTCGTGGTGTGCACGCCGAGGATGCCGAAGGGGCGCTGCGGGCCGTACACGAGCACGCTGAGGCTCGACACGATCCCGTGCGGCCGCAGCAGCGGCGCCTGGCCGAACCGCGTATCGGTCGCCAGGTCCTCGACGACCACCTGGCCCGTGGAGCGCAGCACGTATCCCGCGTGAGAGTCCGCGTCGGCCGGCACCACGGTGCGACCCACGGCGCCGTCCCGCCACCCCACCCCGGCCCGGAGCAACAGGGTGCGGCTTTCCGGTCGGAGCTCCAACAGGCTCGCGAACGGGACCTCGAGCACACGCGCTGCCAGCGTCACGGCGCCCGCCAGTAGCTCGTCGAGGGGCGCGCCGGCCAGCGCTCGCTGGCCCAAGTGCGCCACGGCCTCCTGCTGCCGCGCGGTGGCGCGCAGCTGCGCCTCCGTTCGCGACAGCTCCGCGTCGGGTGCGGTATCGACGTCAGCCTGCCGCAGCAGTTTGAAGCGGGTGTTACTCAGCCGCCCTCCCTCGAACGAAAGGTGGGTGTGCGGTGCTAGTGGAGGGCGCGTCCAAAGCTTGCATCGTGCCCCTCGCCTTTCCATTATGACCTTCACACAAGATTCGTGCGGTGCGTCACAGCAGCCACAACTGAGCGGTGGCCAATGAGATACGAGGAGTCGCCATGACCGAGTCCCTCATCCTCGAGGATCTGGCGATCATCTTCGCCGTCTCGCTGCTCGTCGTCCTGGTCTTCCACCGCTTCAAACTCCCCGCCCTCCCCGGGTTCATCGTCGCCGGCGTGCTGCTGGGCCCTAACGCCCTGGGCCTCGTCTCCGATGTCCACCAAGTGGAGAGCCTCGCGGAGGTGGGCGTCATCCTGTTGCTGTTCACGATCGGGATCGAGTTCTCGTTCAGTCGGTTGCGTGAGATGGGAAGGCAGGTCGTCGTCGCGGGCGGCGCGCAGGTGAGCCTCACGGTCGCGTTCGGCGGCGCGCTGGCGGTGGCGTTCGGCCTCCCCTGGCAGGTGGCGCTGCTCCTGGGGTTCCTCGTGGCGCTGTCGAGCACCGCGATCGTTCTCAAGGGGCTCGCCGATCAAGGGGAGACGGACGCTCCCCACGGCCGCCTGGCGACTGGAGTGCTGGTATTCCAGGACTTGTGCGTCGTGCCGATGATGCTGGTCCTGCCGTTCCTCGCCGGGCAGTCGGGCGGCGGCGTCGTGGGGTTGCTGATCGCGCTCGGCAAGTCGGCCCTCGTGGTGATCGCCGTGCTGGTCTTGGCGCGCTCCGTGGTCCCGCGCGCGCTCGACCTGATTCTCCAGACCCGCAGCCGGGAGCTCTTCCTCATCGCGGTGATACTGATCGGGACGCTCACGGCACTCGGCACCGCGGCCGCGGGCGCGTCGCTGGCCTTGGGCGCGTTTCTCGCGGGGCTCGTCATCTCAGAGTCCGACTACGGGCATCAAGCGATGGCCGAGTTGCTGCCGTTCCGCGACGTCTTCATCTCGTTGTTCTTCGTGACGGTCGGCATGCTCGTGCAAGTCGGCTTCCTCCGGGACCATCCGGCGCTCGCGTTGGGAGGCGTGGCGGTGATCATGTCGGGGAAGGCCGTGCTCGCGGCCGTGGGGCCTGCCCTGATGGGGTACTCCGGGCGGGTCGCGTTGCTGGCTGGGCTGGCCGTTTCCCAGATCGGCGAGTTCTCGTTCGTGCTGGCTCGAGAAAGCCGCGGCACCGCCCTGCTCGCGGAGAGCCTGTATCAGACGTTCCTGGCGGTGGCGGTGCTCACGTTGCTAGTTACGCCGTTCCTATTGCAGGGCGGGCCGGCAATCGTCGACGGGCTGGAGCGCGTGATCCCGCTCGGCCGCATGCTCCCTGGGCTCCGCCGGCAGAGGATGGCGGCCGGCGGCCAGCCCCTCAGCGACCACGTCATCGTCGCGGGATACGGCCTCAACGGACGCAACCTCGCGGCGGCCTTGCGCGCGATCCAGGCGCCGTACCTGATCGTCGAGCTCAATGCCCAGACCGTGCAGCAAGCGCGGGCCCGGGGCGAGCCCGCGTTCTACGGCGACGCCACGCGCGAAGAGATCCTGCGGGCCCTGGGCGTGCAGCGGGCCCGCATGCTCGTCGTCGCGATCTCCGATCCCAATGCCACACGCCGCATGATCCGCGTGGCCCGCGGTCTCAATCCCCGCATTCACATCATCGCGCGCACCCGTTACGTGGCAGAGATCCCCGAGCTCACCCGCCTCGGGGCCGACAGCGTCATCCCCGAGGAGTTCGAGACCTCGATCGAGATCTTCGCGCGCGTGCTGGCTCACTACAACGTGCCGCCATCGGAAATCGACGGACTGGTGAACCAAATCCGCGCCTCCCATTACGCGGCGCTGCGCACCGATGATGGCCTTGGGCGGCTCACTCTCGGCAGTGTGGCCGCTATCCCACAGATGGCGGTGGAGCGCTTGCAGCTCACTCCCGACTCACCTCTCGTGGGCCAGACGCTCGCGGGAACGGGCCTGCGCAAGCGAACGGGCGCCCTCGTGCTCTCGGTCACGCGCGGCATGGAGGACATCCCGACACCCGGCCCTAAGCTCCGGCTCGCAGCGGGTGATGTCCTGGTCGTTGTGGGGCAGGCGCAACAGCTTCAAGCGGCGGCGGCGCTTGTGCTTGGCCGAGGTGCAGCGGCCGTGCACCAGCCGGCGAGCGACCGGTAGCGCCGAAACTGTGCCCGAATAGGTGCCGAAACTGTACATGTATTATACACCTTGAGCAAGTGTGTGCTCACTTTTCGCGGTAATTTGATGCGGATCAAGAAGTTACCTAGGCACAAGTCCCCCGAAAACGCGGTAAACGCCTGTCCGGTATGCGGTTATTTTTTCCACACCAGCCGTTTTCCCGCTCCCGACTAGATTGCCGCCATGCCCTTACCCCCCCTGTACGGTCACGAGGGGATCCGAAACCGGCTGGTAGGCGCAATCGCCTCCGGCCGGTTGCCGCAAGCGCTCCTGCTTGAGGGACCGCAAGGGGTCGGGAAGCAGCGACTGGCGCTCTGGCTTGCTCAGGCGCTGGTGTGCGACAACCCGAGGGCGGCTGAAACCGGCGACGCAGCGTCGGGCGGGTGCGGAACGTGTCAGCCCTGCAGGCTCGTTATGAGCTTGTCGCACCCGGACGTCCATTGGTTTGTACCGCTCGAGCCGTCGCGTCAGGGCGCCGACGCCGACAAACAGGTGGACCTGGTGCGGGAGGCGCTCGCCGAGGAGATGGCGCAACGGCGGGAACATCCGCTGTGGGAGCCACCGTCCGGACTGGCGATTCATGGGATCGCGGCAGTCCGACTGTTGCTACGTGAGCTGGCGCTCAAGCCCGCACTGGGCCGGCGCAAAGTGTTCATCATCGGCGACGCCGAGCGATTGGTGCCGCAGACGGGCACCGAGGCGGCCGCGAATGCGTTACTGAAGGCGCTCGAGGAGCCGCCGGCGGATACGACCATCGTGTTGACGGCCGCGATGCCAAGTGCGCTGCTCCCGACGATCGTGTCCCGCGTCGTGCGTGTCCCAGTGGCACGATTGGCCGACAGCGTCGTGGCAGCATTCGTACAGCATGAGCTAGGCATAACGGCAGAACGCGATGTGAGGCAACGAGTTGCAACTGCTGACGGGTCCCCTGGCAGGCTCCTTGCTGGTGGGGACCGCACGGCGGATAACGGCGCGGCGGAGCGGTTCCTGGCCGCCATCGACGGCGGGCCTTTCGAACGGTACGCGTTCGCCCTGGCCCAGCAGCCGTATCAGGCGCGCGGTGGCTTCACGGCGATGCTGGACGGTCTGCTGCAGCGGTTGCGCGAGCGGGCCCGCGTGGGGGGCGACACAGGGACGGTCGTCGCGGCGATCTCGCGGGTGCTCGAGGCGCGCAGCCTGGCGCAAGGGAACGTGAACCCTCAGCTCGTCGCGGCCGTACTGGCAGACGACCTGAGCTAAAAGCCGGGGGCGCGGGGCAAGGGGAGGTGGAGCCGGAATGAAGCTGTCGCACCTCGACGGGGCAGGCCGGGCCCGGATGGTGGACGTGGGCGACAAGCCGCTCACGGTTCGCACCGCGGTGGCGGAGGGAGCGATTCGCATGTCGGCCGAGGCGTTTCGGCTGGTGGCCGATCAGCAGGTGGCGAAGGGCGACGTGGTGGCAGTTAGCGAGGTGGCGGGGACATTGGCGGCGAAGCGCACAGCCGACCTGATCCCCTTGTGCCATCCGCTCGGGCTGGACCACGTGGACGTCGAGGCAACGCTCGACCCGGCCCTTCCCGGAGTGCGAGTCCGGGCGGCGGCCAAGGCGGTGGGTCGAACGGGCGTGGAAATGGAGGCGCTTACGGCGGTATCGGTCGCGCTGTTGACGGTCTACGACATGGTGAAAGCCGCAGACCGAGGTATGGAGATCGAGGGCGTCCGGCTGCTCGAGAAAGCCGGCGGCACTCACGGAGACTGGCGGCGCGGCACCGCTGATTGACGGCGAATTGATGAGGTGGGGCCAGTATGGGACCACCGAGACTTACAAGAGAGGGATATGCGCACGACGACGCAACGTTTGACGCTGCAAGGAGGGCTCATTCTCCTCGGCGCACTGATCGTGAGCAGCATCGGCGGTTGGGCCCGCCGCGCGACGGCGGACGACCAGCCGGCGCCGCTGACGGCGCCCGCGCTGGTCGGCGAACTGCGTTCACTCGAGCAGTCGCTCGAGGCGACCCGGGGCGAGTTGGCGGTCGCCCGGCTGCAGCTCGAGCGCGCCAACGCGATCATCGACTATTCGACGCACTACAACATCGCGGCCGATTTGGCGGCGGCGATTTACGACGTGTCGCTCGGTGAGGGCGTGGACCCGGCGCTGGCGTTCCGGCTCGTGAAGGCGGAGTCGGGCTTCAACCCCAGGGCGAGAAGCAAGGTGGGCGCGATCGGGTACACGCAGGTGCTGCCCAGCACGGCCCGGCTGTATGAGCCTGGCCTAACCACGTCGCAGCTGTACGACCGCGGCACGAACCTGCGTCTCGGGTTCCGCTACTTGCGCGATCTGTTGGAGCGCTACGAGGGCAACCCCGACGCGAAGCTGCGGCTGGCCCTGCTCGCGTACAACCGCGGCCCAGGGAAGGTGCAGGAGCTGCTGGACGCGGGGAAGGACCCGCAGAACGGGTACGCGGCGGCCCTTATGAAAGGCTACAGACGTAAGACCTGAAACGTCACGAAAGACGTCACGAAGAGACGTCGCGAAAAGACGTTACAGAAAGGCGTCACGAAGAGACATGCTCTCGTGACGCCTTTTTCGTGAACGTTCTTTCGTGACGTTTTTCTGCAACGCCTTATTGTTTTTGTGGAATCTTGAGAACGTCACCCGGCCGGATGAGTGAGCCCATCGTCAGCCCATTGTAGTTGAGGAGCGCCGTCAGCGACACGCCGTAGCGCCGGGCGATCCCACTGGCCGTTTCCCCCGTGCGGACGCGATGCGCGCCGGCGCTCGCCGCGGTGCTCGACACCCGACGGTATCGCGGTTCAGGGGGCACCGACCAGGCGGAGGCTGGCACGACGCGACCGCTCATGGGAATGATGATCCGCTGCCCCACCCGCAGGGCGTGCGCTCTGAGCCGGGGATTCGCGCTCTCGATCAACCCGACGTTCACGTGATAGCGCTTGGCGATCTCCGAGAGCGTCTGCCCCCGCGACACATAGTGATCCACGAAGGTGATGCGGTCGGTCGGGGGAAGGCTGTCGTAGCGCTCCGCGACGAGGGTGCCACGGCCATGCGGCACACGCACCACGACACTGCGACCGGGCGGCGTGACCCCACGCACGAATTGTGGATTGAGCTCGAGCAGCGCGGCCACGGCCGTGTCGGCGAGGCGAGCCACGACGTCGAGGCCGGTGGCGTCGGGCACAGTGATCTCATCGAAGCTGAGCGGTGGGAGGGGCTCTACGGCGAAGCCGTAGCGTTCCGGTTGTTTGGCGATCAGCGACGCCGCAATCAGCTTGGGCACGTAGTCCCGCGTTTCGCGGCGCAGGTAGCGACGGTCCGACAGCTGGAAGAACGTGCGGTCGTCGACCGAATCGGTCTCGCCGGGGAGCCGGCCGATACCCCGCTCGATGCGTCCGACACCGGCGTTGTACGCTGCCGCCGCGAGGTAGACACTGCCGAGACGCTGTCGCAAGTCCGCGAGATAGTTGACGGCGGCCTCCGTCGCCTTGAATGGATCCCGGCGTTCGTCGACCCATGGGTCCACCGTGAGGCCGTACAGCCGCGCGGTGCTCGCCATGAATTGCCACATGCCCACAGCCCGCGCCCGGCTCACGGCCGTGTTGGACAGCCCGCTCTCGATGAGCGTGAGGAAGAGCAGGTCCTCTGGCAGGCCCTTGGCGCGGAGCCGCTCCCGAATCATCCCCTGATATCGGCCGAGTCGGGACAGCCAGATCTCGAAGCGATCGCGGGCGTCGACCTGGAAGAACTCGAGGTACTCGAGCACGCGGTGGTTGGTCGCGAAGCTCGACACGTCGATGTCGAAGGTGGGCTCTGCCGCCGGCGCGGCCCCGACGGCGCTGCGACCTTCGGCGCCGAACAGCCGTACGGCCTCGCGCTCCACCTCCTCACCCTTGATAGGCGGTGCCGTCGGCGGCCGCGTCTGCAACGTGTCCACTGGGGTGCGCGGCCGATGCAAGCTGTCCAGCACCTGTTGGTCCGCCGCGGAGTCCTGGGCGGCTCGCGCCGCCAGCACCGCGACCGATTCGGCGCTCGACGGCGCGACCGCCGCCGCCGAGTCGGTGACGGCGGGCACGAGCGCGGTGGAACCCGCGCCGCC
>DATEGE010000033.1:0-1017 GCA_035280265.1 Gemmatimonadales bacterium | reverse complement strand
GTGTCGCAGGTCAATGAAAATGTCCTCGCTTACTGCTCCGCGAAGAGGTCCTCCCTTTGGCAGCGAGGTGACGACGCACGTCCTGGGCAATGACGTGACGCCAGGGATGGGAGGCGAGGGGCCGGCGCCCCGTGTGGGTTGGGGCGGAGGGGCGGACCCGTGGCGGCGCGACCCGGCGCGGCGTCGTGGGCCGGTGTGTGGCGCCGGGGCCCGCGCGTGGTCTGAGGGTGAAGGCGGGGCCCGGCGCTGGCTGGGTGGCGAGCACCACATCGTCGTGCAGGACAACGAGGCGGCCATCGAGGAGTTCGCGGACCTCGACGGAGCGGCCGACGAGGGCGCGACGCAGGGGCAGCTGCACCCAGCGGGGACCGAGCCGGACGGTATTGTCGCGCGCGACGACGCGGCGGTAGCGACAACTGAGGATCAGGGGCAGGGCGCGCGGCGGGCGGCGCCAGACGGCGGCCGGGGTCGCGGGGGATTTGCCGAAGCGGCGGTTGAAGTCAGCGATGAACGTCGGGAGGTAGGCCTCGGCCGCGGCGACGGTGGCGAGCCCGCGGAGGCGCAGCTCGCTGACGAGGCGGTCCTGCAGGGTGGCCCAGAGGCGTTCGATGCGCCCCTTCGCTTGCGGGGACCGGGCCGCGATGTACCCGATGCCGAGGTCCTGGAGCATGCGGCCGAGATGGGTCGGAGCCTGGGTGCCCGCGAGCTGCTCGCTCAGCGCCCAGTGCCGATCGTTGCGCACGAGGAGATTGAGGCGATCGCCGTAGAGGGCCAGGGGCAAGCCGTGGCGCGTGAACAGCTGCCGGAAGAGCGTCGCGTACCCGTGGACGTCCTCGGCGGGACGAAAGTGCAGAGCCAGGATCTCGGTCGTCGCGTCGTCGACGGCGCCGAGGAGCATGAACTCGGGGCCGCGAGTCTCGAGCCAGGCAAACGGGCTGCCATCAATCTGGACCAAGGCCCCGCGGGCCGCCTCCGGGATGCGGCGCCGGCGGGGGCGCGCGGGGCCGCGGGCATGGC
>DATEGE010000032.1:0-1649 GCA_035280265.1 Gemmatimonadales bacterium | reverse complement strand
TGACGAGGGAGCCATGTAGGGGTAGCGGCGGGTAGCGGAAAGGGGAGCGCCCCCGTTGGAAGGATGTCGAACCACACCAACCGGAGGCGCAACCGTTGCTCACGATACTGCCTACGCCTGCCACTCTGTCCTCGGCAGAGGACGACCTGTCGCTGTTCGTCCGGTCGCGTGCCTGCTTCGAGGAGCTGGTGTGCTGGGCGCGTGGCGAGGAGGCGGCCAGCCTCACCCACGGCGAGCTGGAGGCGCAGTTCCAGGTGAGGGGCCGCGATGTGCTCCGCACGCTACTCCAGGACCACCTGGACATGCGGGCCCAGCGCGAGCGGCGTCTGGCGAGGGTCGTCGGCGCCGATGGGGTGGCCCGGAACAGCGTCGAGGACGGCCATGGTCGTGGGCTGCGGTCGGTGTTCGGGCTGGTCACGGTCACCCGCCGGGCCTACCGGCGGAAGGGGCACGCCAACCTGCACCCGGCGGACATGGCGCTGAACCTGCCCCTGGAGCGTCATTCGCACGGGCTGCGCCGGCTGGCCGCGGTGGAGGCAGCGGGCGGCTCGTTCGAGGAGGTGCGGTCCGCGATCGAGAGGAGCACGGGGGAGCGCCTGGGCAAGCGGCAGATCGAGGAGATGGCCGAGCGCGCCGCCACCGACTTCGACGCCTTCTACGCCGAGCGGGCTCGACCGGCCGGCGATCCTGACGACGTGCTCGTCCTCACGTGCGACGGCAAGGGCGTCGTCATGCGGCCGCAGGCGCTACGCCCGGCCACCGCCGAGGCCGCCGAGAAGGCTGCCCACAAGTTGCAGACCAGGCTGTCGCCGGGCGAAAAGCGCAACCGCAAGCGGGTGGCCGAGGTCGGCGGCGTCTACGACGCCGCACCCGCGCCGCGCACGCCGGTAGACGTGCTAGCCCGCCGCGAGCAGGGCCACGAGGTCGCGCCCGGGCCCACCGCTCGCAACAAGTGGCTGGTCGCCAGCGTGGTCGAGGACGCCGCCACGGTGGTGAGCCGGGTCTTCGACGAGGCCGAGCGCCGAGATCCCGCACACCGCCGGACCTGGGTGGCCCTGGTGGACGGGAACAACCACCAGATCGAGCGCGTCGAGGCCGAAGCCAGCCGGCGCAAGGTACAGGTGACCATCGTGGTCGACCTGATCCACGTCCTCGAGTACCTCTGGCTGGCCGCCCGCTGCTTCTTCGCGGACGACCCCATGGCGGAGAGCTGGGTGCTCGACAAGGCGCTGGAGGTTCTCCACGGGCATGCTGGCCTGGTCGCCGGCGCCATCCGGCGCAAGGCCACCTACCACCACCTCGATCCCAACGACAGGGCCGGCGCCGACCGCTGCGCCGACTACCTGACCAACAAGGCGCCATACCTGGACTACGCCACCGCGCTGGAACAGGGCTGGCCGATCGCCACCGGCGTCATCGAGGGCGCCTGTCGTCACCTCGTCAAAGACCGCATGGACCGCACCGGCGCTCGCTGGGGCCTCGACGGTGCCGAGGCGGTCCTCCGGCTCCGGGCTCTCGTCACCAACGGCGACTTCGACGACTACTGGCGCTTCCACCTGTCACGCGAACAGGACCGTGTCCACCTCGTTCGCTACGCGCACGACGTCCTTCCGATGGCCGCGTGACGTCCCTTGAGAGGAGCCGCACCC
>DATEGE010000031.1:0-80785 GCA_035280265.1 Gemmatimonadales bacterium | reverse complement strand
CCACTGACGTGCCGATCCACCTCGGTGAAGACGAAGTCCTCGGTGTGTCCATCGTTCCACCCGGCGCGGGCAAAGCCGCCGGTCTCGCCGCTGTCGGCGAGCGGTTGCTCGACGTTCAGGCCGAACCCGTACTTGCGCCGTCCGGCCGCGTCATCGGCGACGATGTCCGGCGCTCCACCGCTCGTCTGCGCCTGCGCGATGGCCTCGGCGTAGTCCCCCATCCGCCCATGATGTTCATAGGCCAGGACGCGCACCACGGTGGCGACCGTGCTGGGCTGCACGGTCAGCTCCACATCGTCGCCGTGGGCGCGACGCACGTCCCAGTCGAACACATTGCCGTTGGCGAAGGTCGGCATGAGAAACCGGGCAACGCGGAGCGCCCAGCGCGGGTGCACCCATCCGACCTCCAGCCCGTAACTGTAGCCGCGCGTATCGGCGGCGTAGTCCCACGCCGTATTGTTGAACAGTCCCCAGTTACAGAACTGGGTGCGCGTCGTATTGGCGTAGCGGTTCTGGTCGAAGTCGTCGGTCAGGGCGAGCTTGCCGAGCTTGACCTCCACCCGTGCCGCGGGCTCGGCTCCCGGGAGCTGATCCATCGCCCGCCGCACCGTGTCGGCCGCCCGCGACAGCGGCACGACATAGCGCACAAAGCCACGTGCCACATAGGGGACCGGTCCTAGCTCCACCGTGCCCTGCCGCAGCACATCGCCGTTCGTGACACCCGCGAGCCCGAACGCGTTGCCGATCGCGCCACCCCGCGCCATCTCTACGTCGAGGTAGGCCTGGAGGTGAAGCGTCACCTGCGAGCCGAGGTAGGCGCCGTACGTGTGGGTTCCCTGGAAGTCGCCGCTGTCGGTCAGGCTCTGGGGCCCGTTGTAGAGGGCGTGGAATCGCGGCAGGTCCTGGACGATCACAGTGAGCTGCGCGCCGAGCAGCCGCGGGATCCAGCGTGGTGGACTGGACTCCTGAGCGTCCGCCGCGCTCAGGAGTCCGAGCGTGCCCAACAAGGCCAGCGCAGTGGTATGATACCGGTGCGTCATGGCCCGATACCTACGCGGGTATGAACTCTTGCGCAAACCGCTCAGGTATCGAGCATTCCTTCGCATGGTCACGCCCGTCACATCCCCGCGGGCAGCCCCGTTATACAGGTGAAGAGCCGACTCCAACAAATGTGACCAGGAGGACCACGATGAGCGGGCTACAGCTAAGCCCCTACGTCAATTTCCGATGGATCGTCACTATTGGCCAGGCGTAGCGCTGATGGAGACCTATTCGCTTCACCCGATTGGATTCATTCGTTCGACCCTGCGGACGCCCCAAGAGGCTCCACTGCAGGGCACAGAGGGGGCACCCGATGCGTGGCTCGAGGTGCTGCCGACTTTCGCCCGCGCCCTCTCCCGGATAGCCGCGGGCGACGAGGTCATGGTCCTCACGTGGCTGCATCGGGCCGATCGCGACGTGCTCGAGGTACATCCACGCGGCGACCCGGCGAACCCGCTCACCGGAGTGTTTGCGACGAGGTCTCCTCACAGGCCCAACCCGATCGGGTTGCATCGCGTGACAGTGAGGGAGATCTCGGGCACGCGCTTACGGATCGGTCCCATCGAAGCCATCGAAGGCACACCGGTCGTGGACGTGAAGGCCGTACTCGGCGCGAAGGAACTGTGAACCTGTGCACTGACCACTTCGACGGCCGCCGCTTCTTCAACCCGAACGGCGCCAATGGTCAGCCGACGTGGCAGATCCCACGAATGCTGCTCACGGGGCGAACCCGCTGGCCGTCGGCGGTTGCGGTTGCCCCCAAGCGGCCGCCAACGATCGGACGAGACGATGTGGCGGTCACCTTTATCGGCCACGCCACATTCCTGATTCAGGTCGGCCACACCAATCTGCTGATCGATCCGGTCTACTCCGAGCGGGCGAGCCCGGTCTCGTTCGCCGGCCCGCGCCGGGTGCGGGCGCCGGGCGTGCGCTTCGACGATCTGCCCGCGATCTCGCTCGCCCTGCTCAGCCACAATCACTACGATCACTGCGATCTCGAGACCTTGCGCGCGCTCGATCGCCGCTTCGGGCCGCGAGTCGTGACGCCGCTCGGCAACGCCCCGCTGCTCCGCTCGGCGGGGGTCCGTCAGGTCGAAGAGCTCGACTGGTGGCAGACGGCGACCACCGCCCACGACCGTCTCACCATCACCCTGACGCCGGCACAACACTTCTCGGCGCGGAATCCGTTCGACCGCAATCGCGCGCTGTGGGGTGGGTTCCTGATCGAGGCCAACGGGCGCCGGATTTTCTTCGCGGGAGATAGCGGCTACGGCCCGCACTTCCGCCACATCGCCGCGCGGTTGAGCCCCATCGACCTCGCGCTCCTCCCGATCGGCGCCTACGAGCCGCGCTGGTTCATGAGAGACATTCACATGAACCCGGCGGAGGCGGTGCAGGCACATCAGGATCTCGCGGCGCATCAGAGCCTCGCCATGCATTTCGGCACGTTTCAGTTGACGCCCGAGGCGATCGACGCGCCAGTCGCCGAACTGAAGAAGACGCTGCAGGAGCGCGGAGTCCCGCCGGACCAGTTTCTAGTGCTGGACGTCGGAGAGTCGGTGTGGGTTCAACCGGATTGATTCGGTATCGTTTCAGAAGGTTCATCAACGGTACGACCGGCGCCAGCCGCCTATTGGCACACTGGCGCGCCCGGCGGATCCGAGGTCGCCGCCGGGTTGAGGGGGTTGGGCAGGTCGCCCACATAGATCGCGCAGCTCACGGCCGTGTTGGCGTTGGTCTCGCGCGCCGTCCCGGGGCCGGCAGATTGTTGCAATCCGTCGGGTCCGTGTGCGCCATCGAGTCGGCGAAGTAGGCCTCCTCGGCGGTCACCAGGTTCCGGAGGTCACTCTTCATTGACGCGATGTACGCCTTCTCTTTGTGTTGCTGAACTTCGGGATCGCGATCGCCGCCAGCAACCGATGATGACGACCACGATCAGAAGCTCGATCAACGTGACCCCCGTGCGATTCATGCGATTCCCTCCGGCTGAATCGCGAGCGCCCGGGTGCCGAAACGCAATCCGCTCCCGCCCGTGATGGTCATCAGTTCGGTGGCGTGCGGCCGCTCGACCGCTCCCAGTTGATGAACAGGAAGCCACCTGGGGCCGCGAGCTTCGGCTCCCCCGGGCCCGGGAGCACTTGCAGCTGCAGCTCCTCGATCTTGTTCTTCGAGCAGTCCCAGCAGGCGAGCGCGAAGTCGCCGTCGCGCCGGGTGCGTGACAACAGCATCACGTGTACCAGGGCGTCATCGGTGACGAGCGCGCCATCCTTGTACAAGTGCCCGAACGCCCACAGCGCCACGGCACTGTTGATCGTGGGAACGAGCGGCGTGTGCACGGCGGTCGACCCGTGGTAATACAGTCCCAGGATCACCCCGCCGAACCGTGGGTGATGCGGCACGTCCTTCGTCTGCACCCGGTCCATCACCAGCTTCCAGCGCGCCCTGTCTTGCGTGGTGACCTCGGCGACGCCGTCCACCGAGTCCCGCGTGGCCCCTCGGTCCCACGCCGTGAACGAAAAGCTGCCCGATGCCGGCGCGATGTTGTTCGAGTACGGGCCGTTCTTCACCTGGGACTCGAGCCCCTCGCGCTCGTCACCGAACTGCGTCAGGATCGGCGCCGCGCTGTCCGGGAAGGGAAACGGGCCGGGCAGGATCTGGATCACGGGCCCCCCGCCCGTGACCTGGATCGACTGCGCCTTCCCTTCCTTCTCCTCTTTCATCCGTGACTCCCCGACCCCCGAGCCCCTCGTCCCCAGCACCTGCAGGGACGCCTCCATGCCGAGCTTCTTGTGCGAGTCTTCCCCCACCGGGCAGTACACTTCATAGCGACCGGGCTTGAGAGTCAGCGTGAGCGTGTCGCCGGCGCCCGGCTGAATCGTCGCGGTCTCGCGTTCGAGGCCGTTTCCTTCGACCTCGAAAGCGTGCGGGATGCTGCCAGCGTTCGTGATGGCGAACTGGACGGTTCCCGCCGAGATGGTCGCTTGCGATAGCTCGACTTTCCACTCGCTCAGCTGCACGGCGATGCGAGCGGGAGGGCGAGGAGCGTGGGCGGGTGAGGGGGCGGGGGCGGGCGCGCCAAGAGCCGAGACTGCGAGCCATAGACCGAGCGCGTTTCGGGTGGCAACGTGGTTCAGGTACGTCATACAGGTCTTCCTCCGAGAGAAGTGAGATACCAGAATGCTCGATGCTGGAGACCCTCCCGAGCCCACACTCATTCCCTCGGGAATAATCTCGCCGCACGGAGAGTCCTTTTTCGTCAGGATTACCACGCACCCAGAGGACGGGTTGGAGCCGAACGAGCTCGAGCGATTTGAATTGCTGGTGTTGCCGCACCTGGACTCGGCCTACACGCTGGCGCGCCACCTCACGCGAGAAGACCACGACGCGCAGGACGTGGTGCAGGACGCCTACCTGCGGGCGCTCAAGTATTTCAGCGGCTTTCGCGGGGATGACGCGGCCGCCGCGCGCGCGTGGCTGCTCGCTATCGTGCGCAACACCGCCTACACGTGGCGGCAGCGGCAACGCGCGGGGCTCGCGACCGAGTTCGACGAGAAACAGCACAGCGAGGGCGTGGCCGGAGAGCATCCCGCGGCGGTGCTCGACCGAACGGCCGCCCGCGAGTCACTGCACCAGGCCCTCGAGCGGCTGACGCCCGAATTCCGTGAGGTGATCGTGCTGCGGGAGCTCGAGGGAATGTCCTACAAGGAGATCGGCGACATCGCCGGCGTGCCCGTGGGCACGGTCATGTCGCGCCTCGCGCGCGCCCGCCGCCGGCTCCAGGAGGCGCTGTGCCCTGGAGAGGAGGGACGGTGAAATGACGCACCAGGAATTCCAGCTATACCTCGATCCCTACGTGGACGGCGAGCTGGCCCCGCAAGAGGCGCGGGAGCTCGAGATCCACATCCGCGACTGCCGGGATTGCGCGCGCCTACACGAGGCGCGGGTCGCGCTGGGCGCCGCTATCCGAGAGCAGGTCCCCCCGTTCCAGGCGCCTGACGCTCTCCGGACACGGGTCCAGACCGCGCTTCGGGCTGCCGCCGGGACGCCCCGGCGCGGTCGACGCGTGCCGCCCGTTGTGTGGCAGTCGTTCGCTCTTGCGGCCTCGCTCGCCGCGGTGGCCGTGGGCAGCTGGCGGCTCGCGATCAACCGGGCCGCGGGTGAAGACCTCACTGCCCAGGTTCTCACCAGCCACGTGCGGTCGCTCATGCCCGGCCACCTCACTGACGTGGCCTCGTCGAACCAGCACACGGTGAAGCCGTGGTTCAACGGCAGGGTCGACTTCTCACCGCCGGTGTTCGACTACGCGGGACGGGGCTTTCCCCTCATCGGCGGGCGGCTGGACTACATCGGCGGACGACCGGTTGCGGCGCTCGTTTACGCGCGGCGCCAGCACGTGATCAACGTGTTTCTCTGGCCGGCGACGCACGAGACCGACAGTGGACCTGATGTTGCCCGCCAAGGCTACCACATACTCCACTGGGCGACACCCGAGTACGTCTACTGGGTGGTGTCGGACCTCGGACTGGCCGAGCTCCGCGAGTTCACCAGCCTGGTTCAGCAGGCAGACTCCGCGGCTGCACGCTGATGCGCCCGCGCTCCTACCTCGACACTAGCGTCGCGACGCACGCCTGACGTCGCCAGGGCCGAGCTAGCGACACATCGAAACTCGCTGCACCGTTAAGCGCCATGAGGTACGTCCTGGCCGGCGGACTCGTCGCGGGCACGTTCGACATCGTCTACGCCTGCACCTTCTGGGTGTTGAAGCGCGGCGTTGCGCCCCAGCGGATCTTCCAGTCGGTCGCCGCCGGCCTGCTCGGAGACGCCAGCTTCACCGGGGGATGGCCTGCTGCCGCGCTCGGCCTGGCGTTGCACTATTTCATCGCGATCACGATGGCCGCGACCTACTATTTCGTCGCCCGCCGCTGGTCGCTGTTGTGGCAACGGCCGCTACCGCTGGGTGCGGCGTACGGCCTGCTGCTCTACGGCGTGATGAATTACGTGGTCGTGCCGCTCTCGGCTGCGCGCCCGGGATCCAAGGACCCGCTGTGGATCGTCTTGAGCGTCATCGTGCACGCGCTGCTCATCGGGATTCCTTGTGCGCTCTTCGCGCGACGCGCGATTGCGGGCCCTCGAAACCCGACGCCGTCCCTCGCCGTCCAGTAGCACAACCATGCGAACCCGGGCCGAGCCATGAACGCTGCTGTGCTCACGCTGAGCCTTTTGCTCGCCACCCAGGCGCCGGAAACTCTCGATCTGGCAGCCGTGGGCAAAGATCCTCACTGGAAGGTCGCCGGCCGTACCGCGTCTACCGTCGATGTCAGAGGGAAGCACGCGCTCAAGCTCAGCGAGGGCCCAGGCAACGGCGTCGTGTGGCTAGACGGCTACGACTTTGGCAACGGAGTGATCGAGGTCGACATCTTGGGGCGCAGCCAGCCGATCCAGGGGAGCTTCGTCGGCGTGGCGTTCCGCGTGGTCGATGCCGAGACGCATGACGCCGTGTATTTCCGCCCGTTCAACTTTCGCGTGGCCGACTCGACACGACACAGTCACGCCGTGCAGTACGTGTCGCATCCCCGCTGGCCCTGGGACACGCTCCGTGCGCAACATCCCGGTACGTACGAAAAACCCGTAGTGCCAGAGCCGAACGGCGACGACTGGTTTCACGTCCGGGTCGTGGTCGAGCGCCCCAAGGTGCGCGTCTTCGTGAACGACGCGAAGGAGCCCTGCCTCGTGGTAGACGAGTTGAGCGATCGCTCCCGCGGCTCCCTGGGCCTATGGGTGGATAATGGCTCGGGCGGCGCGTTCGCGAATCTGCGGGTGACACGCGCGCGATAATCGGGCGCCACGCGTCATGCTCAACGTCGGGCTCGTCGGGTTCGGCTTTGCCAGCAAGGTGTTCCATGCCCCTGTCATTCGCGCCGTCGCGGGACTGCGTCTCGCCGTCATCGTGCAGCGCCGTGGATCAGGATCGCCCGACCCGGCGTATGCGGACGTCGAGTTCGTCCGCAGCGTCGCCGAGCTGCTGACGCGGGCCGTCGACCTCGTGGTCATCGCCACCCCCAACGCCACGCATCATCCCATCGCGAAGCAGTGTCTCCTGGCCGGACGCCACGTCGTCGTCGACAAGCCGTTCACCACGACGCTGGAGGAGGCCGAAGAGCTCGTTCGACTGAGCAAGGAGCACGGGCGCGTCTTGTCGGCCTACCAGAACCGCCGCTACGTGGGAGACTTCGTCACCCTGCGACGGCTCCTGGCGGAGGGCGCGCTCGGCCGGGTCGTGACGTTCGAGTCCCACTTCGACCGCTATCGTCCCGCGCTGCGGCCGGAGGCGTGGCGCGAGCAGCCGCATCCCGGCTCCGGCGTATGGTTTGACCTCGGCCCGCACCTCCTCGATCAAGCGCTCATGCTGTTCGGCTTTCCCCGCGCGATCGCCGCCGACATCCGGATCGAGCGGGAGGGCGCCGCCGTCGACGATGCCTTCGACGTGACCCTACATTACCCCCAGATGCGAGCGCTGCTGCGGGCGACCATGCTGGCCGCCGCACCGGGGCCGACCTTCACCGTGCACGGCGCCAACGGCTCGTTCGTCAAGCACGGACAGGATCCGCAGGAGGCCGCCCTGAGAGCCGGCCGCAGGCCGGACGAGCCGAATTGGGATCAGGAGCCGTCTGAGCAGTACGGCACCCTGACCACACTCAGCGGGACGCGGACCATCCCGACCATCCCCTCGAGTTTCGTGCATTACTACGAGAACATCCGCGACGCAATCCTTGGGTCGGCGCTGCTCGCGGTCACGCCCGAGCATGCGCTGGACGTGATGCGCGGCGTGGAACTGGCGGTCGCGAGCAGCCGGCAGCGCCGCGTCCTGCCGTGGATCGAGGCACAGTGACAGGCCTCGAAGGCGTCGTCGCGGCCACCACGCACCTGAGCCGCGTCGACGGGACGGCCGGGCGCCTGACGATCGCGGGGTACGAGGTGGAAGACCTCGCACCGCAGGCGACCTTCGAGGAAGTCGCGCACCTCTTGTGGCAGGGCCGTTTGCCCACCGCGCCCGAGCTCGACGCGGTGAGACGGGATCTGGCCTCCCGGCGGCGACTCCCGCCGGCCACACTCCAGCTCCTGCGCGAAGCCGCCCGCCAGTCGGTCCCCACGATGGATGCGCTGCGCATGGCCGCCGCGACGTTGAGCCTGGGCCGGGCGGAGTCGCCCCAGGACGACGCTCGCACGCTCCTGGCCGCGTTCCCGGCCATCGTCGGCGCCCACTGGCGCCTCCGGAACGGGCAAGAGCCAGTGGAGCCGCGTGCCGGGTCGTCCCACGCCGAGCACACGCTCCATCAGATCTTCGCCGGTGACGTTGGGCCCGAGCGCGCGCGCGGTCTCGAGACCTATTTGAACACCGTGTGCGATCACGGCCTCAATGCCTCGACGTTCGCGGCGCGCGTCGTCGTGTCGACGCACTCCGACCTGGTGTCCGCCATTACGGCGGCCGTGGGCGCCCTGAAAGGCCCGCTCCACGGGGGCGCGCCGGGACCGGCGCTCGACATGGTGATGGAAATCGGTCGGGCGGATCGGGCCGAAGCGATCATTCGCCAGCGGCTCGCGCGCGGCGAGCGGCTGATGGGGTTCGGTCATCGCGTGTATCGCGTGCGCGATCCGCGCGCCGACGTGCTGGCGGCGGCCGCCGAGCGGTTTTACGCCGCGGAGGGGAATCGGGAGTTGTACGACCTGGCGCGGGCGGTCGAGAAGACCGCCTTACGCCTCCTGGCGGAGCACAAGCCCGACCGGCGGCTCGCCACCAATGTCGAGTTCTATACGGCGCTGCTGCTGCACGGTCTCGGCCTCCCCAACGAGCTGTTCACCCCCGTCTTTGCCGTCGGCCGTGTCGCAGGCTGGACCGCTCACTGCCTCGAGCAGCTCCGCGACGGCCGGCTGATCCGACCGGAGTCCGCCTACGTCGGGCCAGCCGGGCTGCGTTTTCAGGACGCGGCCTCACGGGGACGTTCGTCCTGAGCTCGCGGGTGTCGATTTCCCTCCGCCCCGTTCGTCGTCTTCATCGAACGGGCTGAAGGGCGCCTTCCCAATTGCGCCGAAGCCCCACCCAACAGGAGACACGACAATGTGTTCTGCGTGGAGAGCCATCACGGCGCCGGTGCTCGCCGTCGCTGGCGTGATCACGGTAACGGCCAGTGCGGTGGGCCAGGGCGCCGGAAGGAGCAAGCCGGCCGGCCGTTACGCCGTCGTGAACGGCATCAAGCTCTACTACGAGATTCACGGGACGGGCCGGCCGCTCATCCTGCTGCACGGCGGACTCGGTGCACTCGAGATGTTCGGCCCCAACCTCATCGCCCTCGCCAGGGATCATCGGGTGATCGCGGTGGATCTCCAAGGCCATGGGCGGACGGCCGACATCGATCGGCCGTTGAGCGTGGCGCTGATGGCCGACGACATCGCGGCGCTCATTCAGTACCTTGGCCTCCACCAACCCGACATCATGGGCTACTCCCTGGGCGGCGGCGTCGCACTCCAAACCGCGATCCGGCACCCGGAAGTGGTGGGGAAGCTGGTGGTAGTGTCGACACCGTTCCGGCGCACTGGGTTCTATCCCGAGATTCTCGCGCAGCAGGGGCAGGTGGGTGCCGCCGCGGCCGAGGCAATGAAGCGGACCCCGATGTACCAGATGTACGCGAGCCTGGCGCCGCGGC
The DNA here is from genome assembly GCA_035280265.1 of Gemmatimonadales bacterium. Classification (GTDB taxonomy): domain Bacteria; phylum Gemmatimonadota; class Gemmatimonadetes; order Gemmatimonadales; family GWC2-71-9; genus AG41. Next base: position 71,042 of record DATEGE010000031.1, on the reverse strand, counting down.
CGGAGGATTGGCCACGTTTGCTCGACAAGATCGGCGAGGCGATGAAGCAGGATTTCGACTTCTCGAAGGACATCGCGGGCATCACGGCGACGACGCTGATCGTCGCGGGCGATGCCGACATTTTCCCGCCCGCGCATGCGGTGGAGATGTTCGGGCTGCTCGGGGGCGGTCAGCGCGATGGCGGGTGGGACGGCTCGGGCCGCCCCAAGTCGCGGCTCGCGATTCTGCCGGGCCTGACGCACTACACGATCTTCAGCGCGCCGGCGCTCGCGGCGACGGTGATCCCGTTCCTCGACGAGCCGACCTCGAAGAGCAACTAACGGCCAACTCCCCTCTCCCAAACGGAGAGGGGATCTCGCTTACATCGGTTGCGGGGTGCGGCGCAGCACGAACAGCTTTCCTCCTGCCCACGCGCACGGGATCGCCAGTACGACGAGCGCCACAGGATACCAGTGCGACCCGAGGCTCCACATGGCGATGGCGCCGGCAAGACTGGCGACGAACGCGAGGACGCCCAACGCCAAGGCATGCGCCATCGGGTGATCGGGCGCGAGCAGTGCCGTCAGATAGCTCGCGGCGACGCCATACACGCTGCGATAAACGGTCGCGAGTAGCAGCAATGGCGCCGTGTACAGCCGCGGCTCGCTCAGCGGGGGAAACACACCTGCCAGGCGCAGGATCTTGTCGGTGCCCAGGGACAGTGCGACGCCGGCGACCACGCCCGCTAGCACCGCCCCGGTGCTGCGCAGCCACCGACGCCTCACCGCCCTACCAGCCCATCCGCTCGCGCAACGAGGTGATGTGCGCCGTGTGATGCCGACCGTGCCACGCGTACTGCGCCAGCAGGAAGTCGACGGTGGGGGTCCCCCAGTCGGGATGTTTCACCGTGCGCGCGAAATCGCCGGGACCGAGCGATTGGAGGAACAGTTCCCAGCGGCGGTGCAACGATTCGAGCAGCGCCAGCGACATCTCGATCGGGGCCGTACGTGCTTCCGGCAGCTCGGCCCAGCGCTTTTCGTCGTAGGTTTTGATCGCCGGTGTCGCTTCCGTGCAGGCGAGCTTGAAGCGCGTGTAAGCATTCATGTGACTGTCCGGCACGTGGTGGACCACCTGGCGCACCGTCCAGCCCTCGGGGCGATAGGGCGTATCGAGCTGGCGATCGTCCAGCCCGGCCACGGCGCGCCGCAGCTCCGCGGGAGCGGCGGCGATCTGCGCGATGCAGGCCGAGCGTTGGGCGGACGTGAGCGTGTTCACGGCCTCGAATCGGCCGATCGGATAGCGCAGGTCAGGTGCTTTCACTTGACCGTGAACGTCACCGTGTCGGCGACCGGCGGGCTCAGCGGAACGTGTCGCCAGTCCGCGACGAGCGCGATCACGCGGTGCGGGCCCGGCTTCAAGGAATCGAGTACGAACTCCGTCTGCCCGCGCCCCAGATGCAGAATGCCCGTCCTGCCCTTCGGAATCGTGTCGGTAAGCGGCGTCAGATCGTGGTCCACGAACAGATGATGATGTCCGGTGCCAGGCCGCTCGACCGTCGCCGGCACGATCTCCACGCCGCTGGCCTGCAGGCTGACCTTCACCGGGTTTGTGACCGTCGCGCCATTCTGGGGCGATGTGATCTTCACTTGGGCAGGAGCCTTCGCCTGGGCGCGGAGCACCCGCGGCGCCAGCACGGCGGCGGCGAGCAGCAGCGCACCCCGCGCAATCCACGTTCTCACAGTGGCCTACCCTCCGTCCTGACCTGGTCCGCCTTGAGAGTAGCGCGCGATGCGGTAACGCACAACGCCGTCGCTCCCGCCCCCGCCCCCGCCCCCGCCCATTAGCGTCTCGGGTCCGTTACAGGCGGTAGCCCACCAGCGTGCCGGGTGTCGTACGCAAGAACAGCATCCCCGCGAGGTCGTCCACCGCGTACACGGGCTCGCGCTCCTTGCCGAGCTCGACGCGCGATCGGGGCTGCCCCGTGTCCTTGTCGATTTGAAGCAGCACGTTGCCGTTCCCATCGGGCGCCCGCGTCAGCATAAACACCGATCCCGGGACGGCGAGCGAGGCCTTGAACCGCTTGGTTGCCAGCGCTCCCGCTTGCTTGGAGTAGCCCTCGAGCTGCTTGCCACCCTGGGTGTATGCCGTCGCCATCTGGGCCGTGATCCGTTGCGCCGTAGGATCGGTGGACTGCCGCGAGGCCTGGGCGAAGGCATCGCCGTACGCCGACGCGGCGGCGCTGTACAGGCCGGCGCGCACCGAATTGATCCGATACAGGGCGCGCAACAGCCCGGGGAGCTGCGGCGCGGGATAGTACACCTGCTGCTTCACCTGCCCTTCCCGCGTCACTACCACGAGGTTCTGGGGCGCGATCAGCGTGATCCCCGCCGGACGGATCTCCATGTCGACCGGATCCTCGTCACCTTGCAGCTTGATCTCGCCGCCCAGTGCCCGGAACGAGCCGGCGGTGCGATCCACGGCGTACAGCCGGTGGTCGTGGCTCGCGAAGACGTAGAGCGTGTTTCCCTCGGTGACGTGGTGCAGTGCGTAGCGGGCGACGTTGTAGTCGTCCTGATTCAACGGCTTCCCGCTCTCGATCGCATCCTTGAACTTCGGCTCGCCGCTCGCGAGATCGATGATGTTCACTTCGGCGTTCGTCGCCGCGTCGGGGCGCGACACGTACAGCAGACCCGCCGGCGTCAGCTCGACGTAGTCGAGCTGGCCCTTGATCTTCACATCCTTCTTCAAGCGTACGGTAGCCGTCGCCACGTCCAGCACGTTCACGAAGGTGCGGGACTCCGCGTCCACCGCGAGCACCGCCGAGCCGCCCGCGATCATCGCGTCCTTCACGGTGCCGCGCATGCGCAGCGGTTTGTCGGCGATGGTAGTGCCGTCTTCATAGCGCGCCACGTTGAGCCCCGTCTGCACCACGCCGTTCACGATGCGGACGCTGCCGGTCGCCTGATTGGGAGGCGGCGATTCCGGGAGGATGATGATCCCGCTCTGGTGCTCCACGATGTCGTGCACCCAGCCCTCGATCGTCGCCGGCTTGGCCCACAACGGCTGGCCGTCGGCGAGGCGGTACGCCATCAGCCGGTCGTCGAACCCCACATAGATCCGGTCGGGCTTGTCGAGCGACGGAAACAGGCGCACGTGCCGGGCGAAGGTGCCGGCGCGAGCGGTGGGGAGTGTCGCCGACCAGCGGGCGGCGCCGGTGTGCGCGTCCAATGCTCGCAGACCCGTCAGGGTGTTCACCACGATGACCTCGGGGCCCGCCTGAAGCACCTCCAGCGCAGTGGCTTCAGAGGCCATGTGGACCAGGCCCTGCATCAGGCCTCCGAGCCCTTTCTTCTTTGGCTCGCCCTGCTCGAACAGCGTTTCGTTGGCCCAGCGCTGATCGCCGGTGGAGAGATCATACAGCGCCACCACGGCCGGGCCGCTGGCGCGACGGCCGTGAACCAGCAGCGTGCCGGTCTGCGGTAGCACGCGGCGGGTGACGACCTGCGTCAGCCCAAGTTTCCGCGAATCGAACAGCACCGCGCCCGTCACCGGGTCGAAGATCACCAGCAGGCCCGGGCGTGCCGCCTCCATCAAGAGGGAGCCCTCCACCGCGCGCACGCTGTCGGCCGGCAGGCCCCCGAGCTCGGGCTTCTGCCACGTGATCTGTCCGCTCTCCACGTCGATGCCGGCGAGCGCCGCGTCGGTCGAGACGAGCAGCTCACCGGCGGACGTCACCTGCTGCCAGCGGATGTCTCCGTTCAGCTTGAGGGTCCATGCCGCCGCGGCGCCGGCGGGGCCCGGGGTGGCGGGCGCGGCGCCCTGAGAGGAGGCGGCCGTGCGCATCACGGCGATGAGCGCGAGCGTCAGAAGCACAGAACGGGCGGAGCGGACGGCCATGGCGATCCCCCTGTAAGGGCTGCGGACGGCGTTCGGACGGCCCCATATCCCCCCATGCCGCCCTGACGCGCAAGAGTCTTGACCTCGCCACCCACGAGGACCACGTTCCCAGGTCAGGTTTCGAGACCCTCCCCGACTGCGAGGCTATCATGTCCGACGCCCGCCGCCCGCGTCCGCCGTGCGCAGCCCTGTTGCTGGCAGCGATGATCGCGATCGCCGCACCCGTTTCCCCGCAAACCTCCGGTCGGCGCACGCCGGAGCAGATCCGCGCGTCGTTCGACGCCCATAAGAGCGAGTTCGATTACCTGCTGGGCGACTGGGAGTTCACCTCGGTGAGCCACGAATTCGGGCCGGGACGCGGATACTGGAGCGCGGTACGTCTGGCCGAGGGGCAGATACTGGACGAGTATCGTGTCGTGGGCGACAGCGGCCAGACCTACTACGTGACGACCACGCTGCGGAACTTCAACGGCGTGGCCGATCGCTGGGAGCTAGTGGGGGCGGATGCGGGATCGGGATTGCAGGACTTCGGGACGGGACGACGCGTCGGCGAGGAGATGCACATCGAGCAGACGTTCGGTGTGGCGCGCGGCAATCCCTCGCGCTGGCGGATCCGCTATTACAACATTCAGCCGGATCGGTTCTCGTGGAACGGCGACCGGTCTACGGATGGCGGCAAGACGTGGGTCACGAACTTCCTGACCATCGAGGCTCGTCGGATCGGACCGGCGCGGTCCTTGCCGCCGCTCGCGCCGCCGAGGCCGGGAGCGCAAGCTAAATGATCGCCGCTACTTCGCTTCCTCCGGGGGACGAACTGCAACGAACCCTCGGTACAGCAAGACATCGTAGATCACCTTCAGCGTGCCGGCGATGAAGAACGGCACGTTGATCAGCGCCGGCTGACCGAATAGCAGCCCCGCGAACGCGGGCGCGATCGCGGCGCCAGTCGTGCGGGCCACGCCTGTAACGCCGGCGGCCGCGGAGCGTTCTTCCGGACCCACGACCGCCATGATGTAGGACTGCCTCGTGGGCACATCCATCTGACTGATGCTGAAGCGCGCAAACAGGACCAGCACGGCGAGCGGCAGGGTCGGCATCAGCGGCACCAGAATCAGCAGGACGTTCGAGGGCAGATGCGTGAACACCATGGTGCGGACGAGTCCGAAGCGCCCGGCCAATCGGGAGGCCAGCAACGCGGAGGCTCCCGCCAGGAGGTTCGCCCCGAAGAAGATCGCGCCGAGCGTCTCCGGATTGACTCGAAACCGGAGGTAGAACCAATACGCGGCGAAGCTCTGCACCATGAAGCCGCCTGCAAACGAATCGAGGGCGAAAAGCGCGGACAGCTTGAGCACGACATTCCGCGAGCGGCCGAGGCCCCACGACGTCCGCTGCACTCGCGTCCTGACTTCAACGTTCGACGACAAGCGGGTGAAAACTACAGCCAACACAACGCCCAAACCGGCGTACAGCAACACGACGACCCGGTAGCTCCCCAGCGCGTGTGACAGCGCCCCGCCACACAGCGAACCGACGGCGGTCGCGAACGAGCCGGCCAGGGTGTACCAGGCAAACACGGCGGTCCGGGTGTAATCGGGGACGACTTGAGACAATGCCGCCTGCTCGATGGAGAGGAAGGGCCCCACTTCGTTACCGCTGGGGCTGATCACCCCAACCGTTGCGGCCAGGATCAGGAGCGTCAGATTACGCGTGCTCGCGAACGCGAGGCCCGCGGCGCCCATCAACACGGCGCCGATGACGAGTGTCCGCCTCCGCCCGATCCGATCGGCGCGCGTGGTGAGCCAAAGTGAGACCACGGTATCCCCGGCGAGCGTGAGGGTCAGCAACGCGCCGGTTTGCGATGTGGTCAGGCCGAGGCTGGTGAGATAAAAGACCAAGACGACGGAGAGCGCGCCGTAGGCAAACAGGCGCGTGGTTCGCGTGAGGAACAACAGCCGCCCGTCGGCTGGGAGGAGGCGTTTCAAGTCGGTCAATTGACGGTCACAAGTGTACGGGAGCACTTTGCGCCCATCAAGGCAATGCCCGCTCGCCAGGAGGTCGTATGGCATCGTGGAAACCGCTCGTCGTCATCGCCCTCACCCTCGTGCCGACGGGACTCGCGGCGCAGGTCGACTGGAAGCAAGTCGAGCAGGCATTCGGAAGGACGGGTGCGATGCTCCCGGGAGACGTGTATCGCGTGGCGTTCCCGCGTGCTGATCTCCATGTGACGGTGAACGGCGTCGTCGTGCTGCCAGCGTTGGCGTTGGGCTCCTGGGTGGCCCTCAAACAGACGGGCGACGATGAGGCGATGCTGATGGGCGATCTCGTGCTGCTCGAGAGCGAGATCGAGCGCGTGATCGATAAGCTCCAGGAGTCAGGGATCGAGCAGACGGCCGTGCATAACCACCTGCGGCACGAGTCACCGCACGTCCTCTACATGCACATCGCCGGCGGCGGCGCGCCGGCCAAGCTCGCGGCGTCGGTGCGTGCGGCCCTCGCGGTCACGAACACTCCGCTCGCACCACCGACGGCCCCGTCAGCGCCGGCCTCGACGTCCCTCGACACCGCGCTGATCGCTCAAACCCTCGGGTACCACGGGAGGATGAATGGCGGCGTCTACCAGGTGGCCGTTGCTCGTGCCGAGCCGGTCACCGTGGGCGGCATGGACGTACCGCCGGGGATGGGCGTGGCAACGGCCATCAACTTTCAACCAACGGCCGGCGGCAAGGCGGCGGTGACGGGTGATTTCGTCCTGATCGAAAGCGAGGTGAATCCCGTCATTCGAGCCCTCAGGTCGAATGGCATCGACGTGACGGCTCTCCATAGTCACATGTTGGGGGAGACTCCGCGGCTTTTCTTCATGCACTTTTGGGGAGACAAGGACGCGCTGGACCTCGCGCATGGACTGCGCGCTGCATTGGAGAGAATGAACGTCAAGAAGGGGTAGAACGACGGAACAGCGGGGCGGTCAGGGCTTGTGCGGGGGGCGGCGCTGCTCATCCTCCTGGTGACGCTCGCCGCGGTGCTCGTCTCTCCCGTCGAGTCCCTCGGCGGCCTCCGCGGCAGTTGCGCCTCGCGCCATACCCTGCTGCACTTCGTTCGGCAGGTCGAGCAGCTCGCCGGGGCCGCGGTGGTCTCGAATCATGTGCTCCACCAGGTCCACGCCCTGCCCCGATGGCACACCCAGCGCGGTCAGGGTCGCCGCGATACGCAGCGTCAGGACGGGATCGTACGGCTCCCGGCTCACGCTCGCCAGCTCGCGCACCTGACGCGAGCTGAGTCCCGCGTTGAGCGCATATGCTCCGGTCTCCAGCGCTTCCGGGCTCGGGGAGCGAAGACCGCCGCCCTGCAGGGCGCCTTGCGCGTCACCGAGTCGTCCAGCCAAGACCCGCACAGCCGCGATCACACGGTCGGCCGGAACGCCCTTGGCCCCTCCCTCGAGCGCCTTTTGGAGCAGCGGCTCGACCGGCAGGCCTCGGGCTCGCGCGTCCGTGGCGATCTCCTGCACGGCCTGCGCGACGGCCGCCGGAACGCGCCCGTTCAGGCGCGCCGCCACATCCTGCGCCGCAAGCCCACACGGGAGTAACGACGCCAGCGCGCCCATCACCATCCCGAGGGCGAGCGAGAAAGCTCTCACAGCGTCCGGGCTCCTTGAGGTGTCACCGCTACCACGCTGTTGCGGCGACCGAACCCGTCGTCCACTCCGGGTGCGGCCGGGTCCGCGACCCAGCGCCGGCCATCGACCACGAACGCATACTGATGCTGACCGACGGGGAGCGCGACGGTGGTCGACCACACGCCGTCCATCCCTGCCGGCACGAGTGGCGTGGCCTGCTGATCCCACTGGTTGAAGGTACCGGCCACGGCGACTTGCTTCGCGCCGGGCGCGTACAGTACAAACCGCACGTACACGACGCTTGGCGCAGGCGAGGAGGGGCGAGCCAGGAGCAGGGCGATCGCTGCAGCGGCAGCCAGCGCCCCGCCCCACACGGCCCAGGGACGCACGCGCACCCGGACCGCCACCTCCCGGGGGGCGGCGAGCCAGCGCCAGGCCCGGCGCGCCAGGGACTTGGCGTGCCGACGCACGGTCTCCATCACGCGTGTGTCGAGGGCGGGCGAGAGCGCGACCGGCGCGCGATCGACGGCCGCGACCAGGCGCAACGCCTCCTCGCCCTCGGCTCGGAGCTTGGCCGGCAGGTCGGCCAGCGAGAGTTCGCCGTCCAGCAGGCGTTTGACCAACGGATGATACGTCGCCATCAGAGATGCTCCTTCATGAGTTCTCGCAATCGATCATACGCGCGGTGCATCCGCATCTTCAGCGAGGCGACCGTCGCTCCGGTGAGCTGCGAGATCTCCTCGTACGGCAGTCCCGCCACGTGCTTCAACACGAACGCCTCACGCTGCTCCGACGTCAGCTGCCCCACGGCCCGCTCCAGCGCCTGACTCCTCTCCCGCTGTTCGACCGCGTCCTCAGACCGCTCCGGCGTCGCGACGTTGGCGCCGGCCTCCTCCGGCATGCGCCCCTCGCGCTGGCGTCGTCGCTGGTCCGCGAAGCAGCGGTTCCGGAGAATCAGGAACAGCCACCCGGCGAACTTGTCGGGGTCCCGGCAATCCGCCAGCCGGTCGAACGCCCGCACCAGCGCGTCCTGTACCGCGTCTTCGGCCGCGTCGCGCGATCCCAACATTCGCGTCGCATAGCGCGCGTAGCGATCACGGTACCGCTCGACCAGCACCGCATAGCGCTCCACGTCTCCCGCGAGCACGGCTCGGATGACTTCAGCGTCCGTGAGCGTGTCCCTGGACTCCACCCCTGTCCTCTCGCCCGGCTGTGTGCCCAGGATGGTAGACGTGACGCGCGTCACCGGCAACCGGTGCTACCCTTAAAGAGTGGTACGGGTGATATTGGTAACGCGCTGGCCTAGCGGGACTTCCCCGTCGGCTGGTTACCTGGAGGCGCCGGCAGCCATCTTTACGGGCGATACGGGACTCCCCCGTGAAAATGGAGGCAGCATGCTTTGCAGACTTCTCGGGTTCGCGGTGGCCTGGCTCGCCGTACCGGTGTTGCTGGCGGCGCAGGCGCCCAGAACCAAAGCGGCGGTGGCACACGGCAAGGCCATGCAGTTCCAGGGCGAGGTGGTCCGCCCAGCCGCCGATGCCGTTCGTACCGCTGGCGACGTCGATCACAACCAGTCCGACGGCGACAAGGCCGAGGACCAGAAGGATGCCCAGGAGGGCCCAGACGTTGATGAGGGTCCGAACTCGAACGAGGGCACCGACGTAAACGACGGTCCCGACGTGAATGAGGGGCCTGACGTGGACGAGGGTTCCAAGGACGCTGCGCAGGCGCAAGGTGAAGGTGATAAGGAAGACAACAACGGGCAGGATAACCCCCCTCCTGCTCCAAGCAAGAACCGGGTCGGTCGTCATAGGCCATAACGACACGGTAGGCGTCGCACAGCAGTGTAGGGGCGCAGCGAGCTGCGCCCCTACATGTGTTTCCCACTCTCAGCGTTCAGCACCCGCCCTCCCGACGCTCCTCTCCGTCGGGCTGCTGCTCGCGTCGAGCCTCGCGGGTGCGCCCGCCCCCATGGCCGGCCAGGTGCGCGGGTCACTGGGCGCCGGCATCGGTACCGTGCGCACCGAAAGCGGCTCGAGCTTCAGCTCGGCCAGCCTCGCCCCCGAACTGCGGTACGCTGCCCCGTCCTTGGTGGTGTCGGCTTCCACTTTCTTTGCTTCGCTGCCTGCAGGAGTCTGGGCAAGCCATGGTCGCCTCTATGCTTGGGGAAGCACGCCGCGTATCGCGGGTCGCTGGCGGCTCGCAGCAGAGGGTAACCTGGCCGGCACGTCCTGGACGGGGGGCGCTTGGACAGCGGCGGTGCACGGGTTGGGCGAGGTGCTCTGGTCCGCGCCACAGTGGGGGTTCGGTCTCGGCGCGGGGCCTTCCGCGGGGTGGATCGCCAACGACTCGTCGGTGGTGGCGCTCCATACCCGGGCACGCGCCTGGTGGCGGCCGGGCGGCCGCGCCTCCGGCACAGAGTGGCAGGTGATCGTGGAGCCCACTCACTTTGTCGGGGCGTGGTTCACCGACGTTAGCGCCGTTGCAACGGTCGAGCGCGGACCGGCAGTGCTGTCCATCTCGCCCGAGGCCCGTGTGTCGCCGGTATACGGCTCTTACAGCGCGGGAAGCGCCTTCCTGCAGCTGGCGGTTGCGCCCTCAGTATCGGTGGAAGTGGGTGGCGGTAGCTACCTGCGGGACCCTTACCAGGGCTTTCCCCGCGGCGGATTCTTCACGCTCGGGGTGCGGATCGGTTCGACCCGCGCCGGGCGGGCCGCGGCGGCCAGGAAGCTGGCGCCGCTCGTGCTCACTCGGCGCGGCGACAGCGTCGTCGTCCGGTTCCGGTTCAGCGGCGTCCGCATGGTTGCCATCGCCGGCGACTGGAACGCCTGGCAGCCGTACCTGTTGCGCGCGGTCGGGGGCGAGGTGTGGGAGGGAACCCTGTCTCTGAAGCCCGGGCTCTACCATTTTAACCTGCAGGTGGACGGTCGGGATTGGGTGGTGCCGAAGGGCGTGGCAACGGTCCCCGACGGGTTGGGCGGGATGGTAGCGGTGCTGGTCCTGCAGTGAGACGAGGCCCTCGGCGCTAGGACCCGAACCTCGTCTTGAAGGTCTGACCGTACGGGGTAGGCGTTCCATCATAGCCGGCGATGAGATCGAGGGACTGACCCCACACGTCCCACGACCAGGCGAGATAGCTTCCCTGGCGGGCGTCCATCCAATCCATCAGCGCAGTGACGAATGCGCTGCCGCGATCGTCCTGCCCCAGCTCACCGAGCACCAGCGGGACTTGCTGCGCGACGGGGGCCGCATCGCTGTCCCAGCACGTCGCCGTACTGCACCAGCTGAAATTGTAGACGTGCCATGAGGCCGCGAGGTTGTTCAGGGAGTCGGTGGGCTTGGACGCCAGCCAGCTCGAGAGCGTGGCGGCATACTGGACCCCGCCGAGCATTACCACGTTGGTGGCGCCCGTGCCGCGCACCGCGGCGACCAGCTCCTGCATCCCCGCCGCCTGGAAGCTCAAGCCGCTGCAGGTCCCACCGTCACGCCAGCAGCGCCACGCCTCCGGCGTATCGCTGTTGTTGTCCGGAAACGGCTCGTTGAAGAGATCGAAGATCACGCGGTCGTTGCCCTTGTAGGCGGCGGCGACCTGGCGCCAGAATTCCGCCGCGTGGTCGCGGTCCGGCATCGGCGCCTGACCGAGCGCTACGGCCGTCCCAGCCGCGCTCCAATGCAGGTCCAGAATGGCGACCAACCCGGTCCCGTTGAGCAGGGCGACGTAATCGGCGATCGCGCGGCGGTAATTGTCGCCCGAGTACGCCGGCGCCACCCCGTTGATGCCGAGCCAGCAGGTCTCGTTGAGCGGCACGCGGACGGCGTTCGCATGCCAGGACGCGATCGCCCGCACCGACGCCGAATCCGACGGGCCATCGAAGATGCCCCACCCCTGGGCGCAGGCGTATTCCGTCCCCGAGCGGTTGACCCCGCGCAACCGAACCGCATGCCCTGCGTCATCCACGAGCCGGCTGCCCTGCACGTGCACAGCTGGCGCCCCAGTCGGCGGCGGGCCTCCTGGGTGAGCGGCAGGATTGCGGCACGCGGCGAGCGCGACCGTGAGGAGCGCGCGGCGGGCAATGGTCACGGCAACACTATTACACATTCTCCCGACGCCAGGCGTGTGACTGTTGTCACCTCGCTCCCGGTCGCGCTGAGGAGTTGCGGCTGTTCTTGAAGGAGGGCTAACTGGCAGTACCTTTTAGGTATGACCACTCGGTGCACACATCTCGATCAGATCCGTAACGTGCGGGCTCGTACGCCGAACGGGTGCGAGGAATGCCTAGCGAGCGGGAGCCAGTGGGTGCATCTCCGACTGTGTCTCAGCTGCGGGCACGTCGGCTGTTGCGATTCCTCGCCCAACCGTCACGCGCGCAAGCACGCCCACACGTCGGCACACGCCATCGTCCGCTCGTTCGAGCCGGGCGAAGACTGGCGGTACTGCTTTGTCGACGACATGGAGGTCTGACCTGTCCCGCGTGGGCGCGGTAACGGGCGCATGGGCGGCGTTGCCACTCCCCGCCTGGCAGGACACGTACGCGACCCTCCACATGTGGACGCAGATCGTCGGCAAGACGAGCCTGGCCTTCGCGCCCCCGCAGAACCACTGGTGGCACGTCGCGCTGCAGCTCACCGCTCGAGGGCTGACGACCAGCCCGCTCGTCGCCGGTCCACTGACGTTCGATGTCGCCTTCGACTTCGTGGAGCACCGGCTCGTGGTGCGCACCAGCGAAGGGACGACGCGCTTCCTTCCGCTCGTCGCGCAACCGGTCGCCGACTTCTACCGCCAGTACCTGGCGACGCTCGCCGAGCTGGGCATCACGCTGAAGCTCTGGCCGGTGCCGGTCGAGGTGCCGCGGGCGATTCCGTTCGCCGACGACCGCGAGCACGCGGCGTACGATCCGGACTACGCGCAGCGCTGGTGGCGCATCCTGAGCCACGTCGACCAGGTTTTGAAGCGGTTCCGTGGCCGGTTCCTCGGCAAGTCGAGTCCGTCGCACTTTTGGTGGGGCGGGTTCGACCTCGCCTGCACCCGCTTCTCCGGTCGGACGGCGCCGCGGCACGGTGGCGGTGTTCCCAATTGCCCCGATTACGTGATGGTGGAAGCGTATTCACACGAGTGCGCCAGTTGCGGCTTCTGGCCTGGCAGGGGGTTGAGCACGGCCGTCGCTGAGCCGGCATTCTATGCGTACAGCTATCCCACGCCGCCCGGTTACGGTCAGGCGGCTGTCCCGGCTCCCGCGTTCTTCAGCTCCGACTTGGGTGAATACATTCTCCCGTACGACGCGGTCCGCGCGGCAGAGCGGCCCGACGATCTGCTGCTCGCCTTCCTGGAAAGCACCTACACCGCCGGCGCGAACCTCGCCGGCTGGGACCGTCCAGCCTTGGAGCGCCCCGCCACAGCTCCGCCGTGACCGACCTCCCCAGCGATCTCCAGGCCGCGCTCGACGGGCGCTACCAGTTGCGCCGCGTGCTGGGACGTGGCGGCATGGCGACCGTCTACCTAGCGGCGGACCCGAAGCACCGGCGCGACGTCGCGCTCAAGGTGTTGCTTCCCGGCCTCGCGGCGTTCCTCGGCGTCGAGCGCTTCCTCAAGGAGATCCAGATCGCGGCGGGTCTCACCCACCCGCACATCCTCGCCCTGTACGACTCCGGAGAAGCGGCGGGATTCCTGTACTACGTCATGCCGTACCTCGAGGGCGGCTCCTTGCGCCAACGGCTCGAGGGCGGACGGCGCTTGCGCACCGTCGACGCGCTGGCGATCGCCGCGCCGGTGGCCGACGCCCTCTCGTATGCGCACCGCATGGGCGTCTTTCACCGCGACATCAAGCCCGAGAACGTGCTGTTCTCGCAGGGGCACCCGATCGTCGCCGACTTCGGGATCGCCAAGGCGATCAGCACTGCGGGGGGCGCGAACCTGACCCGCACCGGGTTCCCGGTCGGCACGCCGGGCTACATGAGCCCCGAGCAAGCAGCCGGGCTCACCGACCTCGACCAGAAGACCGACGTCTACAGCCTCGCGGTGGTGATCTACGAGATGCTGGTGGGCGAGCCGCCGGGCCGCTGGCCGACGGAGGATGCGGTGCGCGCCGGCCGTTTCCTCGAAGCGGCGCCGGCGCACCGCACCCGGCTGACGGAGGCGGGCCCGGCAGTCGAAGCGGCGCTGGTGCGGGGACTCGCGATCCGGCACGACCAGCGCACCCCAACCACCGCGGCGCTGATCGGGGAGCTCTCCGCGACGACGCCGGTGCGCCGGCGCTATAGCGGCAGCGAAGTCCAAGAGATCGTCAAGCGGGCCAGCGAGCTCGAAGCGAGCACGCCAACGGCGAGCGGCGCCATGACCATCGGCGGCGTCGAAGCGCTCGCCGCCGAGGTGGGCATTGCGGCCACGAACGTGCGCGCCGCGGCGAATTCGATGCGCGCGCCGAGCGCCACGTCGCTGCCCGTCGTGGAGATTCCGACCGGCAACAATCCCTGGGTAGGGGGACCGACGGTGATCTCGATCGAGCGCATCGTGGACGGCGAGGTGCCCGAGAGCGACTACTCGGTCATGGTGGATGAGACGCGGCGCATCCTCAAGAACGTGGGGCAGGTCAGCCAGCTGGGGCGGTCGTTTTCTTGGACCGCGTCACCCGGCGTATCGCAACGCAAGCTGGAAATCGTGGTGACGGTGCGCGCGGGCAGGACGCGCATCACGATTCAGGAGAGTCTCGCCCAGCTGATCGGCGCGATCTTTGGCGGCATCGGCGGGGGCATGGGTGGGGGCGGCGTGTGGCCGGTGATCGGACTAGTGGTCGGCGCGTTGCACGCCCCCGCGGGCGCAATCGGAGCGATCATCCCCTTGTGGATGGCGACGACCTATGTGACCGCTCGGACGACCTATCGATACAAGAGCCGGCGCCGGCTGACGGAGCTTGAGGCGCTGGCGGACCGCTTGGCGGTGCTCGCACAGGAGCTCGCCGTGGAATCGCCCCTCGCGCAGCCGCCGTCGCCGCCCCGGCTGCGCTGACTTACGAGCCGACCGCCTGCGCCTCGGCGGTCCGGGGGGCCCGTTCCCGGGTCACAGACCAGTAGATCACGAAGGCCGTCGTCGCGAGCACCGTGGAGGCGAGGAAGGCCGCGCCGGGAAAGTAGACGGGCGCCGCAGGCGATGAGAAGTGCCCGAACAGCTGCGTCATGATGGGGGGCCCGACGATCGTGCTGAGCGAGTAAAGGCTCGCCACCGCCCCCTGCAGCTCGCCCTGCGCGTCGGCCGGCACGCGATGCGACATCAGGGCGTTGGTGGTGGGCATGACCATCGCGCCGAACAGCCACGTCCCGAGCCACGCGAACATCATCCAACCGGCGGTGGCGGTGCCGTAGCCCAGATACCCGACCGCCGCGATCGCGATGCCCGTGAGTGCCACCCGGCGCTCGCCCAGCCGCGGCACCAGCACGCGGACCAGGCTCGCCTGACTCACGGCCATCACCGCCCCAGCCAAGGCGAGTGATGCGCCGATCATCGCCTCGGTCCAGCCGAATCGGAACTTCGTGTAATACGCCCATGTCGAGGGCATCACCTGGTGTCCCAACATCCACAGAAACAGAGCCATCAGTAAGCCGGAGACGAGCGGGCGGCGGCGCATTTGGCCGAGCATGCCGAGCGGGTTGGCGCGCTTCCAGGTAAAGGCGCGACGCCGCTCCGGCGGCAGCGACTCGGGGAGCACAAATAGGCCGTACACGAAATTGAGGAGGCTCAGACCCGCGGCTGCGAAGAACGGCGTGCGCGGCCCGAACCCACCCAGCAGGCCGCCCAGCGCCGGTCCCAGGATGAACCCGGTGCCGAAGGCGGCGCTGATCAAGCCGAAACTCTGCGCGCGTTTCTCGGGCGGGCTGACGTCGGCGACGTAGGCATACGCCGGGGTGAAGGACGCGCCCGCGATCCCCGAGATGGTGCGGCCCAGGAACAGCCATCCCAACGTCGGCGCGGAGCCCATGATCAGGTAATCCACGCCGAGCGCGCCGATGGCGAAGAGCAGCACGGGACGCCGGCCGAATCGGTCGGACAGATTGCCGAGGATGGGTGCACACAGGAACTGCATCACCGCGTACACGAAGGCCAGCCAGCCGCCGTAGATGGCGGCCGTGCTCACGCCTTCGCCGGTGAGTCGGACCAGCAGGGCCGGCAACACGGGCAGGATCAGCCCGAAGCCGATGATGTCGATCAGCACCGCGGTCGCGATGAAGACGAGCGCGTGCTTTCCCGGTGTCGACGCTGTCATGGCGCGGGAGGAAGTATGTTTATAATCACCGCACGGCGCGAGGAGGGGAGGACACATGTCGATCCGGCCAGTGAAGACGATCACGCGAGCACAGCCTACCATCGAGGGGGCGGGCGTAAAGCTGCGGCGCGCGTTCGGGTTCGGGGACACTCGCGAGTTCGACCCGTTCCTCCTGCTGGACGACTTCCGCAACGAGAACCCGCAAGACTACCTCGCCGGATTTCCCTGGCACCCGCATCGCGGCATCGAGACGATCACCTACGTCCTCAGCGGCACGGTGCAGCACGGCGACAGCCTCGGCAACCGCGGCGCGCTCGGCGCCGGGGACGTGCAGTGGATGACCGCCGGGAGCGGCATCCTGCATCAGGAGATGCCGCGAGGCGATCCGCGCGGCCGGATGCACGGATTTCAGCTGTGGGCCAACCTCCCCGCTTCGCTCAAGATGACCGACCCGCGCTATCAGGATATTCTCGCCAAGGACATCCCCGAAGTCGTGGACGACGACGGGACGCGGGTGCGCGTCGTCTGCGGCACCTTCTGGGGCAAGACGGGGCCGGTGGTCGGCGTGGCGGCCGATCCCCGTTACCTGGACGTCACGATCCCACCCCGGATTCGCAAGACCCTCCCCGTCGAGTCCTCGCGCCACGCCTTCGCGTACGTGTTCGAGGGCAGCGGGACGTTCCGGGACGCGTCGGCGCCCCAGGCCGTGCGGACCGAGTGGGTAGGTGAGGCGAGCGGCACGCCGGAGCTGGTCGGCAACCGCTCGCTCGTGCTGTTCGACTCGGGCGACGAGATCACGGTTGAGGCAGGGGACGCCGGAATCCGCTTCCTGCTGGTTTCCGGGCGTCCCATTGCGGAGCCTGTGGCCTGGCGGGGGCCGATCGTGATGAACACGCCGGAGGAGCTGCGGCGCGCGTACGCCGAGCTCCAGGATGGGACCTTCATCAAGCACCGCTGAGGCGGATCACTCGTCGCCCTTGCGGCGCCGTTTTTTCCCCTCCGGAGCGCCGGCCACCGCCACGCGGTCGCGACCGGCCTCCTTTGCCTTGTACATGGCGGCGTCAGCGCTCGCGATGAGCTCTTCCGGCGTGTCGCCGTGGGCAGGATACTCTGCCGCGCCGATACTCACCGTCACCTTCCCGCCCTCGAACGTTTCCGACGCAACACGAGTCCGAATGCGCTCCGCCACCGAGGCCGCCGTCGCGAGCGTCGTCTCGAGCAAGAGCACCAGGAACTCCTCGCCGCCGTAGCGCGCCACGGAATCGACCGCCCGCGTCGTCTTGCGCAGGATCTCCGCGATTTTGACGAGCGCCGCGTCACCCGCGAGATGCCCGTGCGTGTCGTTGTATTGCTTGAAGCGATCGACGTCGATCAGCAACACCGCGAAGGTGCGCCGCAAGCGGCGGGACCGCTGCACCTCGTTGGCGAGGGTCCCCGTGAGGTGACGCCGGTTGTACAGGCCGGTGAGCGCGTCGGTGACGGAGAGGCGCTCGAGCTCTCCCTGCCCTTCACGCTCCCGCACGCGGGTCACGAGATTCTTGAAGACCTGCGTCAGGTATCCGACCTCGCCGCCTCCACCGCTGGGGAGCTCCACCGCCAGATCACCAGCCGCCACCTTGGCCGCGGCGCTGGTGAGCCGCGCGAGCGGCCGCACGATGAGCAGTCCCAACAAGTAGGCGACGAGCCCCACACCCACAACCAGCGTCCCCAACACCACCGGCGTAACGGCGCCGACTCCGCTACCCACCGCGGCCTCAGGCAGCTCCACCGCGGTCGCCCAACGGAGCTGGGGAAGGCGCCGCAGAATGCCGAGCACGTCTTGCCCGTCGGCGCGCTTGTATGAAACGATCGACCCTTCCTGATCGAACAACGTCTGCATCAGCGGCTGCGGGAGCTTGGTCCGCAGGAGCTCCGCGGAGCTGACGCGCCCCCGGAGAATGAGGCGCCCCTGGTCCGTCATCAGCGTCACGTCACCTCCTTCGGCGGGAGCGAGACGCTGTAGGGCGTCGGTGAGGGAGCGGAGGTTGATCTTGGCGGTGAGCGCGCCTTGGAGCTTGCCGTCCTCCTTGCGGATCGGGACGGCGAGCGTGATCGCGGCTTTCCCGATGCCGCTGTCCCAGTAGGGCTCGCCCATGACGACGTCGCCCGTTCGCAGGGCGTTCAGCCGCTCAGCGGAGAGCGCCACGCCGCTCATCCGCCCGCCGCTGCTCGACACGGGGCGCCCGTGCCCGTCGCTCACGAGCAGCCCCTCACACTCGGTGCAGCGCTCGCGCACCGAGGTGAGGTAGTCACGCAGCCGAGTCGACGCCTGGCTGCCGCCGTTCAGATTGTCCGACACCGCGTACGAGCTCGCCGCCACCCGCAAATCACGCTGGCGGTCGGTGAGCCACAAGCTCACGTCCCAGGCGGTCTCTGCGCTGGCGCGCCGCAGCTCCGCTTCGGCCCGCTCCGTCTCCGCCCGCCGGGTTTGCCGGGACGATGCGATCGTCAGCGCCACCGTGGGCACCAGCGTCGCCACCACTGCGAAGACCAGGATCTGGCTCCTGATACTGTCGAGGTGGAGCGCGTGCAGCCGGCGACCGATCGTTTCTTTCCAGTCGGTCGTACGGAGTCTTTCCGCCCAGTCGGTCATACGGAGTCTTTCCGCCGCACCACAGCAAGATTCACGATCCCACTCCTGCGGCAAGGGTGCGCCGGCTCACTCGCCGGGGGTTTGGGCGGGTGGAGGACGCACACTATATGCGACGGGCGCGACGGAGAGCAATACATGAAGGGGCGGGTGCGGGGGAGCGGGACGCAGAACAAGGCGGCCGTGGACGGGCGGCAGCCTCCCGGACGCCTTATCGGCGTTCGCGCGGCGTGCGCTGTGGGGGGATCGGTAGGATCAGCTTGAACGTGGTGCCACGACGCACCGTGGACGCCACCTCGACCCGGCCGCCGAACATCCCCTCCGTAATCTGGCGCACCACGGTCAAACCGGTGCCGGAACCCGAGCCGAACTCCTGAGTGGTGAACCCCGGTTCAAAAATTCGGTCGAGATGCTCGGCGGCGATGCCGACGCCGTTGTCCTGCACGGCCACGCGCAAGGTATCGTCCACCTGCCCCATGGTGACCACCACGGGGGTGCGACGCTCCTGGGAGGCCGCGACGGCATTACGAATCAGGTTGGTGAGCACCTGATACAGGGCGTTGGGATCCCCCTGGAGGAACACGCCGCTCACGGCGATGACCCCTTGCAGCGCGATGGCGCGCTTCAGGGCCAAGGGCCGCTCAAGGGCCACGCAGGACCGGACGACCTGACCCGCATCGAATCGCTCGGAGCGTGCCAGTCCCCCCCGGGCGCGATCCTGCACGGAGCGCAGGAACGCGATCGCCTGATCCATTCCCTCCCCCACGCCCGCCAACTCCTCGAGCAGCTCCTCCCTGAAGGCGGATTCCAGTGTCTCCGTCGAGCGCACTAGATCCACCGCGAGATCGAGGCCCGCGAGCGCGGCGGTCAGCGGATTGGCGACTTCGTGGGCGATCACGCTCGGCTGCCGCACCAGCTCGGCGAGGGCGTCGGACTCTGGCAAGCGTGGCCGGGGCGCTGCCTGGGGTTGGTCCACGAGGCCGAGACACAGACCCGCCAGCTCGAGCGTGATGCGCTCGCGGCTGCGCCGCTCCACGCCTCCGGGAGGCGGTGCCGCGGGTTGCTTCCGCACCGGGGCGACACACCAGGCCCCACCATCGTTGAGACGGCAGCCCACCCAACTACTGCCCTGGATGATGGGAGCGCCCCAATAGTGCAGTGTGGTATCGACGTCGAGGGCCGTGTCCGTGGCACTCGGGTTGAGGACGCTCGCGAGAACGGGCGTCACCTCCGCCTTGGCAGAGACCTCCCACAGCGTAACCGTACGCCCCTGCAGGGCGATGCTCGCCTGACGGAGCACCTCGCTGCGACGCTGTTGCACCGAATCCGGAGCCGTAGCGATCTCCAACAGAAGGGAAGACACGAACGCGACGCCTAAGGTTATGACGCGTCGGCGGGCGCTGATAGGGCGTTTTTGCGGCACCGACGGGCCGGAATGCGGCAAATAGGGGAGTGCCCCACCGACGCGCCACCCGGTGCGGACGCAACAGCGGACATCGCCAAAGGTCCGATGACGTGGCCTGATCACTTTGTGCAACTTGGAGTTAGCAAGCAGGTCACAGTGAACGTTCCTCGGCCCGATTGTTGCCCGCCCGACACACGGTGGCCCCGACCCTCACGCTGTCGCCCGTCATCCTGATCGCTGTCTCGAGAGAGCAGTGGTTTGCGAGCGCCCTCGGAGGCGACCGCTTCGCGGTCATCCGCTGGCATCACGAGCGCTACGATCGGACCGGCTATCCCGACGGCCTCAAGGGAGACGAGATCCCGGTCGCGGCCCAGGTCGTCGGCATCGTGGACGCTTACGACACCCTGATCACCGGTCGATTCGAGGAGCCGCCCCTCACACCCGCGGAGGCGCTCGAACAGATCGCGGAGTGCCGTCAGTGGTGGTCCGAGGCCGTGTTCGTGGCGTTCCGGCAGGCGATCGGGCCGCGATCGCCGCTCACCGGCGAAGCACCGCAACCAGGCTGACGACGGCGATCACGACGCCGAGCGCGATCTTCGCCGCGGCCGCGGCGGCGCGCCCCACCACGGCACCCCAACCCGCCCCGACCGCGACGTCCGCCCGACGGGACCAGGAGTACTCGAAGAGCGCCGCGCCGCCAAACGACCCCACGAAGGCCCCGATGATGCTGCCCACGACCGGCACGGGGACGCCGACCGCCGCCCCGACCAATCCACCCAGAAGGGCCCCCCACCCCGAACGCCTCGACCCCCCGTAGCGGCGCGCAAACCGAAAGCCCAGCCAGGTGTCGACGATCTCGCCCAGGAAGGCCAACCCCACGACGATCGCGATGGTCGCCACGGTGACGGAGCGAAACGCCGTCAGCCAACCATACGTGAGGTAGCCGGCCGCCATCACCCAGAGCCCGGGCAGGCCGAGGGGGATGAGGAACAGTCCTGCGAGGCCGCACACCGCGAGCGCCAACACTGCGACCAAGTCAGCCATGGCTCCTCCCCTTCTCCGAATACATCCATCCCCCTGGTTCGCGACGTACCTTGTGCGGAGCCTACCTTCCCTCACACCGGTCGTCTCGACACATTGAGCTTATGCGCCACTCATTACTTCGCCTGACCTGCGCCGCGCTGCTCCTCGCCGGCGCCACGCACGCTGGACTCGCGCAAACGAGCGCGAAAGGATGGAACCCGATGCATTTCAAGAAGCTGGGGGACGCGGAGCTGCAGCGCTCTCTTTCCCCCTTGCAGTACGAGGTGACACAGCACGAGGCTACCGAGCCGGCATTCCGTAACGAATACTGGGACAACCACCGTCCCGGGATCTACGTCGACGTCGTCTCAGGCGAGCCGCTGTTCAGCTCGCTCGACAAGTACGACTCGGGCACGGGCTGGCCCAGCTTCACCAAGCCGCTGGAGCCGGATAACGTGCGCGAGCATACCGACCGCTCATTGTTCATGGTGCGCACCGAGGTCCGCTCCGCCCACGCGGACTCGCACCTCGGCCACGTGTTCGACGATGGACCCGCGCCCACGGGCCAGCGCTACTGCATGAACTCGGCGGCGCTGCGATTCATCCCGGTGGAGCGGCTCGAGCAGGAGGGGTACGGGCAGTACCTGCCGCTGTTCCAGGCCAACTCGGCAAAGGGAGCGACACACAAGTAACAGCCCCCGCCCCCATCACACGCGACCCACGCGCAGGGCCAGCGGCCAGCGGACCGTACGGACCGTCTCCGGCGGCCCCCACGCGGTCGCGAGGTCTCGCCGAAACGTCGCGAAGCTCTCTGGCCCGGCCGCCCGCTCCAGAGCCCAGACCGCCGACCAAGTCCCGATGTAGCCGATCAGCTCCACCAGGCGCCATTCGCAGCGAATTTCGAGCGCGGGAGTGTCGAGCTCCTCGAACGGGAACGGCAGAGACCGGTAGCCGTCGTCGACGTGCCACCGCTCGGGAGGCCAGTATCGACCCAGGACATCGCGATAGAACGGTCGAATGACGTCGTCCAGATCGGCGCCCGCCGCGACGACGCCGTAACTGATCAAGGCGACGATCGCACCGGGCCGCGCGACACGCCGCACCTCGGCGCAGTAGGCGGGGAGGTCGAACCAGTGGGCTGCCTGTGCCGCTGTCGCCAAATCGACGACGCCGGCCGCGAGTCCGCTGGCCTCCGCCGACGCCCGGTGGTACTCGACCCGCGAGTGCGTGGTGGCCTGGGCGATCTGCTCCGCGCTCGGGTCGGTCCCGATCACGCGCTCGAAGGCACGGGCGAGCAGCACCGTGAGCTGCCCCGAGCCGCAGCCCGCGTCCCACGCGCAGCGTCGCGCCGGGGCGAGTCGCGCCAGGAAATCGACCAACGCCTGCGGATACGACGGGCGATGCGCTGCATACGCGACGGCGATCTGGGAGAAGTGATCCTTGAAGGGACGGGACTCGATCACAGCGCCAGGTCCCACGTCTCGGCCACCAGGTCCTTCCCGAAGCTGTGGTGACGCTCCTCGCGGGTCAGCCGGAAGCCGGCCTTCTCGTAGAGGCGCCGGGCCGCGGTGAGCTCGCTCTGCGTCCACAGGGTGAGCTTGCGGTAGCCGGCCTGGCGGGCGAAGCGAACGCACTCATCGACCAGGCGGGTGCCGAGGCCCGCGCCGCGCGCCGCGGGCTCCACCAGGAGTAGACGCAGCTTCGCGACGGTCGCCGACTGCTTGACGAGAAATGCACAGCCGACGAGCTCGCCGTCCAGCTCCGAGATCCAGCAGCGCTCCCGCTTGACGTCGTTGTGCTGAACGAAGTGGGCCACGATCCCGGCCACGAGTGCTTCGAAGTCTGCGTTATAGCCGTACTCCTGGGCGTAGACCGCGCCGTGCCGCTGCACCACCCACCCCAGGTCGCCCGGCTGCGGCGGCCGCAGCAGGAGCGATCGTTCCGGCCGCTCACGATCGCCCAGCAGCCGCTCGATCGTCAGCATCGAAGCGATCACGTCGTCCTGCTCGCTCGCGGACAGGGCGGACAGCATGGCGGCGACATCGTCGTGCGAGCGGGCATTGAGCGGCGCGAACACCTTGCGCCCCTGGGCGGTGAGCGCGAGGTGGCTCTGCCGACCATCGGTGGTGGAGCGGGTTTTCGAGACCAGGCCACGCTTCTCGAAGGCGCGGAGCAGGCGGCTCAGATAGCCGGCATCGAGCCCCAGCTCGCGGCCCAGCTCCGTCGCCGTGGGGCGATCGCGATGTGCCAGCTCGTACAACACCCGCACCGCGGTCAGCGAGAACGGGCTGTCGTACGCCCCCGCGTGCAGCACGCCGATCTTCCGCGTATAGAACCGGTTGAACCGGCGCGCCGCTTCGACCCGCTGTTCCAGCCCGCGCGGCGCCATGCGGGGAATCTTGCCAGATACTTGACTATGTCAAGTACTTCTCCCGCCCGGGCGCTGCTAGATTCCGGACACGCATGGCTGACGCCTCCACGCGACCCCCCAAAAAGACCATCACCCCTGGCGCCTGGCAGGAGGCGCGGGCGCTCGTCTACCAGCACCGCGGGCGGCTGGCGGTGGGCCTGGCGTTGATGCTCATCAATCGGCTCGCCGGCCTGGTCCTGCCGTCCTCCTCCAAGTGGGTGATCGACCGGGTGATCAATCAGCATCACCCAGAGCTGCTCATGCCCCTCGCCCTCGCCGCGGGGGGCGCCACCCTGCTCCAGGCAATCACCGGCTTCGGGCTCTCCCAAGTGCTTGGCGTCGCCGCGCAGCGCGCGATCACCGACATGCGGCGCATGGTACAGGCCTACGTGTTGCGACTCCCCATCAGCTACTTCGACTCGACCAAGAGCGGGATTTTGATCTCGCGCATCATGACCGATGCCGAAGGCATCCGAAACCTGGTGGGGACGGGACTGGTGCAGCTCGTGGGCGGACTGGTCACCGCGGCGATCGCCCTGGGCGTCCTGTTCTACCTCAACTGGCGGCTGACGGTATTCGCGATCTTGATCCTGGGGTGCTTCGGCGGGGGGATGGCGTTCGCGTTCGCCAAGCTGCGGCCGCTGTTCCGGGAGCGCGGCAAGCTCAACGCCGACGTCACCGGCCGGCTGGGCGAGACGCTGGGCGGCATCCGCATCGTGAAGGCCTACCGAGCGGAGCGGAGCGAGCGACTGGTGTTCACCCGCGGGGCGAACGCCCTGTTCCGCAACATCGCCACGACCATG
This sequence comes from Gemmatimonadales bacterium, assembly GCA_035280265.1. Lineage (GTDB taxonomy): Bacteria > Gemmatimonadota > Gemmatimonadetes > Gemmatimonadales > GWC2-71-9 > AG41. The sequence goes on along the minus strand of DATEGE010000031.1, from coordinate 47,028 downwards.
ACGGGGATCTCTGGTGTCGGCGCGTTCGCGACGCTCATCATCGGCGCCATCGGCATCCTGATGATCCTCGAGGGCGGGCACGCCATTCTCTCGGGCCAGATGACGCTGGGCGACTTCTTCATGTACGGCGTGTTCATCGGCTTGGTCGCGCTACCGCTCATCAACATCGCGTCCATCGGCACGCAGATCACCGAGGCGTTCGCGGGACTGGACCGCATCCGCGAGATCCGTCGCCTCGTCACCGAAGATTCGGAGGACGGGAAGCGCGTGCCGCTCCTCGACGTGGCCGGGGACGTCGCGTTCGAGGACGTGAGCTTCGAATACGTGGCCGGCCGAGAGGTGCTGAAGCACATCTCGTTTCACGCGCCCACCGGCTCGACCACGGCCCTGGTGGGGTCGTCGGGAGCGGGCAAGAGCACGCTGATCAACCTCGTGCTCACGTTCAACCGGCCGAAGGCGGGCCGGATCGTGGTGGACGGCCGTGATCTCGCCACGCTGCGGCTGGCCGACTATCGCCACCGGCTGGGTGTCGTGCTGCAGGACAACTTTCTGTTCGACGGCACGATCGCGGAGAACATCGCGTTCGCCCGGCCACACGCGACCCGAGCGGAAATCCAGGAGGCGGCGCGCATCGCGCATTGCGACGAGTTCGTGCGGCGCTTCGAGCAGGGCTACGACACGATCGTAGGCGAGCGCGGGGTGAAGCTATCCGGGGGAGAGCGGCAGCGGGTCTCCATCGCCCGGGCGATCCTCGCCGATCCGCGCATCCTCATCCTCGACGAGGCGACGTCGAGCCTCGACTCGGAAAGCGAGGCGGCGATTCAAGACGGACTGCGCACGCTACGCCGTGGCCGCACTACGTTCGTGATCGCCCACCGCCTGTCGACCATCCGCAGCGCGGACCAGATCCTGGTGCTGGAAGGCGGCGAGATCGTGGAGCGCGGCACGCACGCCGAGCTGCTGGCGAAGCACGGCCGGTACCGTCAGTTGTACGACAAGCAGTACCGCTTCGAGCAGGACCTGTTCGTGAATCCCGGGGAGGACTTCACGCCGGAGCCGGAAGGGCCCGTCATCGCGCCTCCGCTGACGCCCCCCGCGCGCTTGTAATCGGACGGGGAGGTAGCGCGCTCCCCGCCTGGAGATCACTTTGTCGCCATGCGCGATCTCGAGCGCCTGAGCGACACGCGCTGGCCGACCAAAGCCTACCCACGATCCGCGCTCCCGGAGCGCGTGCTCCAATTCGGCAGCGGAATGCTGCTCCGCGCGGTGTGCGCGACCGCGGTGGATGCCGCGAACCGCGCCGGCGCCTTCGGCGGTCGCATCGTCGTCGTGCAGAGCACCCCCGAGGGCCGGGGCCGGGCGAGTGCGATCAACGCCCAGGATGGTCTGTTCACGCTGGTGGAGCGTGGCCTCGAGCACGGGCGTCCGGTCGAGCGCACCCGGCTCATCGGCTCGATTTCCCGAGCGCTCGTCGCGGACGCGGAGTGGGACGCCGTGTGCGCCGTGGCGGCCGGGCCCGAGCTGCGGGTGATCGTGAGCAACGTGACGGAGGCAGGCTTTCGCCCCGAGGGCACTTTTCCCGCTCGCCTGACGGATCTCCTGCACACCCGCTTCACACACCTCCCCGACGGTCCTCCGCTGTTCGTGATCCCCACCGAGCTGGTCGACGAGAACGGACCCCGCTTGGCTGCCATGGTCGAGCGCCTGGCGCGCGAGCACGACCCCGGCCCGCAGTTCCGCGCGTGGCTGGCGCGGCAGGTGCGGTTCTGCTCCTCGCTGGTCGACCGGATCACGACGGGCACCCCTGCTCCAGCCGGGCTCGCGACGCTCGAGCACCAGCTCGGCTATCATGACTCGCTCCTCACCGTCGCGGAGCCCCACCTCCTCTGGGCGATCGAGGCGGATCCGGCGGCGCTGCGGCCGGCGTTCCCGATCGACGTGTCACCCGAGTCGGTGATCTTCCAGCCCGACATCACGTTCTATCGGGAGCGCAAGTTGCGACTGTTGAACGGTGCGCACACCGCGATGGCGCCACTCGCGCTCCTGGCCGGCGTACGGACGGTGCGGGAGGCGACCGACCACCCGCGGCTGAGCATGTTCCTTCAGCACATCCTGTTCGAGGAGATCGTGCCCGCGATCGACGTGCCCCGGGACTCGGGGCTCGCCTTCGCGCGTGACGTGCTCGACCGGTTTCGCAACCCCTGGCTCGATCACGAGTGGCGGGTGATCGCCACGAATGAGACGGCGAAGTGGCGGCTGCGGATCGTGCCGGCGATCGTGGCATTTGACCGCAAGCGCGCGTCCGTTCCGCGGGGACTCTCCCTCGCGTGCGCGGCGTACCTGCGGTGGGCGCGCCTCGGGGGTGCCGGGGGCGCCCGGGGACAGGATGCCGATCGATCGCTGGTCGAGCGCCATTGGCGCGCCGTGACCACATGGGAGGAACTCGCCGCGCGCGCCCTTGCCGACGCGGAGCTGTGGGGCGTGAGTCTCGCGCGCCTCCCAGGGTTTCTCGACGCCACGAGCTACTGGCTGCTGACGCTCGAGCGCGACGGCGTGGATGGGGCGCTCGCCGCGTTGCAACGAGCGCCCGACCACATGACCTCCGGCCTGCCCTGAGCATGTCGACCACGACGGCAGCGCGTCCCGGCTTAGGACCGGTGCTCGAGAGCGGCGTGATCGCGGTCGTCCGTCTCTCCGCGAGTCACCCGCTGCGCGGCGTCGCCCGGGCGCTCGCCGCGGGAGGCGTGCGAGCCGTGGAGGTAACGCTGACGACGCCAGGCGCCATCGATACGATCGCCGACCTCGCGGCGGACCAGGCGCTCGGCTGCCTGGTGGGCGCGGGCACGGTGCTGGACGTGTCCGCCGCCCGTTCGGTCATGGACGCCGGGGCGCGCTTTGTGGTGAGCCCGACCCTCGACCTGGCCGTGATGCGCGCGTGCCGCGACCGGGACGTCCCGTGCATCCCGGGCGCGTTCACGCCGACGGAGCTGGTCGAGGCGTGGCGTGGCGGGGCGGAGCTCGTGAAGCTGTTCCCCGCCTCGGCGGTCGGTCCCGGCTACGTGCGTGACGTGCTCGCTCCCCTGCCCTTCCTGCGGCTCGCGCCGTCGGGCGGCGTGTCGCTCGAGAACGCCGGCGACTGGATCCGCGCCGGCGCCGCGGCGGTGAGCGTGGGGAGCGCGCTCGTGACCGCCGCGCTCCTCCAACCGGATCGGACCGCGGAGCTGACGGCGAGGGCGTGGGCGCTCGTCACCCGCGTCGCGGAGGCGCGCGGGTGAGCGACGCGAGGGTCGTGACCTTCGGTGAGCTGCTGCTGCGGCTCAGCCCGCCCGGCGAGGAGCGCCTGTTCGCGTCGGGCCAGCTCGTGAGCTACTTCGGTGGGGCGGAGGCGAACGTGGCGGTCGCGCTCAGCCATTTCGGGGTGCGGTGTGATTACGTCACGCGCGTCCCGGACAACCCCATCGGCGAGGCGGGGATCGCGGCGCTCAAGCGGGAGGGCGTCGGGACCGAGTGGATCGTGCGGGCCGAACGCGGCGACCGCCTCGGGATCTACTTCGTCGAGCCAACCGCCGATCTGCGCGACATGCAGGTGGTATACGACCGCGCCGGCTCGGCGTTCGCGCGTGTCGAGCCGAGTGACCTGGATTGGGGCCGCATCCTGGCGGGGGCCGTGTGGTTCCATGCGTCGGGGATCACGCCCGCGCTGGGGGCGGGACCGGCCGCGGCCCTTGCCGCCGCCCTCGCGTGCGCGCACGCCCAGGGCACGCCCGTGAGCTTCGACCTGAACTATCGCGAGGCGTTGTGGCGGGGCCGGGACCCGCGGCACGTCATCGAACCGCTACTCCGGGGAGTGGCGGTGCTGATCGGCAATGTCGCGGCGCTGCGCGCGATGCTCGCCGTTCACGCCGAGGGCGATCCACTCGCGACCGCGGCAGCGGCTCGGGAGCTGGCCGAGGAGGTCGCGCAGCGCGTGGGCGCCCGGCGCGTGGCGCTCACCCGGCGTGAGATCTTCGGGCCGCGCGAGCACGGCTGGAGCGCGATGCTGTATGACACCGGCGAGCGTGCCTTTGCCCAGAGCCGGCGCCACGATGTGCAGGTCGTCGACCGCGTGGGCGGTGGCGACAGCTTTGCCGCAGCGCTCATCGCTCAGCTGCTCGCGCGGGAGACGCCGGCTCGCGCGCTCGAGTTCGCGGTGGCCGCGAGCGCGTTGAAGCTGACCGTGCCCGGGGACTTCAGCCGCGCCAGCGCGCGCGACGTCGAGGCGCGACTGCAGGCGTGATCCCGAGCTTTCGCTGGTTCGGCCCCGCCGACGCCGTCTCGCTCTCGCACATCCGCCAGATCCCCGGTGTGACCGGCGTCGTCACGGCCCTATACGAAATCCCCGTCGGTGAGGCCTGGGGGCGCGACCGGCTCCGCACGCTGAAGGCGGAGATCGAAGACGCCGGGCTCCACTTCGCCGTGGTCGAGAGCGTCCCCGTCCACGAAGACATCAAGCTGGGCCGACCGACCCGGGACCGGCTCATCGACGGCTATTGCGCCAGCGTGCAGCGCATCGGCGAGCTCGGTGTGCCGGTGTTGTGCTACAACTTCATGCCGGTGTTCGACTGGACGCGCACCGACCTCCTGCACCGATTGCCCGACGGCTCGACGGCGCTGGCGTACGATGACCGCGCACTCGCCGCGATCGATCTGTCGCGCGGGACGGGACAGCTCCCCGGGTGGGCCACCGCATACCGGGCCGAGGAGGTGGGGGCGCTGCTCGCGGCGTACCGCGACGTGGACGCGGAGCGCCTGTGGGCGAACCTCGCGTACTTCCTCGAGCGGGTCGTGCCGGTAGCGGCGCAAGCGGGCGTGCGGATGGCGATCCACCCGGACGACCCGCCGTGGCCGATCTTCGGGCTGCCCCGCATCATCACCAATGCCGCCGCGCTCGACCGGCTCACGGCCCTCGTGGACCACCCCGCCAACGGCGTGACGTTCTGCACCGGCTCGCTCGGCGCCAACCCCGACAACGACTTGCCGAGCATGGTGCGCCGCCTCGGCAACCGGATCCACTTCGCCCATTGCCGCAACGTCCGCCTCACGGGCCCGCGATCGTTCCACGAGACGGCACATCCGTCGGCTTGCGGGAGCGTGGACCTGTGGAGCGTGCTGCGCGCGCTCCAGGACGTGGGCTTTGCGGGCCCGATGCGTCCGGACCACGGCCGTATGATCTGGGGTGAGACCGGACGCCCCGGATACGGCCTGTACGATCGCGCCCTTGGCGTGATGTACTTGCAGGGGCTATGGGAAGCTATGGCCCGCAGTGACGCGTGACGGGGCGGTACCGCTGGACGGTGTGTGCGCTGTTGTTCGTCGTGACGACGATCAACTACATCGATCGCCAAGTCCTGAGCATCCTCGCGCCGACGTTGCAGCGGGAGTTGCATTGGTCGGAGTCGCAATACGGCAGCGTGGTCTCGTGGTTCACCCTGGTCTACGCCTTCGGGTTCCTCGCCGTCGGGCGCTGGCTCGACCGCATCGGCGTGCGGCGCGGCTTCGCGGTCGCGATCGTGGTGTGGAGCGTCGCGGCGATCGGCCATGCGCTCGCGCGCACCGCGGCCGGTTTCTCCGCCGCCCGCGCGCTGCTCGGCCTCGGCGAGTCCGCCAACTTCCCCGGCGCCATCAAAGCGGTGGCCGAGTGGTTCCCGCCGCGCGAGCGGGCCCTCGCCACCGGCATCTTCAACGCCGGCACCAACACCGGAGCCATCGTCGCGCCGTTGCTCGTGCCATGGATCGCCCTACGGTGGGGCTGGCCGTGGGCGTTCATCGCCACGGGAGCACTCGGCTTTGCGTGGCTAGGGCTGTGGCTCGTGCTGTACCGAGATCCGGACACGCGTCAGGCCGAAGTGGCGACGGTCGCGGTGCCGTGGATCCAATTACTCGGGTATCGGCAGACGTGGGCATTCGCGGTCGGGAAGCTGATGGCCGACCCGATCTGGTGGTTCTATCTGTACTGGCTCCCGAAATTCCTGGATACGAAATACGGCATCCACCTCACGCAGCTGGCCCGGCCCCTCATCGTCGTCTACCTCGTGGCCGACGTCGGATCGGTGACCGGCGGATGGCTCTCCAGCAGCCTGATCAAGCGTGGCTGGACCGTCAACCGGGCGCGCAAGACGGCGCTGCTCGTCATGGCGTGCCTGATCGTGCCCACCGCCCTCGCACCGTTGGCGGGCAGCGTGTGGACCGCCGTGGCGATCGTGAGCGTTGCTGCGGCGGCGCATCAGGCCTGGTCGGCGAATGTGTATACGCTGGCGAGCGACATGTTTCCACGGGCCGCGGTAGGCTCGGTGGTCGGCATCGGGGCGTTCGCGGGCGCGATGGGAGGCTGGTTGTTCCAGCGGGCGACGGGCCGTATTCTCGAAGCCAACGGCAGCGACTACACACCGATCTTCATCGTATGCGGGCTCGCCTACATCTCCGCCTGGTGTATCATTCATCTTCTGGCGCCCCGGCTCCAACCGGCGATCGTCGCCGAACTCCCTCCCGACAGCATGTGAGGCCCGATGGAGCGTGCTGACCAGATCACTCGACGCGAAGCGCTCGGCAGGGTCGCGCTGCTGCTCGGTGGCGCGATCTCGGCCCCCACGCTCGCGGGCGTGCTCGACGCGGCCACGCACGGCAGGTGGACCATCGCCCAAGGATGGGCGCCGCGGGCCCTGAGCCCCACCCAGCTCGAGCTCGTCGCCGTGATGGCCGACCACATCATTCCCGAAACCGAGACGCCGGGCGCCCGGAGCGCCGGCGTGCATCGCTTTACCGACACTCTACTCAGCGATCACTACCCGGCCTCCGAGCGCGATCGCTTCCTTGCCAGCCTGGCGGACGTCGATGCGCGATCGCGGTCTCGGTACGACAAAGCGTTCGTCGAGTGCACGCCAGAGCAGCGGGTGGCGCTGCTCACCGAGATGGATGAGGCCGCGTACCCGGAGGGCGGGGGCGAGGCGACACCCGACAGCTGGTTCTTCCGCCGACTCAAAGAGCTGACGCTGGTCGGCTACTACACATCGCAGGTCGGCGCCACCCAGGAGCTGCACCTCACGCCGTTCGGCGCGTACCGCGGCGACATTCCGTACAGCTCGGTGGGGAAGGCCTGGGCATGATCACCTACGACGCCATCGTCGTCGGGTCCGGCATCAGCGGAGGGTGGGCGGCAAAGGAGCTGACCGAGAAAGGCCTCCGCACGCTGGTCGTCGAACGCGGCCGCCAGGTGGAGCACCGCAAGGATTACGTCACCGAGCACAAGCCGAGCTGGGAGCTCCCGCTGCACGACGCCCGGCTCAGCGTGGGCACCAAGGGGGCTGAAGAGTACCCCGTCCAGGCCCGTACCGGGCAATTCCGCGAATCGAACAAGCACTTCTTCATGAAGGACGCGAGAAGCCCCTACGTCGAGGACAAGCCGTTCACCTGGATCCAGGGCGACCAGGTGGGCGGCAAGTCGTTGATCTGGGGACGGCAGGTGTACCGGTGGAGCGACCTGGACTTCGAGGCGAACCTGCGCGACGGCCACGGCGTGGACTGGCCGATCCGCTACGCCGACATCGCGCCATGGTACAGCTACGTGGAGCGGTTCATCGGTGTGAGCGGAGAACGGTTGGGACTGCCACAGCTGCCCGACGGCGAGTTCCAGCCTCCCATGGAGATGAACGCGGGCGAGGTGCTCGTGAAGGCCGGGATCGAGAAGGCGTTTCCCGGCCGCCATGTGACCATCGGGCGGGTGGCGATCCTCACGCAGCCCGTGAACGGCCGGCTCCCCTGCCACTACTGCGGGCCGTGCGAGCGCGGCTGCTCCACGGGTTCGTATTTCTCGAGCCAGTCGTCCACGTTGCCCGCGGCGCGCGCCACCGGACGGCTCACCCTGCTGCCGAACAGTGTGGTGCATTCGGTGCTGTATGACGCGAACAAGAACCGCGTCACTGGCGTCAGAGTCCTGGACACCGTCACGAAGGCGACCCGCGAGTACCAGGCGCGTATGGTGTTCCTGTGCGCGTCCACGCTCGCGACCACGCGAATCCTGCTCAACTCGACGTCGCCGCGATTCCCGAACGGCCTCGGCAACTCGAGCGGTGTGTTGGGGCGGTATTTGATGGACCATCATTTCCTGGCTGGCGCGAGGGGAGAGATCGACGGGCTGCTCGAGCACTACTACCAAGGCAATCGCCCGAACGGCATCTACATCCCGCGGTTCCGCAACCTGGGGGACGAGGCGTCGCGCCGGGAGTACGTGCGGGGGTTCGGCTACCAGGGTGGAGCCAGCCGCCAGGGTTGGGGGCGCGGGGGCAGCGGACGCGGGTTGGGGGTGGAGCTGAAACGGCGGCTGCACGATCCCGGCGGCTGGTCGATGGGCATCACCGGGTTCGGCGAGTGCCTCCCGCGCCAGGACAATTACGTCACGCTCGACGATAAGACCGACGACTTCGGCATCCCGTTGCTGAAGATCCATTGTACGTGGGGCGATAACGAGCTGGCGATGCGCAAGGACATGGCCGCATCGGCCGCGGAGATGCTCGAGGCGGCGGGGTGCAAGGACGTCCACACGTACGATGCCTACAAGGGCGGCGACCAGCTGGGCGCGGAGCCCGGGTTCGCGATCCACGAGATGGGCACCGCACGCATGGGGCTCGACCCCCAGACATCCGTGCTCAATGCGCACAACCAGGCGCACGACGTGCCCAACCTGTTCGTGACGGACGGCGCTTGTATGGCCAGCTCGTCGTGCGTGAACCCATCGATCACCTACATGGCGCTGACGGCGCGCGCCTGCGAACACGCGGTGGAGGGGTTGAAGCGCGGCAACCTGTGACCTGATGCGACTCCCGTTCTGGGTGCTGCCCCTCGCGGCGGGGACGCTGGCCGCGTCACCCCGGGGACTCCCCTACCAGGCCGTCGAATGGCCAGTGTACGGCGGCGGTCCGGAAAGCATTCGTTACTCGTCGCTCACCCAAATCAACCGCGCGAACGTGAAGCACCTGAAGGTCGCGTGGACGTTCGACGCCAGTGATGGCGTCGAGACCTCGGAGCTCGAAGTCAATCCCATCGTGGTGAATGGCATTCTATATACGACGACGGTGAGTCTCTACGTCGTCGCCCTCAACGCCGCTACCGGCACCCTGGTGTGGCGCTTCGACCCGTATCGTGGGCGTGCGGTCCGTGGAGGGGGCGGTCGGACTCGGGGTGTGACCTATTGGAGCGACGGTCGGGGAGACGAGCGAATCTTCGTCGGGGTGCATCAGTTCCTGTACGCCCTTGACGCGAAGACCGGGCGCCCGCTCGCGAGCTTCGGCGACGGCGGGCGCGTCGACATGCGGGACGGGCTCCGGGCGGGAGAGAAGCTGATGATCGATCTCGGCACGCCCGGGATCGTCTACAAGGACCTGCTCATCATCGGGAGCCGCACGGCGGAGGCCCTCCCCACGCCGCCTGGTGACATCCGCGCGTACGACGTCAGAACGGGCGCGTTGCGGTGGACGTACCATACCGTGCCCCACCCCGGCGAGCCAGGGTACGAGACGTGGCCGAAGGACGCGTGGACCTACACCGGCGCGGCGAACAATTGGACCGGGATGTCGCTCGACGTGCAACGCGGCCTCGTGTTCGTGCCCACGGGCTCCGCGGCAGACGACTTTTACGGCGCCAATCGCGTGGGCGACGACTTGTACGCCGACGCGCTCATCGCTCTCAACGCGGCGACCGGCGAGCGCGTCTGGCATTTCCAGGTGGTGCGGCACGACACCTGGGATCGCGATCTCCCCGCGCCGCCCAATCTCGTCACCGTGCGTCGCGGCGGCCGCCGCATCGACGCAGTCGCGCAGGTCACCAAGTCCGGCCACGTGTTCGTGTTCGAGCGCGAGACCGGACGGCCGCTCTTCCCGATCCAGTTTCGGAAGTACCCATCGTCGGACGTAGAAGGCGAGGTTACCGCCGACTCGCAGCCACTGCCCCTCGTGCCCGAACCGTTCGCGCGCCAGCAGCTGACTGAAGACATGCTCACCGACCGGACGCCGGAGGCGCACCGCGCCGTGCTCGAGCGCTTCCGGAAGGTGCGGAGCGGCGGCCAGTTCATCCCGGTGAGTCTCCAGGGCACCATCGTGTTTCCGGGCTTGGACGGCGGCGCGGAATGGGGCGGCGCCGCTTTCGACCCCGAAACGGCGATGCTGTACGTCAACGCGAACGAGATGCCGTGGATCGTCAGCCTCGTGGAACGTGCACCAGTGACGGCCGGGACGGGCGGCCGCGAGCTGTACATGCGGGAATGCGCCGGCTGTCACGGGAAGGATCGCACGGGGTCGCCACCCACCATCCCTTCCGTGGTGGACGTGACCAACCGGCTCACGATTCCTGAGATCCGGGCGGCCATCGCGGACGGTGGCGGGCGGATGCCGGGGTTCGCGCGCCTGGGCGCGGATGCGCTCGGGGCGATCGAGCGCTACGTGACGTCCTCACCCGCTGTGGGTTTCCCCGCTCCCGAAGAGCCTGCCCAGAGCTTAGCGAAGGGGAGAGGGAGACAGGGGGTGTGGACCGAGCAGCGATACCACGTCCAGTACGAGCGGTTTCTGGACCCCGATGGCTATCCGGCGGTGAAACCACCGTGGGGTACGCTCAGCGCGATCGACCTGAACACCGGCAAGTACATTTGGAAGGTGCCGCTAGGCGAATATCGCGCGCTCGCCGCTCAGGGGACGGCGGGAACCGGCTGCGAGAACTACGGCGGTCCCGTCGTCACGGCTGGCGGCTTGTTGTTCATTGGGGCGACCAACTACGACGACAAGTTCCGCGCGTTCGACAAGGCCACGGGCGACCTGCTATGGGAAACGACGCTCCCGGCTGCGGGGAACGCGACGCCCGCGGTCTACGAGGTCGCCGGCCGCCAGTTCGTCGTGATTGCGACGAGCAGCGGGAAGTCGAAAGCCAGGACGCCGGCGCGGTACGTGGCGTTCGCGCTCGATCAGCCGTAGGGGGGTCACCGTGCCGGCGCCGCGCTCACGCCCGCGCGGGCCAGGTAGCCACGGGCCACGGTCGCGAACTGGGCGAAGGCGACTTCAGGCTCCTCGATCTCCGGATGCCAGCGCTTCTCCCACTCGAAGCTGTAGCAGCCGCGGTACCCGGTCTTGGCGAGCGCCGCGACCTGACGCTCCACCGGTACGTCGCCGGTCCCCGTGAGCACGTAGCGCCGATCGCCGCCCGCCGGCACCGAGTCCTTCAGGTGCGTGTGTCGGACGTAGCCGCCGACCTGCCGGATGGTGTCCTCCGGCTGCTCCTTGCCCGAGACGTACGTGTGGTGCGCGTCCCACAGCAGCCCCACGGCGGGGGAGTCAGCCAGGTGGAGAATCTCGAGCAGGGTCGGCGAGTCGGTGAAGTCGCCGTGCGACTCGATCAGGACGGTGACGCCTTTGCCCCGCGCGTAGGCGCCGAGCTGGTGCAGCCCGGCGGCGATGTGGGCGAGCATCTTCTGGCGCGGAACGCCCGCCACGAACTTGTTGCCGAACACGCGCACGTACGGCGCGCCCAGCGCCTGGGCCAGATCGATGAAGCGGCGTGCCTCGGCGAGCTGCTTGGCGCGTACGCCCTCATCCATCTCGTGCATGTTCGCCGAGCTGCCGAGACACGACACGACGAGCGCGTGCGCGGCGAGCTGCCGTTTGGTCTGGGCGATGTGAGCCGGCTCGAACTCCGGACGCTCGGTGAGGTCCATGCTGGCCTGCAGCCCGCGCAGCTCGACGGCGGCGAACTCATGCGCGGCAGCGAAGTCGAGGATGCGGCTCCAGTCCCATTGGGGACAACCCAGGGTCGAGAAGCCGAGCGGAAGTCGTCCGGCTCGGTTCGGGTGCGCCCGGCCAGCGGCGAGGATCGCACTCGCGGTCTGGAGGAATTCACGGCGCGTGGTCACGCAGACAACTTAGCACGGTAAGACGGACGCTCGCCAAGGACGACAAACCCGGTTACCGTGGGGAGGGGGGGCCATGATGGACAGGAAGAGCGGAACAATCGGCGTGTTGCTCGTGGCGTGTGCGGTCGGCGGGGCGGGATACGCGCAGACCCGCGCTCCGGCGGATGCCGCCAACACGCTGACGGACGCAGAGCGCGCCACGGGCTGGCGCCTGTTGTTCGACGGGCGCACACTCGCGGGGTGGCGCGGGCTCGGCTACGACACCGTTCCCACGGCGCATTGGGTGGTCGTGAACGGCACCATCAAGAAGATCGCGAGCGGAGCCGTCCCGAAGCTGCCGGACGGCCAACCGCTCAACGGCGGCGACTTGATGACCGTGGACACCTTCGGCGACTTCGAGGCGACGTGGGAGTGGAAGGTCACCCCGGGCGCCAACAGCGGCCTCAAGTACAACGTCTCCGAGGAGCTGTCGGTCAAGACCGCCCCGAACCACGCCGCGCTGGGATTCGAGTATCAGATCCTCGACGACGACCGGCACGTGGACGGAAAGCTGCCGAGCCATCGCGCCGGGGCGCTGTACGATCTCATCGCGCCAACCCGGCCCACGCACGTGCATCCGGTGGGCGAGTGGAACCAGTCCAGGGTGATCTTTCGCGGCAAACACGGAGAGCACTGGCTCAACGGCGAGAAGCTGCTCGAGTTCGACCTCGGCAGCCCCGCCATGGATTCGGCGCTCGCCAAGAGCAAGTTTCGGTCGATCCCGTGGTTCGGCGAGCGGCGACGCGGCCATCTGGTGCTCCAGGATCATGGTGATGAGGTCTACTTCCGCAACATCAAGGTGCGTGCCCTATGAAGCGTCGTCATTTCTTGCAGACCACCTCTGCCGCGGGACTCGGTCTCGCGGCATCCCCGCGTCTCGCCTCGTGGTTTGGCTCACCCAACGAAACGGTCGCGGTGGCGGTGATGGGGTTGAACTCGCGGGGCACCGTGCTGGCCCGCGCGTTCGCACGGACCGCCAACGCCACCGTGGCGTACGTCTGCGACGTGGACGCGCAGGTGCTCGCGAAGGCGGCCACGGCCGTCACCGACGTTCAAAGGAAGGCCCCGAAGGCGCTCGCGGATTTCCGGCGGGCGCTCGAGGACAAAGCCGTGGACGCGCTCGTGATCGCGGCCCCGGACCACTGGCACGCGCCCGCGGCGATCCTCGCGATGCAGGCCGGGAAGCACGTGTACCTCGAGAAGCCGTGCGGCCACAATCCGCGCGAGGGCGAGCTGCTCGTGGAGGCGCAACGCCGGCATCAACGGGTGGTGCAGATGGGCACCCAGCAGCGGTCGGCGCCGCTCTCGATCGAGGTCGTGCAGGCCATCAGGGAGGGCCTCATCGGGCGCCCGTACCTGGCGCGCGCGTGGTACGACAACACCCGCGGCACGATCGGGCGCGGCAAGCCTGCGCCCGTTCCGACCCGTCTCGACTACGAACTGTGGCAGGGTCCCGCACCCCGCACGCCGTACCGCGACAACGTCATTCACTATAACTGGCATTGGTTCCGGCGCTGGGGCACGGGCGAGATCTGCAACAACGGCACGCACGAGATCGACGTGTGCCGCTGGGCGTTGGGCGTGGACACCTGCGTGCGCGTCACATCGACGGGGGGACGGTATCACTTCGACGACGACTGGGAGTTCCCCGACACGCAGGAGGCGTGCTTCGAGTTCCCGAACCGCACGACGATCATCTGGCAAGGGCAGAGCTGCAACGGCCTGACGACCTACGGCCGTCCGCGCGGCACGGCGATTCTCGGGACCACGGGGAGTGTGGTGTTCGATCGCGACGGCTATGCCGTGTATGACCTCAAGGACAAGCAGGTGAAACAGTCGCTCGCGGCCACGGCCGGCGACGGCCTCAACACCACCGCCGACGACGACATGACCGGCCTGCACATCGCGAACTTCGTCGACGCGATCCGTACCGGTATCGCGCTCCGCCAGCCGATCGCCGAAGGGGTGAAGAGCGTACTGCTCTGCCACCTCGGCAACATCGCGCAAGCCACCGGGCGCGCGCTGCGGATCGATCCCGCCTCGGGTCGCATCGTGGATGACGGAGGCGCGATGAAGCTGTGGCAGCGCGAATACGCCCCGGGCTGGACGCCCGTCGTGTAGTGGCGGACCGGCTCGTCCTCCACGAGGACCGGTTTTTCGATCCCGATCCGAGCGTTCGGCGCGTGGCGCGGACGCTGTACGATGAGACATGCCGGCTCGCGATCGTCTCGCCGCACGGCCACGTCGATGCCCGCGTGCTCGCCGAAGACGCGCCTTTTCCCGAGCCCACGTCCCTGATCGTGCTTCCCGACCACTACATCCTGCGGCTGCTGTACGCGCGCGGAGTCAAGCTGGAGTCGCTGCTCGACGCCGAACCGCGCACGGCGTGGCGCCTGTTCGCCGATCACTACGACCTGTTCCAGGGCACGCCGACCGGGGCGTGGCTCGACTACGAGCTCCACGAAGTGTTCGGGATCCGTGAGCGGCTCAACGGCGAGACGGCCGCCCGCACTTACGACACCATCGCCGAGCGGCTACGTTCACCCGAATTCCGGCCCCGCACACTGTTCGAGCGCTTCGGGATCGAGGTGCTCGCCACGACCGACAAGCCGAGCGACCGGTTGGAGCATCACCGCGCCATCCGCGAGTCGGGCTGGCGGGGTCGGGTGATCCCGAGCTTCCGCCCCGATGGCCTGTTCAAGATCGCCGCTCCGGGGTGGCCCGCGGAGCTCGAGGCGCTGGGACGCGAGCACGGCGCCCCCCTCGTCGACTACGCCGAGTTCGTGGCGGCGCTGGAGGATCGGCGCGTCTGCTTCAAGGAGCTGGGGGCCAGCGCCACCGATCACGCGGTACTCGAGCCGTACACCAACGCGCTACGACCGGAGGAGGCCGAGACGCTGTTTCAGCTCGCGCGCCAACGGAAGGTGACGGCAGCGGACGAACGCCGCTTCGAGGGCCATCTCTTGATGGAGATGGCTCGGATGTCGCTGGCGGACGGCCTGGTCATGCAGATCCACGCGGGGGCGTTCCGCAACCACAACGCGCCGCTGTTCGAGCGGTTCGGGCCCGATCGCGGCGGCGACATTCCCGTCGCCACGGAGTTCACGCGCAATCTGCGGGCGCTGCTCAACGCCTACGGCAACGATCCCCAGTTCACGGTGGTACTGTTCACGCTCGACGAGTCGACGTACAGTCGCGAGCTGGCGCCGCTCGCCGGTCACTATCCCGCGGTGCGGCTCGGCGCGCCGTGGTGGTTCCACGATTCGCTCGAGGGGATGATGCGGTTCCGGCAGCGCACGACGGAGACCGCGAGCATCTACAAGACCGCCGGCTTCACCGACGACACACGAGCATTCTGCTCCATTCCCGCGCGCCACGACCTGGCGCGGCGGGTGGATGCGAACTATCTCGCGGGGCTCGTCGCGCGACACGTGATCATGCTGGAGGACGCGCGCCGCATGGCGCGGGCGCTCGCCTACGACCTCGCCAAGGAGACGTACAAGCTATGGCGCTGATCGACACGAATCACCAGCGGGCCGCGATTCTCCTGCTGCTGCTCGGAGCCGCGCTGGTCATCGCCCTGACGCCGTACGCCACCGGCATCATCGGCATCCCGGTGTTGTACGCGATCTTCGCTCCAGTACACGACTGGCTGGAGATGCGGATGCGTCCCCGCTTCGCCGCGGCCTTCGTCGTTGTGCTCGCGCTGTTTCTGATCGTCGTGCCGGGCGTCTCCTTCGCGGGTCTCATCGTCGGGCAGGCCCAGGAAATCGCCGGGAGCGTGGTGCGGAATCCGGTGCTCGGCCGGCTCCGGGAGCTGCGGATCGGCGGCGTGGATCTGGGGCCCCGCCTCGCCGACCTGGGCGCCCAGCTGGTAGGATGGATCGGCTCCTCCGCGTTCGGGCTGGTGGGCACCGCCACCCGGCTCGCCCTCAACCTGACGATTTCGCTGTTCGGGCTCTTCTATCTGCTGCTCCAGCCCCACGAGACGTGGGCGGCGGTACAACCCTACATCCCGTTTTCCGGCAAGAACACCGAAAAGCTGCGGCAGCGGTTTCGCGACGTCACCAGCGCGACGATCATCGGCACCGGCCTCACCGCGGCGATTCAGGGATTCCTCGTAGGGCTGGGCTTCTGGGTGACGGGCCTGCCGAATGCGGTGTTCTGGGGTGTCGTGACCGTGGTGTTCGCGATCCTCCCCGTGGTGGGGAGCGGCCTGGTCTGGGGGCCCGGTGCGCTCGCGCTCGTGCTGGGGGGCCGCACGGCTCCCGGCCTGCTGCTGGCCCTGTGGGGCGCCGCGGTGGTCGGCAACGTCGACTACGTGATCCGGCCGAGGATCTTCAAGCGCTGGGCGCACATCCATCCGCTGGTCACGCTCCTGGGTGCGCTGGCAGGCGTGCCGTACTTCGGCATTCTCGGATTGCTGATTGGACCGCTCGCCCTGTCGTACTTCTTTGAGCTCATCAAGATGTATAGAGAGGAGTACCTCGGCTAGCAGCGGAGGCCACAACTAGCCTTTGCCTTTCCTCCGCCACTCGAGCCTCGGTTCCAGCTTCAGAAGATCGAGCGGATCGACCGTCACCCCTCCGTACGCTCCAAACCAGTGCAGGTGCGGTCGCGTGACCCTCCCCGATGCTCCCACGCGACCGAGCAGCTGACCGCGCTCGATCGTGTCGCCCCGCGCAACGAGCACACTGCTCAGGTGAAAGTACCCCGTGAGGAGGCCGCCGCCGTGATCGATGATGACGGTCGTGCCGCTGTAGTACAGATCGGCGACGAGCGCGACCACGCCGCGGTTGGCCGCACGAACCGGCGCCCCCATTTGACCCGCGAAGTCCACGCCGTAATGACGGCTCCGCACCGTTCCATTCAGGATACGCGGCACTCCAAACACACTCGTGATCGGGCTGGGTCGCGGCCGCACGAACGCCTCGTGCCACAGCCGCGGAGTGTCATGCGCCCGCTGCCGTACGTCATCGAGCAGGTTTCGTTCGGTGCGGATGCGATCCACCAGCGAGTCGGGCGGCTCCGCGAACTCCTGTGCGACCCGGAGTCGTTCCCCAGCCACGCGCCGCCGGCGCACAGGGATGGGCACCGTCATCGTGTCCGCGACGCCCCCGGAACGCTCCTCAACGACCTGAGCGGTCACGCTGTCGGGTCCGGCGAGCGGAACCGCTCCCAACGCGTGGAACCCAGCCGCCGTGCGCTCGAAATGCAGCGCCTCGCCGGCCAGCGTCCCCCCCCGTATGCCGACGAGACTGTCGTCGCCGCCGGGAGAGCGAACCACGAGAATCACGAGTGATCCCTCGAGTGGCACGCGCGGACGCCACGTGATCTCGGAGGGTCGTTGGGAAGCAGGCGCTCCGGCTTGGAGCGCAAATGCGAGGAGACACGGTAGGACGGCCGGCATGGGTGAGAATACCCGCCCGAAGGCGGTGTCGATCCGCTGTTACTTGTGCGCCGCCAGCGCCAGCGCCACCCCGTTGGTCCAGCCGAACCCGTCCTGCGTCGGGTACTCTCCCCCGCCCGCCCGGCGCTCGAGATCGACGACGTCGTACTTCTCCGTCATCTTGCCGGTCGCGCGGTACGTGTGCCGATTCAACGCCAGCCAGCGATCGCGCGCCGTGGCCGCCAGGTCGGCCGCGCCGTAGCGGCGCACGCCATCGATCGTCAGCCACTCGAGCGGTGGCCAGCCATTGGGCGCGTCCCATTGCTGTCCGGACGCGATGAGGGTGGTGACGAACCCGCCGGGCTTCAGGAAGTCGCGCGCCAGGCGCGCGGCCACGGTGCGACCCTGCTCCGGAGTGGCGAGCCCGAAGTAGAGCGGTGCCGCGGCGGCTAACGTGGGGCGATCCCTCACGCGCTCGCCGCTACGCCAGCGGACGTCATAGAAGAAGCCGTCGGCGGAATCGTATGCCGCCGCGAGCAGGGCCCGTCGACGGTCCGCCGCGATCGCCTCGAAGCGCTTCGCCACGTCCACATCCCCCGTCCGGTCGCGGGCCCTCCGCAGCTCGGCGATCACTTGCTCGGCGCGATAGAGCAGACTGTTCAAGTCCACCGGCACGAGCTCCGTGGTCTCGAGCGTCCGCAGGTCTTTCGGGTCGCGCAGCCAGCGACTCGAGAAATCCCAGCCGCTCTCCGCCGTGGCCCGGACGTTTCGATAGAAGCCCTCGCGGCGCGATGCGGGGAGGGTTTGCCCCAGCGCGTAGTCCGGCCGGAACGACTCCGGGCGGGGATCCGACCGGTCGTCCCAATAGCGGTTGAGCACGGCCCCGTCGCGCAACCTGACGACGCGGCGGGACGCCTCACCTGGCGCGAGACGCTCCGCGCCGTCCATCCAGAAGGCGTGCTCCGCCTCGAGGGCGTCGAGGTACGGGAGCGCGCTCGCGGTATCGGTCGCGGTGGCGTACAACGCGACCATGGCGCCGAAGAATGGGGGCTGGCTGCGGCTCAGATAGTAGGAGCGGTTGCCATTGGGGATGTGCCCGACCGTCTTGATCAGGTGGGCGAAGTTCTCGAGCATGTGGCCGACCAGCTCGGTCCGGCCGCTCTCGATGAGCCCCAGCATCGTGAAGTAGGAATCCCAGTAGTACACTTCGCGGAAGCGGCCGCCGGGAACGACGTACGAGTCGGGAAGCGGGATCAGCGACGAGCGGGGGTCCACAGGATCCGGTGGGCGAGTGAGCACGGGCCACAACGCGCGGATGTGCTGCTCCATCGTCTGCGTGGGATCGGTGCGGAACCCCTCTCCCACGGGCCGCGGCAACTCGAACTGCTGCTCCACGAACGCCCGCAGGCTGAACCCCGGGGCGCGGCGCTCCGTGGCATAACGTGCGACGATGTCCGCCGGTGCGAGGCGGAGACGCGCGTCGACGAACGTCTTCGAGTCGGGGAAGAGGTCGGACAGCTGAACCGCGGCGAAGAGAGCTTCCAGATCACGGGAGGGTTCGTACAGCGCCGCGGGAGGTTGGGAGAGGTTGGTGGACTGAGAAGCAGGTTGGTGGAGGTTGGTGGAGGTCGTGGACGTTCTGGAGGTGCAAGCTGCCACGAGGAGAGGCGTGACAACCCGCATCAACCTCCACCAACCTCCACCAACCTCCACCATCCTCCACCAACCTCCCTGCCGGCTCATCTGAACACGTACCACAGGACCCCGATCGTGCAGGCGAGGATCACCGAGAGCACAATGTTGCGAGTGCGGGGACCCGCGGCAGTGGGGACGGCCGTGATCTCCTGGGCGCCGTAGGTCAACCCCGCCGTCTTGACCGCCGGCGGCGGCGGCGTCGCCATGCTGACGACGAAGAGCACGGCGGTGCAGATCACAAACAGCAGCACCGCGTAGTGCAGGAAGTTGATCGTCGCGATCCAGTGGAAGAGCGAGCCGGCCGCGAGCGCGGTCCCACCCTCCGCCTTGTTCCACAGCTCGAGCACCAGGCGCAGCACGCCGAGGACGAGGCCGGTAACCAACGAAGCCACTGCTCCGGCGCCGTTCAACCGGCGGTAGAAGAGGCCGAGTAAGAAACACGCGGCGATCGGCGGCGCGATGTACGCTTGGACGCTCTGCAAATAGATGTAGATCTGCGACGAGATGTATTTCATGAATGGAATCCACACCAGACCCAGGAACACCATGACGCCGGCGGAAACGCGGCCTACCAAGACGAGCTGCTGCTCGGTTGCGGTCGGACGCATCTTGCGATAGACGTCCCAGGTCAGGAGTGTGGAGCATGCGTTGAACGCGGACGCGAGAGAGCTCATCAGCGCGGCGAGCATGCCCGCGAGCACGAGGCCCTTGATGCCGTCGGGCAGGAGTCGCGTCACCAGCGTAGGATAGGCGGAGTCGGGGTTGCTATGCACGTCCGCGAACAGCGCCGCGGCGACGATGCCCGGCAACACGAAGATGAAGACGGGAAGAATCTTCAAATACCCGGCGAAGATCGTGCCGGTGCGGGCTTCGGTAATGTTCTTGGCGGCGAGCACGCGCTGCACGATGTGTTGGTCGGTGCACCAATACCAGATGCCGAGGATCGGGGCTCCAAAGATGATGCCGGTCCACGGGAAGTCCGGGTCGTGGATCGGCTTCCACATGGAGAAGAAACCTGCTGGGACTTTCGCCTCGAGCCCCGCGAATCCACCCACTTCCGACAGCCCGATCGCCATGAGCGTCGCGGAACCGAGAATGAGCACGATCGCCTGCAGCACTTCCGTGTATACCACGGCGCGCAGTCCACCGAAGATGGTATACAGCCCCGTCACGACGATGAGGATGATCGCTGCCGTCGTGAAATTCCAGCCAGTCACGGCCCCGATGACGACGCCGCCAGCGTACAACGTCACGCTGATCTTCGTGAGGACGTAGCCGATCACCGAGACCCACGTGAAATACGACCGCGCCGCCGAGTTGTACCGCTTCTCCAGGAACTCCGGCATCGTGTACACGCCGCTGCGCAGATAGAACGGCACGAACAGCCAGCCCAGGAGCAGCAGGATGAGACAGGCGAGCCACTCGAAGTGCCCCACCGCGAGCCCGCTTGCCGCGCCCGTTCCCGCCAGGCCCACCAGATGCTCGCTGCCGATGTTCGAGGCGAAGAGGCTCGCTCCGACGGCGAACCAACCCACGTCGCGGCTCGCGAGGAAATAGTCCGCGCTCACGTTCTTTTCGCGCCGCGCCGCCCAGTACCCGATCCCCAGCAGCACCAGGAAATAGCCGGCGATCACCAACAGGTCGAACAGGTGGAGGGATGTCATGGCCGTGTGGGTTCGAGGAGATATTGAACGGCGAGGTCGGTCAGACTCCACAGCTGCACGTCGGAGCTGGTCCCGTACCGCGTCGGGACCAATCGCCCGTCTTCGACGCGATAGCTCCACAGCTCGGCGTGCCGCAGCCCGGAGCGATCGACGGCGGCGAGGATCCGGTGGAGCGCTTCAGACTTCGTCTGCTGCGCCAAGCCGGCGAGCAAGATGTTCACGTCCCGGCCCCAGACCACCGTAGGAGAGTGGTACGCATCCTTGCGAAACTGCTCCCACACGTTCGCCTGGGCGTAGGCGTCGTTCGCCGTGACGGGCCCGAGGTCGTCGACGAATAGACCGACCAGATAAGTTTTGAGAATCGGCGCGATCAGCTCGTGCATCCGCTCTAGTGGCAGCGAGTCGACGAGCAGCAGCATGGCGGGATCCGTGTTCACGATCGGGATCGGGCGCCCCGCGCCGTCGAGTGAGAGGGCGAGAAAGCGGAGAGTGTCTCCCGGGAGTGGGGCGCGGCGCAGCACGCCTTGCCAGTAGTCCCGCCCCTGCGGAGGCAGCCACGCGAGCCGGGCGGCGATCCGCCGCGACGCTTCGGCAGGCGCCAGGGCTACCCGGAAGTGCCGCTCGGCTCCGCGCCACGCGGCGATAGCGCGCTGCAGCGCTGCCCGATCCCGCGCGAACGTGGCGAGCGGCTCATCGCGGAGGGGAGGCGATAGGCCGACCTCCTTGAGCGCATCGAGGATCGTCGCCATGCTCTCGAGCGCGTGCGGCACCCAGATGACGTTCACGTCCATCGCGAATCGACCGCCGCCGTATCCCGCGTGGCTGTCCCTCCAGCTCGCCGAGATCCAGCTCCCATCCGAGGCGCGCGGGAAGGAGACGAGGTTGGTCGCGACCGGATGGTGGGCGTACGGTGCGGCCCGGCGTGCCACGAACGCGAGGTTCGACACCAGGCGCCCGAGGCGACCTTCCGCCGTCAGGAAGCGACGTTTGCGCTCCGCGGGCACCCGGACGTCGGCGAGATAGCGGGCCGCCACGACCGGAAGCTGGAAGTCGTCGTCCACCATGATGTAGTTCTCGCGCGTGGCGTCGAGCTGGGCGAGCACGGCGCGGGCCTGTGCCAGTCGGCCGCTCCGGACCAGACGAGTGTATTCCGCGGCGTGCTCGCGGATCGCCTGGCCCCCCAGTGCCTCCTCGTGACTCACGTCGCCGTCGGGCGCGAGCTTCCGCAACGCGCTCGCGATGACGTGCTCCGACATCTCGGGCGCCCAAATCGGCTGCATCAACAGCGCGGCCATGAGCATGTCCCGCCCGAAATACGTCGCGAAGTTCGGGAGGCCGGCCATGAGCTTCTCGCCGTAGCACAACAGCTCCACGCCCCGCACCTCGCGCTCCAACCGCCGCAACCGCTCGGGATGCGCCGTGTCCGCTCGCACGGCGTCGTAGAAGCGGCGGAAGTCGTCGTTGAAGATCTCGCTGCGCACGAGGGGCGTGAGCGCCGGCGCGTCGGTGGTCACCCGCACACTCACCCGCACTGGACCGCCGGCGGGGCGGCGGATCGTGACGGTGTTGGCCACCACCTTGGGAACTGTCTCCCGTGCGTCGCCTTCGAGCGCGAGCGTGAGCCGGCTCTTGCCGTCGAAGCTCACCTGCTCCACACGGACGCTCCAGGCGGTGTCGCCCACGGTGGCCGCGATCGTCGGGGCCAGCCGGGCGCGCAGCGCGTCGAGGGTCTTCACGCCCAGCAGCGCCAGGTGGCGCGCCCGTTCGGCCGGCCGCAACCGCGCCATTTGGTCGATCAGCTCGAGCAGCTCGCGCTGCGGGAACGCCGGGGCGTCCAGCGCCAGGGTGTCGCGACCCGCATACTGAAGATCGCGCTCGACCCGCATCGAGCCGAGCAGAAACTGGCCGATCGAAACGTGGGAGGGGAGCTCGAGGCCAAAGGACAGCGACCGCGTGCCCCGCGCTTCATCCACCGCCGCCTGCGCCGATCCCCAGGCGAGCTCGGCGGGCCGGCCGCTCGAGTCGCGGACGGTGAACCCGACGCTCTCGTCGGCCGCGTCGGCCCAGAGGTTGACGACACGCCCCGTGCTGCCCTTCAAGTAGACCTGAAACGCGTTGTGCCGCGCGTCGCGGTACACTCGCGTCTGGTAGCCTTCGTAGGCCGCGGGGTCGTCGAGCCCGGGCTCCGGGAAGGAGAGATAGGGCGCGACGGAGTCGCCCTCACCCCCTGGCCCCCTCTCCGTTCCGGAGAGGGGGGACGTGGCAGCGGTCCCCATGGCGAGGAGGATCGCAAGAATGGTCATAGGCGGCGGAAATCGTACGGCATGACGCGCCGTTTCGCCACCCGGGCCGCGCGCGCTACCTCTTGACGGGCCTGAGCGCCACGGCGATTCTAGCCGCCCTCATGCGCTCCCCCCTCCTTTCACTGCTTCTGCTCGTCATTAGCTGCAGTCCGGAGCAGCCGCATCAGCCGCTATTTAAGCTCCTGAGCCCGTCCCAGACCGGCGTCACGTTCGCCAACACCATCACCACCACCGATTCGGTGAACGTGCAGACCGACCCCTACGTGTACAACGGCGGCGGAGTGGCCATCGGAGACATCGATAACGACGGATTGCCGGACATCTTCCTCACGGGCAACATGGTCTCGAGCCGCCTCTACGTGAACAAGGGGAACATGCGGTTCCAAGACATCACGCAGTCGGCCGGCGTCACGACGCACACATGGGCCACTGGCGCTACGATGGTGGACATCAATAACGACGGTTATCTGGACATCTACGTCTCCGTCTCGGGCCTGCAGGGATCCAAAGGGAAAGACCGTGCCAATCTGCTGTTCATCAACAATGGGGACGGCACCTTCACCGAGGCCGCGGCACGATACGGCATTGCCGACACCGGTTACACGACGCAGGCGGTGTTCTTCGATTACAACGGTGACGGATACCTCGATCTCTTCTTGCTCAACAATTCACCCCAGGACTTCGCACGGGGAGCGGCAGACACGCACCCCCTCGGCGTCCGGAGTAACAGCCCAGCGAGCTGGAATAAGCTGTATCGCAACAACGGCGACGGGACCTTTACGGACGTATCCCGCGAAGCAGGGATACTCCGGCAGCTGGGGTATGGGCTCGGCGTGGTCGTGGCCGACGTCAATGGAGATGGGTGGCCCGACATCTACATCTCCAACGACGTCGCACCCAATGACGTGCTCTACGTCAACAATGGAGACGGAACGTTCACCGACAAGGCTGGCGCGTGGCTCAAGCACACGAGCTTCGCGGGCATGGGCGTCGATATCGCGGATTTCAACAACGACGGCCGTCCCGACATCCTTCAGGTCGACATGATGCCTGCGGCGTTGGGCGCCCGTAAGCGGATGAGCGGGTTCGTCACGTACGAAAGCCAGTCGGAGCTGCGCAGCAGAGGGTTTCGCGACGATTACGACGTCAACGCGTTGCAATTGAACAATGGAGTCACCGTCAACGGCGATCTCGTGTTCAGTGAAATCGCCCGCTTCGCGGGCGTGGCATACACCGATTGGAGCTGGAGCCCCCTGTTCGCAGACTTCGACAATGACGGCTACAAGGACATCCTGATTACGAGCGGGTATCCCAAGGCGGTGAACGATCTCGAGTACCAGGGAAACGCGTTCAGGGCCCGCCGCGCGGGCGACACACGACGTGCGCTGACGCTCCTGAAGGAGCTGCGCAGTTATCGGGTGCCGAGCCATGTCTTCCGCAACAACGGTGATCTGACGTTCTCCGACAAGACCAACGAATGGGGGCTGGGCCAGCCGGGCTATGCGTACGGCACGGCGTACGCCGACCTGAATAACGACGGCAAGCTCGATCTGGTGGTCAATAACATCGATGCGCCGGCCTCCATCTACGAGAATATCCAGCCACACGACGACAGGCATCATTACCTGCAGATCCAACTGGATGGAGACCCTCCTAACCGACGGGGGATCGGAGCAAGGTTGATCCTCACCGCCGGCGGGCAGAAGCAGTACCTCTACCATTCGCCCACGCGCGGCTACATGTCCACGATGGACGACCGCGAGCATTTCGGGCTCGGACCCGCGTGGCGCGTAGACAGCCTGGAAGTGATCTGGCCGGATGGACGGTATCAGCTCTTTACTGGGCTGGACGTGGATCGGCTGTTGCTCGTGAAGCAGCGAGACGCGACCAAGGTACGGGATGCGGGCTCCCCCTCCCCCTCCGCTTTCCCCCATCCCGCGTCTCGGCTGTTCGAGCCCAGCCGATCGATTCGGTACCAGCACAACTCCGGGAGCTTCGTCGATTACAACGTGCAGCCCCTCTTGCCCTACATGGTGTCCAAACAGGGTCCTGCCCTTGCCGTCGCCGACGTCAACGGCGATGGCCTGGAGGATGTCTTCATCGGAGGCGCGGCCGGTGTTCCGGGTAAGCTGTTCATGCAACGCAGGGACGGCAGCTTCGTGCAGTCCACCCAAGGGCAACCATGGGCGGCGGACAGCCAGTATGATGACTGGGGAGCCTTCTTCTTCGACGCCAACGGCGACGGCCTTCCGGACCTGTACGTCGCGAGCTGCCGGTATCAGCTGGCGCCGGGCTCGCCGCTGTTGCAGGACCGCCTGTATCTCAACCGGGGAGGCGGTCGGTTTGTGAAAGACACGCGAGCGTTGCCAGAGATGCGGACCTGCACGGCGACGGTGGCGGCCGGGGACTTCAATGGGGATGGCCGACTGGACCTGTTCGTGGGCGGGCGCCTCACCCCGAGGAACTACCCCTACCCGACCCGTAGCTATCTGTTACGAAACGACGGTGGCCATTTCACCGATGTCACAGAGGAGGTGGCACCCGAACTGATTCACCCGGGCGGAATGATCACCGCCGCGGTGTGGATCGATTTCGACGGCGACGGGCGACTGGATCTGGTGACGGCCGGCGAATGGATGCCCCTGCACTTTTACAAGAACGACGGGAAGCGACTGCGTGATGTGACCGCGTCCATGGGGCTGCCGCCGCTGCGGGGGTGGTGGTACAGCCTGGCCAGTGGAGACTTCAACCACGACGGTCGCCCTGACCTCGTGGCCGGGAACCTCGGGCTGAATTACAGCTACACGACGTCGTCGCACAGCAGGTTCGGGGTGTATGCGCTCGATTTCACCGGGAACCGAACCACGGACGTCGTTTTCACCCAGGATGTCAACGGGACGGAATATCCCTTCTACGGCCTGGCGACAGTCGGTCCGGCGATTTATCCCCTGGCGGTGAGATTCCCGACCTACGCGGCGTTCTCAGAGGCGTCGATTCCGCAGATGTTCGGCCCGTCCCAGCTACAGCAGGCGCTGCATTACCAGGTGGACACGTTTGCCAGCGTCTATCTACAAAACAACGGCAACGGGACGTTCAGCGTGTCGGCGTTGCCCACGCTGGCGCAGACCGCCCCCATCCGAGGGATCCTCGCGGACGACGTGGACGGTGACGGGAACCTCGACCTGATCGTGGCCGGCAACCTCGACGATACGGAGCCGAACACGGCGCCGGCTGACGCCGGCAACGGCCTCTGGCTGCGGGGCGACGGCCAGGGCCATTTCACGGCGATCCCCCCGGTGGAGAGCGGCTTTCTGGCGCCCCGCCACGTGACGGGACTGGCCCTCGTGAAAACGCCTGCAGGGAGCGCCGTGCTGGTTGCGAATCACGGCGACTCCCTGCAGGCCTTCGTCGTCAGGCGCCGGTAAGGCGCGTCCGATCTATTACCACATCGGGTTCTGGGTGAGCCGCTTTACTCCTCCCACGATGCTCAAGTCGATCTCGACCGTGGGAATCGGGTAGAGATCGTTGAGCGGTGTCGCATACGGTGTCTGCGCCAGCTTGTACGGCCGGCGTAGGGGCGTGTCCTCCTTCGCCAGGTACGCGCTCATCACGGAGGCAGCGTAGGCACCGCCATAGCGCCGCAGGTCAAACAGCCGCTGGCCTTCCATGGCCAGCTCCAACCGACGCTCGATTCGTACCGCGCGTCTGGCGGTGGCCTGGTCCGGGAACGCTGCGCCCGGGTAGGGCGAGACCTTGTAGGTCGCCCAGGAGATCGTGGGGTCGCTGATCGGCACCGCAAGCTCGCTGTGGCCGACACAGCTGGCGTACGTCGCGGCAACCGACGCATCCCCGCAGCCTTGAGCAGCCACGCCGGCGCGCGTCCTGATCTGGTTCACGATGTTGAAAGAACCTATCAGGTCATTGGTCTCCACCTTTGCCTCGGCGTCGAGCAGCAGCAAATCGGCGTAGCGGAAAATGTGGATGTGGACGCCGTTCTCCTGCTCGGGCTGCCAACCGACTTTGCTGACGGCGCCGCTCGCCTTCTCCTGCGCGTTCTTCTTGGGGCTGTACGGGCCCCCGTAGCCGGGAGCGCGGATCCACCCGGACGTGCAGGCCGGCGGGAAACAGGGCGTTTCCAAGCCCCAGTCCTTGTAAGGCACATTGTACCGGCCGATCGTCCAGTCCATCCGGGGATCGACCGTATCGGTGGCTGAGGCATACCAGATGGAGTCGCGGTTGTTCCAGTTGACGGAGTCCACAAACATCTTGGGAAGTCCAGTGACCGCATCCACCGCGAAGAAGTTCGCGAGGTTCTGGGATGGCTGGTGGAAGCCGCAGCACTTGAACGGACTGCCGGAATGCGGCAGGTTGAGCCGCTCGCCGTAGTTCGAGTTGTTGCCGTTCGGCTCGCCGTCGTTCACCGACGCCTGATAGGCGAGGATCGTTTCCGGCCCGTCGGCAAATTGGTGGAAGCCGGTCCAGACACGATTGAAGCTGGCTTCGAGCGCGTACGGGCCGGACGCGATCACGCTATCGAACGTGGCGACGGCGGCCGCATACTGGTGCGTGTACGCCAGCACGCGACCCTTATAGGCCCGTGCGGTCCACGAGGTGGCTCTCCCCGCCTCCCCATTCCTCGGCGCGGTCGGCAGCAGGGCAGCGGCGGCCTGGAGATCGGCGAGGACCAGCTTGGCGACGGAATCCGCGCCGCGGGCCGCGTTGGTGTCGTTGGGCTTCCGAAAGTCGTTGTCGGTCTCGAAGTAGTAGGGAATGTTGCCCCACATGCGCCACAGCTCGAAGTGGTAGTGCGCGCGCAGGAATAGCGCCTCTCCGACGATGCCCATCGAATCGGCGTGCGAGATCTCCCCCGGTTTCGACTGGCTCACGGCCTGCAGCAGTCGAATGGTGGCGTTGGCGCGCACCACCCCCTCGTACATGCTGGCCCACTTGCGGTCCAGATAGTCCTGCGCCTGGTCGGCGCTCCACGCGTACAGCTCGAGCTTGGTCGCCTGCGGCTGGTCCGTGGCCTCCGAGCCCTTATACGCGTCGTCACTGGTGATGCTCCCGAACGGCCAGTTACTGGCCGCGCAGCCCCAGTTGCCGTTGGTGGCATTGTTGCAGTCGAGCGACCGGTAGGCGGCGACCAGCGAGCCCTCGACGCCCGCCTTGGTGGACAAGGCGTTCACGTCCAGGGTGCCCTGCGCAGGCGTATTGAGGAAGTCCGAGCAGGCCCACGTGATCGCCAGGCCGAACAGGAGGCATGCCGTTCCGACCAGCATTTTGAAACGCCATGAGTTTGTCATCGTCGTCCGTCCCTTAGGTGAAGGCGATCGCATTAGAACGTGGTGCTGATCCCGACCGTGAACGTGCGGTTGCTGGGATACACACCCACATCGACATTGCGGAACTGGTCACGAACGTCGCCCGAGGCTCCGGTGAAGGCCCTCGCCGGCAATGACGGATCGAGTCCGGGGTAGCCCGTGAGCGTGAACACGTTCTCCGCTTGTACGTAGATGCGCCCCCCCGAGGGAAGCCAGCTGATCAGCGACGCGGGCACGGCGTATCCGATCTGGAGCGCGCGCAGCCGGACATAGGTGGCGCTTTCGATAAAGAAGCTGCTGATGTCGTCGCTGCCATTGTCGTTCTGATTGATGCGCGGATACTTCGCGCTCTGGTCGCCCGGATGGGTGCAGCCCGCGTCCCCGGCGATGCAGAACGAGTTGGTGAGCCGGTCCTTGACGACGTTGGTCGAGAAATCCCGGAACACATAGAAGTCCTTCTGGGCGTCGTAAATCTGGCCGCCGAACGACCCGAACATCGTCGCGCTGAAGTCCCACCGACCCGTGCGGAATCCCAGATTGATGCCGGCCGTGAAATCGGGATGCGGACTCCCGATGATGGCCCGGTCGCTGCCGTCGATCTTCCCATCCTTGTTTATGTCGACATACCGCAGCCCACCCACGATGGCGCCCGGCTGGCAGGGCGGCGTCGCGCACGTGCCGGTGGCGGGGTCGGGCTTATGCGCCGCCGCGGTCGCCGCGTCGGGGAAGTAGCCGTTCGTCACCTTGCCAAAGAAGGAGCCGATCGGCTGGCCCACTTCGTTGATGATCGGGTTCCCGATGCGCGTGATCTGTGGGCCGATCGCGGCATCGACAAAGCTGTTGAGCTGTCCATCGATCCGCAGGACCTCGTTCTTGTAGTGGCTGCCGTTGAAGGCCACGCTCCACACCTTGTCGGTCCCGATGGTGCCGTTGTAGGAGACAGCGAAGTCCACCCCTTTGTTGCTGACCTTGCCGATGTTCTGAATGGCCGGGGCCGCCGCGCCCGCCGTCGCGGGGGCCGCGGGCGGGAACAGCAGATTATCACTGGTGCGCGAATACCAATCCATCGTGAAATTGCCCCGCCCCTGGAGAAAGTCGAGGTCGGCGCCGACGTTGGTAGACTTGTTCTCTTCCCACTTCAGCTTCGCGTTCCCCAACTTCGTCTGCCGGTATCCGGTGACGATGCCGGTACCGGTGTTCCCGATGTCGTAGAACGTGTCGCCGCTGCCCCCGCCGAACTGGGACAAGATGCGTCCCCCGGGGATCTGCTGGTTGCCGGTCGTGCCGTAGCCGAACCGCAGCAGCACGTTCGCGAAGAAGCCGCCCTGGGGGAAGAACGACTCGCGCGAGAGCCGCCAGCCGACGTTGAACGCCGGGAACGTGCCCCACTGGTTTCCGGGCGCGAACTTCGAGGAGCCGTCGCGCCGCACCGTCACGCTGGCGTAGTACTTCTCGCCGTAGTTGTAGTCGGCCTTGCCGAACACGGAGAGCAGCCGGTCGAAGGCCCCCGAGCTGCTGTCGACCTTGGTGGACGCCAGTCCCAGCGCATCGTTGATGTAGCGGTCGTCGGGACTGTCATTGACGAGCCCCGAGATGCCGCCGTACAGCAGGCGGCCGGTGCTGGAAATCGCTTCCTGCCCGACCAACACGGCGAGGTTGTGCGGCCCGAACGCCCGCCCGTACGTCAGCGTGTTCGTCCACGTCCAGCCGGTGATTCGGTTGTCGGTCTGGGTGATGCTATTCGTGGCGTTGGCCTCCGAGTTCTCGAAGGTCGTCGGGTTGAAGACCGTTTGCTCCTGCTGGAACAGGTTGAAGGAGAACTGGCTGCGCGCCGACAGTTCCGGCCAAATGGCGAACTTAGCGAACGCATTGCCGAGGGCCCGGTCGGTGGTGGTGCGGTCGAAGCGACCCGCCCAGGCAATCTTGAGCGGATTGGTGTTATTCCCCAACCCCGTGGATTTTCCGGATGCGAAATTCCCGCCGATGTCGTAGATGGGAACGATCGGTTGCATCAGGATGTTCTTACCGACGATGTTGTCCTCGCCGAGCGAGAAATCATCGAGTCCGCCGTAGCCTTGCTCGCGCGATACGGCGATGTTTTCGCCCAGGGTGAGCTTCGAGCTGGTATTGAACGACGTGTTGACACGCACCGTGCCACGCTGCAGGCGGTTGTAGGCCGCGGTGCCATCCTGCCGGAGGTAGTTGAACGACACGTTGTACCCGTTATCCAGCCCGCCGCCCGTGAGCGCCAGGTTGGCGTCCGTGTAGTTTCCGGTGCCGAACACCGCTTTCCACCAGTCGGTACCGGCGCTCGCCGGCATGATCAGCGTGTTGGGATAGGAGTACGCCGACCGGTCGATGTTGTTCGGACGACCCACCGCGTCTGTGTCGATCACCGTCACCCCAGGACCGATGTAGGTGTACTTCGGAATCGTCACCTTAGTTGCGGTATCAGCGCCATGGCCGTACAGCGCTATTACTTCCGGCGGGAGGGTCTGTCCGGCGTTGTGATAGGACCGCCGAATAACCTCGAAATACTGCAGCGGATCGGTCATCACGATGTCGTCCAGGCCCTTGGTCGCGGACGAAACGCCGGTGCGCACGTCGAGCGTCGCCGATTTGCCGCCCGGCCGCCCCCTGCGGGTCTCGATGATGACGACGCCGTTCGACGCCCGCGATCCATAGATCGAGGCGGCGGACGCGTCCTTCAGGACCTGGATTTCGGCGATGTCACTGGGATTGAGAAAGTTGAGGTACGAGTCCTCGACCGGCGTCCCATCGATGATGTAGAGCGGATCATTATTCTGGAACGAGCCGACGCCGCGGACGCGGACCGTCGAGCGCGAGCCCGGCGAGCCGCTCGAGTTCACCGTCACGCCCGCCACCTGTCCTTCGATGCGTTGCAGCACGCTCGTGGTGGTCGCTTTGTTCGCGTCCTGGAGATTGACGCTCGCGACGGCGCCCGTGATGTCCTGGCGCCGCTGGGTCGTGTACCCGGTGACCACTATCTCTTGCAGGACCGTTGGCGCTTGCTCCATCGTGGCGTCGACGGTGCCTTGCCCGCTCACCGGTCGCTCGGTCGCCCGGTAGCCGATAAGCGCGTACGACAGCACGGCGTCGCCCAGGGCGATCAGGGCGTAGCGCCCCTGTTTATCGGTGACCGTCTGGGTCTGGGTGCCCTTCACCCGCACTGTCACGCCCCAGAGCTTCTCGCCCGTTGCGGCCGCCGTGACGGTGCCCGAGACCTGTTGCCCCTGGCTCCACGCCGCGCCGGCCAGACAGAGCGCGAGCAATCCACTCACGGCGATTGCCCGA
Source organism: Gemmatimonadales bacterium (assembly GCA_035280265.1). Lineage (GTDB taxonomy): Bacteria > Gemmatimonadota > Gemmatimonadetes > Gemmatimonadales > GWC2-71-9 > AG41. Next base: position 15,376 of record DATEGE010000031.1, on the reverse strand, counting down.
ATCGCACTACGCTGTAGCAGGTTTTCCATGGAACCCTTCTCCTCAGTCTACGGGTCGACGCATGGACTGCAGGCCTTCCTTCGCTATGACATCTCGATACGTCAGCAGCACGACATGGCGCGCTTTCAGCGACGCGGCAAACCGAGTCGACGTGACCGCGTCCAGCTCGCCCTGCCGATTCTTGCTCATGTCCGGCAGGGGCTGGTCGGTGTTCATGTCCAACAACGCGCCCAGCTCCGCATCGTCTATCCCGACGTGGGTGACCACGACATTCAGCCCCGGCCGCAGTCGATCGACGAACGCGACCAGGCTGTCCGCCTTGTTCGGCGGGGCCGCCCAGTACTGCGGGTTATCCATCGTCTCTCCGAAGTATCCCGACATCCCCAACCCGAACTCGCGCGCCAGCCGCTCGGTGAGCTCGCGGAATTCGGGGTAGCGCACCGCCGTGCCCATGTGGTAATCGACGTAATCGATCTTGAGGCCGGACTTGAGCGCCCGTTGGATCTGCGCGCGCAGCTCCCGTTCGATCTCGGGCACGGCGGGATGATTCTTGTACAGCGCCTCCGACGATTGGAAGAAGTAGCCGTCGGCATCGACTAACGTCGGCACCGCCTCACGGCCGAGGACCGGCCCCCAGCGATAATTCTTCCACTCCGCATTGAGCGTGAGATGAATCCCGACGGACACGGCGGGATGCCGCTTCAGGATCTCCACCGTCTCCTGATACCAGGGGCACGCGAACATCACGGAGACCGAGACCGGTAGTCCGCTCTCGATGAGCCGCTGCAACGCCATGTTGACGCTGTGACTCATCCCCGCATCGTCGGTGCGGATGATTAGGGAGACCGGCTCGGAAGCCGTCGGGGACTTGGAGGCGGCCGTCTGGCCGCCCGCGCCGAGTGGCGCGGTGGCCAGGAGTAGGGAGACACTCCACCCGACACGTCGCATCTGCACGGCAACGAGGTGATGGCCTCGCACCATACGCCTGCCCTCCGACCAGCGTAACGGGTCACCAGCGGAGCTAGGGAATTGGCAGCGGCTTTGAAATACGCCCTGGACGGGAACCCCGCAAGGTCGGGGGGGTACTGGCCCAGCCATTCGAGTGGTTGCGAAAGCGAACGCCTCTACTTGACGACCCGGACCAGTGCCGCCATTCTACCGGGCTCCCGACCCGACAACGACCTCATGAGCGAGCTCGGCGGCCGCTCCGGCGCCTACAGCACGCGACTGGTGGCCGCAGTGCTCGCCACCCCCGGCGCTACGACGGAGCAGCTGCGACGCGCGGTCGTGGTCCGAGCGGCGCGGTCCTCAGCCCCGGGCCCCCTCTCCCCAGCCTTGTCTCCGGCGCTCGCGGCCTACGTCGACAAGGTCGCCCGGCACGCCCATCGGGTGAGCGACGATGACGTCGCCGCGCTGCAGCGGGCGGGCCATTCCGACGACGCCCTCTTCGAGCTCACGGTCTCGGCGGCGCTCGGAGCGGCGCTGGGACGGCTGGAGCGCGGGCTCCGCGCGCTGCGGGGCGAGTCCTCACCCAATGTTCCCCTCGCCGCGATCGAGTGGAGCGGGGCGACGCAGGACTAGTATCGATGCGGCTAGCCGCAGTCGATCACCGTCACCGCCTGCCGCAGCGCCTCAAGCTGCTGCTGATCAGGCTGGTGGGCGGGCGCCGGGTCCCCGACGTCGTCAAGACGCTGCTGTATCGCCCCGAGTTCTTCGGCCGGCCGATGAGCGACTGGACCCAGGCGGTGATGCGCGGGCCCTCCCCGTGGAGTGTCGGCGAACGGGAATTATTCGCCGCCTTCACCTCCCGCCTGAATCAGTGCGTCTTCTGAACGGAGTCGCACGGCGCGGTCGCGTCGCTGGCGCTCAAACACGAAGGGAAGGATGACACGCTGGTCGCGGCGGTGCTCGCGAACTGGCGCACCGCCCCGCTCGACCCGAAGCTGCGGGCCACGCTCGGCTTCCTAGAGAAGCTCACGCTTGAGCCCACTGAGGTCCGCCCCGCCGACGTGGCGCCGCTCCGCACCGTCGGCTTGAATGATGAAGCCATCGAGGACGCAATTCAGGTCTGCGCGGTCTTCAACATCTACGACCGGCTCGCCGATGCCATGAGCTGGTATCTGCCCGGTCCCGACGGCTACGCGGCGTCAGGGCGCAACCTCATGAGGCGGGGCTACCTCATCTAAGGCAAGTCAGCAGGAGCCATGCGCAGCGTGGGGGTGGGGGCTAACGCGCAACGCGCGCCTTGGCGCCCCCACCCCAGCGTCACCCTCTCCTGTACAGAACTCTTTAGCGGCCTCGACCCCGCCCCACCCGCCGCGTGTTGTACGTCTCCACGAAGCGCCGATGCCCGGCGTCCGTCGGAAACGCTTCGTCGCCGCCGTAGGGGTAGCGCGACATGGCGTGGAACGGCAGCGGCTCCACCGTGCCTCCACCGGACGTGTTCAAATCGGCGTCCTTCAGCCATGCATCGGAATACAGCACGAAATCGCGCGTCCACCCCGTGGGGAGTGGCGGCGCCCCAGCGGTGTCGAACTGCAGTGCGATCTCGTCGCCGGGCCCGAAGATCGCGTACATGTCGTCGGAGGAGCGGAGCAGCGGCAACACGTCGCCATAGCGGGTGAGCGCGCCAGGGATCGGCGCCCACGCCGCGTCGCGCGAGACGTCGTTGTAGTCGTACCACTGCGGCCCATAGCGCCCCCCCTTCCGGTACATGCGGGAGAATCCGCGATACCGGAGATCGGCGGTGATCAGGGGCAACCTCGTCACCGCCACCGGGCTCGCCGAGGCCGTCGCCGCGACAAACGCCCGATCCCAATAGATCTCCATGTTGGTGCGGATTCGTACCCGCGTGTCATTGCTCAAGAACTTCCCGGTGAGATCCACGATGATGGTCTTGTTCTTGCCCGCCGGAAACCCGAGATCGGGAATCACCGTGCGCCATTCGCCGGCGACGTCCCGCACCTGGAGCTGGAGCGGCACGACGTGCAGCGCCTGGGACTGGGCCAGCGCGAAGTTGATGCTCGCGTCGGTGGGGTAGATCCAGCCGGTCAAGAAGAGGAACACGCTGTCCATCCCGGCGAGGGCGCCGAAGTCGAGCACGAGATCGTGCGGCTCGGTCAGGCCCTGATAGCGTGCGGGGACGAGCGTCGCGGCAAAGACGAAATCTTGCGCGCGGAGAGCGGGCAGCAGATCGTTCCCCCGTTCGTCGGTCGCCGCCACGGGCGGCCGCGGGCGCGCGACCGGATAGAGGCGCAGCGCGGACACCCCCGCCGGCGTAAAGCGCTCATTCAGATACATCTGCACCGAGTCCGGATGGTCGACGGCGAGCAGCCGCACCTCGTCGAGATAGCCTGTCTCCCACAGCTCCTCGGTGAGCCGCAGCTCGTAGCGACCATCGCGCGGCTGCAGCAGTCCGCTCGGGATGCGCAGGTACTCCTGGGACGCGCGTGGCGAGGCGGACATGATACCGCCCTCCCGCGTCATGATGCCCAAGGGCATCCCCAGCGCGCTGTTCCACATCACGTCCGTCGCGAAGGTGAAGCCGCGGCCGTCCCCCCCCCACACGTACAGGAACGGGCATGATCCCTTGAGGAGCTGCTGCTCCAGCACATCTTCTTCCGTCCCCGGGTAGTAGACGGTTTGCGACACGCCGTTGGGCCAGCCTACGCGCAACACGTCGGCTTTGAGCCGGCGCCCCAGGCCGAAGTGCGTCACGCGGTCGGTCACCAGCCGCAGCTGGTACAGATCGCGCGCCCGCAGCTCCAGGGTGGCGCCGTACCCGAAGGTGTTGTTCTTGCCACTTCCCTGGCGCAGCGCGGCGAGCCGGACGTCCACGTACTGGCTCACATTGCCACCGTCGTTGCGGAGCAGACGGGGCTTGCCGTCCGAGCCGACCACGATCAGATCGAGATCCCCGTCCTGATCGAAGTCGGCGACGGCGACCGCCCGGCCGGCCCGGAGGTCGGTCGGGAGGATCGACGACACGTCCTCGAAGCCGCGTGTGCGGTCATTGCGGAAGAGGAAAACGCCCCCGGGCCGCCGGCCCGGGGTCAGCCGAGCCGGTCCGGGCCTGCCCACCACCAACAGATCCAGCCAGCCATCATTGTCGAAGTCGAAGAAGACGGCGTCGAGGCCCGCCACGCCGGACAGCGCCCGCCGCAGCGCACGCGTCCGAGCGTCGATCTCGAACGTCCCGTCGCCCCGATTGTGGTACAGGACCGGCCCTGGCCCGGCGAGCGACGTGACGAACAGATCGAGGAACCCATCGTTGTCGTAGTCGCCGACCGCGACGGCGGCGGCGTGCTCGGCGCCGGCGAGGCCGCTCGCGGCCGTCACATCCTCGAAGTGCCCCTGGCCGAGGTTGTGGAAGAGCCGGAGGCGCCCGTCGGTGCCAACGACGACGATGTCGACGCGGCCATCGCCGTCGAAATCGCCGAACGTGGCGTCGCGGCTGTGCTCCACGGCCAGGCCCATCTGGGTGGCCATCTCGCGAAACGTGCCGTCGAGGTTATTGCGGTAGGCGCGGGTTCCCGCGGGGGTCGCGAGCAGGAGGTCGAGGTCACCGTCGTGGTCCAGGTCCACGAACCGCGCGGCGGTGGCCGCACCCGAGTCGGCGAGGCCGGCCGAGGCGGCCACGTCGCGAAACTTGCCGTCGCCCAGATTGCGAAACAAGCTGGCGCCGCCACGACGAGCGACGTACAGGTCGAGCCGCCCGTCGTTGTCGAAGTCACCGAATGCCGCCGCCGTGGCGCGATCCCGCAGTTCAACGCCTGCACCGTCCGTGGTCTCCACGAACCGTCCCAAAGTCCCCCGGAACAGATGACCGCCGACGTACAGGTCCTCGGCCTCGTCGTCGTCGTAGTCGCCCGCCGCGAGCGCCACCGCGCGCTCGAGCGATGCCGCCACGCTGTCGGGGAGGGCCTCCACACCCTCGAGCCCGCTGCCCTCCGTGACGTCGGTGAAGCGGATCCCCGCGGCGACGGCCCGCGCGTCTTCCGTTGGCACGGCCAAGTTGGGGCTGAACGTCAGGACCGGATATCCCACGAGCGCGCCGCCCGCCCCGCCCGCCCCGCCCAAGTGCTGCAGGCTGACCTGATACGCGGCGGTGACTTCCATCGCGCGATGAAACCGCGCCGCCTGAACTGCCGCCTCGGACACCCGCCCCGCTCCCACCCCCGCCCCCGCGCGCGCCGCGCGGAGGCTCGCGTCGAAGTACCGCGCCGCCTCGCGCGGCAACTGCGGGAGCTGGCGTTGCAGCGTTTCGAGCTCCGCGGCCGCGGCGTCGGCGGCCCCGCGCGCGAGCAGCAAGTCGATCAGATCGAGCCGCGTCACCAGGTTCACCGGAGCGCGAGCGAGAATACGGCGGAGCAAACCTTCGCGCGGCTCCCCGGGGAGCTGCGCCAGGGCGTACAGCGCCCGGATGTCGGTCGAGTCGCGCTGCAGCACCCGCTCGATCTCGCGCCGTGCAGCGGCTTCTCTGCCGGTCTCGGCGTACACTCGCGCCAGCATCATCCCGACATCCGCGTTGGTGGAATCGAGCGCGCGCGCCTTGGCGAGCTGCGATTCGGCATCGCGGTAGCGCCCCTCCCGCAAGTAGACGAGGCCGAGATTCGCGTAGCCGAGCGCCTGATCGGGCGCGAGCCCGACGACCTTGCGGAACTCCGCCTCGGCTTTGGGCAGCTGGTTCTGCTGCAGATAGGCCAGTCCCCAGGTGCGGGCGGTGACGGCAGAATCACTGCGGGCGACGGAGTCCCCGGGAACGGCGCCCCGGCAACCGATCGCGAGCGCCAGGCACGGCCCGAACGCGGAACGCGGAAGTCGGAACGCGGACATGGGCCGCAAGATCGCCCGCGTCGCGCGGTCGGACAAGTCTTGGTATCGTTCAGGCCGTGACCCTCCAGTCGTGGCGCCGCGGCGCCGTCGTGGCGTCGTTTCTCGTCGCCATTGCCCTCGTCATCGCTCTCAACGGCCGCGCCGATCGCGGGAGCGGTGACCGCGACGCGCCCGGGTTTCACTTCACCGAAGTCGCCCACCAGATGGGGATCGACTTCGTGCACCACGGGCCGACCCTCGACCGCAGGCTCGACAACATCGCCCCGCTCGTGGGATCGCTGGGCGCCTCCGTGTCGGTCGTGGACGCCAACAACGACGGCTGGCCCGACCTCTACCTGACGAACAGCCGATTCGGACAACCCAACGCGCTGTATATCAATCGCGGCGACGGCACGTTCGTCGATACCGCCCGCGCTGCCGGAGTCGCCGACGTGAACCGCCCGGGCGAGGGCGTCTCGATGGGGGCGGTGTGGGGAGACTATGACAACGACGGACTCGAAGACCTGCTGATCTACAAGTGGGGCTATCTCCAGCTCTTCAAGAACATGGGGAACCTGCACTTCAAGGACGTGACCGAGGCGGCCGGGCTGCGCCGCTGGATGAACTCGAACGGGGCGGTCTGGTTCGACTACGATCGGGACGGACTGCTCGATCTCTACGTCACCAGCTACTTCCGCTCCGACATCGACCTGTGGCATTTGAAGACGACGCGCATCATGGAGAACAGCTTCGAGTTCGCGAACAACGGCGGTGGGCACCGCCTGTTCCACAACCTCGGGAATGGTCGCTTCGAGGATGTCACCGACAAGATGGGCGTCGGGAGTAAGCGCTGGACCCTCGCCGTCTCCGCGGGAGACTTCAACGGCGACGGCTGGCCGGATCTGTTCCTGGCGAACGATTACGGACCGGAGGAGCTGTACCTGAACGACCACGGCCGGCGCTTCGTGCTGAGCCGGGTGGGGCTCGAGAACGACTCCAAGAGCGGCATGTCGGCGACGCTCGGCGACGTGATGAACCGCGGCCGGCTGGATGCGTTCGTGACGAACATCTCGGAGCCCGGCTACCTGTTTCAAGGGAACAACCTGCGTCTCAACTTCCTCCCCGAGCTGGGGCGGTTCCAGCAGGGGGCGGAAGGAGCGCTCGTAGACGCAGGCTGGGCCTGGGGCGCGCAGCTCGGTGACCTGGACAACGACGGACGCAACGAGCTGTTCATCGTCAACGGCTACGTCTCCGCCGATCGCAACCGCAGCTACTGGTACGCGATGTCGAAGATCGCGGGGGCGAATGGCAATGTGTTCGAGGACGCGAAGACGTGGCCGGCGATCGGCACCGCCAGCCTGTCGGGGTACGAGCGATCGCGCGTGCTCGTGAGCCGTGGATTGGCCGGCTGGAAGGACGTCGCGGAAGCGGCCGGCGTGACCGACGAGTACGACGGACGCGCCGTGGCATTTGTGGACCTGTTCAACCGGGGTGTGCTCGACGTCGTCGTCGCGAACCAGAACCAGCCGGCCCTGGTCTACAAGAACACCGTCACACCTGGCAATCACTGGATCGGGTTCAAGCTGGTGGGCACGCGCTCGAACCGGAGCGCGATCGGCGCCGAGGTGACCGTCGTGACAGGGCAGAGCCGTCAGCTCAGGGTTGTGGAAGGCGGGATGGGGTTCGCGAGCCAGAACGACCGCCGGCTTCACTTCGGGCTGGGTCCGGCGGCGTCCGTCGATAGCGCCGTGATTCGCTGGCCGTCGGGGACGGTGCAGACAATCGGCCACCCGGCGGCCGACCAGATGCATGTCATCACCGAGCCTCGCCCAACCAGCTAGCGTCGGGCTCTGGGCGCGCCTGGCCCGGATGGATCCCCGCTATCCGGTCTCCTTCCTTATTACGCTCATCCTGGTGCTGGGCGAGGCACGCTACGGGATCCTCGGCGGCTACCCGCGGCTCGCCACGGCGCTCGGCACCTGCGTGGCGACGGAGCTGGTCCTGTCGCGCTGGCTGCGCGGGCGCTTCGCCAACGTGGCGAGCGCGTACATCACGGGGATCAGCCTCGCGCTCCTGATCAAGCCGCGGGCCGATCTGCTGTGGCCCTTCGCGCTCGGAGGGTTTCTCGGCATCGCCTCGAAGTACGTGCTGCAATACCGCGGCCGGCATCTCTGGAATCCGAGCAACTTCGCGATCAGCTTACTGCTGGTCGCGGCGCCGGGGAGCGTCGCCATTTTGAGCCACCAGTTTGGCAACGAACTGGCGACGAACGCGGTGATCTGGGGCTTCGGGCTCCTCATCGTTTCGCGCGTCCGCATGCTGCACGTGACGCTGACGTATGTGGCCAGTTTCATCGCCCTGGCCACCCTGCGCCACTGGATCGTGGGTGGCCCGCTGCTCGCGGAGATCGCGCCGATCACCGGCCCGATGTACCAGCTCTTCATCTTCTTCATGGTCACAGATCCGAAGACCACGGTGAGCACGATGCGAGGGCGCACCATCGTGGCTGCCCTGGTAGCCGTGGCGGAGGCGGGCATCCGCTTGGCCGGCGATTATCATGTGGCGGCATTCCGGGCGCTCTACCCCGCCCCGCCGATCCTCGCACTTGCGATCGTGGGCCCGCTGGCGATGGCGATCGACCTGCGCAAGACCCGCGTTATCCCGCCTCCTCCCGCATGAACCGATGCCGGCACGTCAGGCCTTCGCTCAGCGACGTCTAGGCCGATTGCCCCGCAGGATCTGCAGCCTGTCGTTGTTCCGCGCCACGACCACCAGCCGCCCGCCACCCGCCTGCCGGAGCCATGCCATGTGGCGCACCTGTCCGTCGATCACGACGTTGGTGCGTTCCATATCGACCGCCTCGAAACGCCCGCCTCCCGTCCCGCGCAGCAATAAGCCATAGCTGGCATCATATCGCCCGAACACGGGGGGGACGCCGAAGTCGTTTCCCGCGACGAGCAGATCCGTCCGCCCATCGCCGTCGAAGTCCCCCGCTAACACCGCGCGGATCGGGGCGAACTGGGCCTCCACGGGCAGCGACTCAAGCGTGAACGTTCCGTTCCCGTTGTTCAACGCGACCGCGCTCGCGAGCACGCGGGCCTCGCGAACCGTCGCGTGGGCGAGGTCTTGCGAGCTGAAGATGTCCTCGACGCGGCTCGCGCCGAAGTCGGCGTAGGTGGTGTAGCGTTTCCGCAGGCTCGGGATCAGACTGAGCAGCTCGTCCCGGCCGGCGACGGGATAGCTGACCCCGTGCTTGTAGAACGTGAGGAGCTGCTCGAGCCCACGGGTGTGCCCGAAATCGGCGACGTACAAGCGCGCGGGCTCCGCCGGCGTGGCCCGAAGGTAGGAGTTCAGCCCGAGATTGCCGAGGACGAGGTCGGGGCGCCCGTCGCCGTTCACGTCCGCGACGGTGATGCTGTTCCACCACCCTTCCGTTCCCGCCAGCCCCGCCTCGCGCGTCCGATCGACGAAGCGACCGTTTTCCTGATGGAACACGCGCACCGGCATCCATTCCCCGGTGACGATGAGATCGAGCTTGCCGTCGTGGTCGTAATCGACCCACGCCGCCGCCGTCACCATCCCCGCGTCGGCCAGGGCCGGGGCCTTCTCGGCCGTCACGTCCCGGAAGTGCCCGCGTCCGTCGTTCTCCAGCAGATAGCTGCGCGGCGTGACCCCGTACGCCCGCGCCACCACCCGCCGCCCCACGAAGAGATCGACGTGGCCGTCGCCGTTGAAATCGCCCGGCACCACACACGCGCCGCTCTCGGCGAAGCGCGGTAACGCGAGCGAGTCGCGGTGGAATCGCCCGTGCCCGTCATTCAGGTAAAGCCGGTCCTGGAGCGGCTCGTCTTCCTTCGAGAACTCGTTGCCGCCACTCACCACGTAGAGATCGGGATACCCGTCCCCGTTGGCGTCGAAGAAGACCGCGTCCACGTCTTCGCTGAGGCTGTCCGCCTGGAAAGCGGGTTGGGCGGTCGCCTCGAAGGTGCCGTCCCGGCGCTGAATAAAGAGTCGCCCACCCTGCCACTTGGCGCCCCCGACGTAGATGTCGTCCAATCCATCGCCGTTCACGTCCGCGATCGCCAGGGCGGGTCCCTCGGCCGACACGAGATGAGGAATCAGGGGCTCGCGGTGGAAGTCGTAGAAGGCGTTCTCGTGATGCTTGAAGTCGACGCGCAGCTGATCGGTGACGTCGGTGAAAAAGGGGGTTAGGGAATGGGGGGTAGGGATTGGGGACGGCAACGTGGCATCCCGCTGCGAGAGCGTGACCGTGCGATCGGCGGCCACGCCGGTCAACACCTGCCGACGCCGATCGGGCCACATCACGATCAGCGAGTCGACTTGCTGGGCAGATCCCAGCCCGAAATGCAGTCGCGGATCAACGGAGGATTGGAAACCGCGCGTCGGGAACTGCTCGAGCATCTGTACGTTGCCGTCCTTGCCGCCGGTGCCGCCTGTGCCGCCCTGTTTGACGATCACTTTCGCGCCGATGCCGCCGGTATTGGTCCCGGAGCCCTTCAGCACGACCTGCAGGTAATGGTTCCCGGTCAGCTCGCGCGCGCGATTCCGGTAGATCGCCGCCGGCGCGTTGAGCCGGTTCACCACGAGATCGAGCGCGCCTGAATTGTTCAGGTCCACGTACGCGGCGCCGTTCGAGAAACCCGGCTGCGCCAGCCCCCAGGCTCGAGCCTGGTTCGTGAATGTCAGGTCCCCGTTGTTGCGATAGGCGTAGTTCGGGGTGGCGACTTGGGGCATTTTCCTGATGACAGTGCGCGTGACCTCGGCTGTGCCCTGCCGCAGCGACGCCTGGACCACCGGATCAGCCACGTACGCCAAGTAATCCAAGTCATTGGGCCGGCGATAAATGCCGGTAGTAATGAAGAGGTCCTTATAGCCGTCGTTATCGAGGTCGGCGAACAGCGGGGCCCAGCTCCAATCGGTCGCGTACACGCCGGCGAGATAGCCGATCTCGCTGAACCGTCCGTGGCCGCGGTTGAGCTGCAGCGTGTTGCGGGCATATTGCGGGTGATAACCCGCCGCGAGCTTCGCCAGATAGACGTCGTAGCTTTCGGCGTTAGCGGAAGTCTTGAGGATCTTCTCCTGCTCCGGGAGCATGTCGAGCTCCATCACGTCCGGCCGCCCGTCGTTGTTCACGTCGGCGGCGTCCACGCCCATCGACGCGTGGCTCGTGTGCCCGACCGCGGTCGCGATCGATTCCGTGAACGTGCCGTTGCAGTTGTTGATATAGAGGAAGTCGTCTTCCTGGAAGTCGTTGGCGACGTAGAGGTCGGGGCACCCGTCCCCGTTCAAGTCGCTCGCGACCACGCCGAGCCCGTACCGCGCCTCGCCGCGGCGGAGGCCGGCGTGGTCGCTCACGTCCACAAAATGGCCCCCGTCGTTTCGGTAGAGGCGATCCCCGGTTTTCCTCCCTCGGTCGCCACCCAACCCTCCAGCCGCGCGCTCGGGGTGGGGCGAGTGGGTCAGGAGGTACATGTCGAGATCGCCGTCCCCGTCGTAATCGAAGAACAGCGCCTGAGTGGAGAGGCCCGTGAAATCGAGCCCGTACTCCGTGGTGCGGTCGGTGAACGTGCCGTCGCCGTTGTTGACGTACAGCACGTTATGTCCGTGCATGGTGAGATAATCGACGGCGGACACGTAGATATCGACGTAGCCGTCGCCGTTGACGTCGGCCATCGTCACGCCGGTCTTCCAGCCGTCGGGGTCGGCGACGCCGGCTCGGTCGGTGACGTCCTCGAAGCGGTAATTCCCTTTGTTCAGATACAGGCGGTTCGGCCCCACGTTCGACGTGAAGTAGAGGTCCGGCAGCCCGTCGTTGTTGATGTCGCCCACGGCCACGCCGCCGCCGTCGTAGTAATACATGTAGCTGATGATGTTGAACGCGCTGTCGTCCGGCAGGCGGTTGACGAACGTGACGCCCGTGCGGTCCGGGGGCAGTAGCTCGAACAGGGGCGGCGTGCGGTCGTGACCGCAGCCATTCAGGACAAGCGTCAGCGACACCATCCAGACTGAGGGTGCAAGTGTCGGGTGTGATGCGCGCCCTGAGAGGGCGCGCTCGTTCGAGGCAGTCGATTGATCACACACGTCACAGGAGCGCTCACCTATCGCTCCACGTCCGCACTGAGGGCGCGCTGCCCGGGTACGCGGAGCGCTCAGCTATCGCCCCACTTCCGCAATGAAGATCCCGTAGGGCCCGAGCTTCACGCTGCCCAACTCGCCGCTGGCCGCGGATTGGAGGATCGGCCGCGCCGCCGCATGCTCGAGCCCCTGGGCGGTCAGATCGAAGCGCGCCGTCTGATCCTGGCCGGACATGTTGATGACCACCAGCACCGCGTCGGTCTTGTAGCGACGCAGATAGCTCATGACATTCGGATCGCTCGGGTTCAAGGCGATATAGCTGCCTTCCCGGACCGCGGGGTTCTGGTGGCGGAGCCGCAGCACCGCCTTGTAAACGCTCAGCACCGAGGTGGAATCTCGGCTCTCCACATCCGCGTTGTGCGTGCCGGCGGACGACGGCACCGGGAGCCAGGGCTTGGCGCCGGCGTTGAAGCCCGCGTTGATGCCGCTCGTCCATTGCATCGGCGTGCGCTCCCCGTCCCGGCCCTTCTCCCGCGGCCATCCCTTGATCCCGATGGGATCTCGCACGTCCGCTTTGCGCTGCGGGTCGTTGTTCTGCATGCCCAGCTCTTCGCCGTAATACATCACGGGCGTGCCGCGGAGCGTCAGATAGAGCGAGGCGATCGCCTTGGCGATTTGGTCGTCGTGGCTGGCGTCGGCGTAGCGCGTGGCCACACGCGGAATGTCGTGGTTGCTGACGACGTATACGGGCCATTCGCCCGACGCCTCCATAGCGGCCACGTGTTGCCGGAACACACCGGCATCGAGGCGTTGGCCAGGCATGCCCGGCATGCGGCCCAGCTGCGTGAACATGAGATCCATCGGCATCTGGACCTCGTCGTGCTTCGGCCCGTAATACGCGCGAAGTTGCTCGAGGTCGGCGGTCCAGGTCTCCCCGATCAGCACCGCGTTCCGCTCGTCGGCGACCTTCCGGAGTTGCCGCAAGACCGTGTGGTTCTCCGGCAGGTTGTCATCGTACTTGCGAGTCTGCTCCCGGTCTCCGTAGGCGTTGCGTCCCGGGAGGGTCGGATTGTCGCGCAGCTGCGGGTCTTCGAACAGGGTGTTCACCGCGTCCAGGCGGAAGCCCGAGATGCCGTGCCGGTACCACCAGCGCGTGACGTTCAGCATCGCCCGTTCGACGTCCGAGTTGCGCCAGTTGAGGTCGGGCTGCTGGGGATAGAACGCGTGGTAGTAGTACTGCCGGGTCGTCGTGTCGTATTGCCACGCCGACCCGCCGAAGATGGCGGTCCAGTTGTTGGGCGGCTGGTTCGGTGCCTTCCCGTCACGCCACACGTACCAGTTGCGCTTGGGGTTGGTGCGTGACGACCGAGACTCGAGGAACCAGGGATGCTTGTCCGAACTGTGATTCACCACCAGATCGAAGATGATGCGGATGCCGCGCTGCTGGGCCGCCGCCTGCAGCCGGTCGAACGCCGCCAGGCCGCCGTACTCGGGCGCGATGTCCTGGTAATCGCTGACGTCGTAGCCGAAATCCACCTGCGGCGATGGGTAGCACGGCGTGATCCAAATGGCGTCGATGCCGAGGTCTTTGAGGTAGTCGAGATGCTGGGTGATGCCGTCGAGGTCACCGAGGCCATCGTTGTTGGCGTCACCGAAGCTCCGCGGGTAGATCTCGTAGAACACGGCGTGCTGCCACCAGGCGTGCCCTTCGGCATCGCGCTGCTGGATGGCTCCAGTGGACAGCACCAAGGCGATGCAAGCGACGCTCGCACGGCGGATGCGCATTGTTGTCTCCTGGTCGAGACGGCGTATATTGAAACGTAGCCCCTCCAATCGCTGGAGGATTCTATGACATCGTTGGCGACGCGCGCGGTGCTCTCGGTCGGCCTCGGCTTGGGCACGGCCTGCGCGCACCGCAGCGCCAATCCCCCTCCACCTCCAGCTCCGATCATCACCGCGGAGGATCTCGAGCGTCAGCCCGGCCAGCCGATCGAGCAGGTGCTGATGGGCCGGTTCCCCGGCGTGGAAGTCACGCGGACGGCGAACGGCGGCGTCTCCGTGCGGATCCGCGGCACGACCTCGATCCACGGCAGCAAGGAGCCGCTGTACGTGATCGACGGCGTCGAGATCCAGCCGGGGCCGAACGGTAGCCTGTCGGGAATCAACCCGAACGATATCGACTCCATCCAGGTGCTCAAGGATGCCGTCGAGACGTCCCTGTATGGCGTGCGGGGCGCCAACGGGGTCATCGTCATCAAGACGAAGCGCCCCGGTACGTGAACTTCAGTCGCAGGAGGTCATCCATGCGCTCGGCCCGTTTTCCCCAACTCCTCGGCTTGCTCGCGGTCGGCGTGGCCGCGTGCGCGCACGGGAAGGCCGCCGTCCCCGCTGGAGAGGAGCCGCCCGCACCGACGACCGCAATCCCCCACTCCACATTGACGGCGGAAGATATCCAGCGCATGCCCGGTCGCACGATCGAGCAATTGCTGTTGGACGGTTTTCCGGGCGTGGTGGCGGCGGCGCGGATGCCCGGCGGCGGCATCTCCGTCCGGATCCGCGGCGTAGGATCGTTCATGTCGAGCACCGAGCCACTGTTCGTGGTTGACGGCGATCCTTTGCCAAGCTCGGATGCCCTCAAGGCCCTCAATCCGTTTGACATCGAGTTGATCGAGGTCATCAAGGACCCCGCGGGCACCGCGCTGTACGGCGTGCGTGGCGCGAACGGTGTGATCGTCATCAAGACCAAGACCCGGGATTAACGAAGCGCTGCGGCGACTGCTGACGACCGCCGGGGCTTGGTCGCGCGGAACACGAGCGGCCGGTCGTTGTTCCGGGTGACGACGTAGAGGTCGCCGCGTCGGGTCCTGACTCGCTGGATGTCGCGTGCCTGCCCACGCACGAGAAAGCCGCTCTCAGTCGTGGGGACAGGTGTGAACCTCCCGGTTCCGTCTCCCCGCAGCAGCAGGCCGTAGCTCGCGCTCATGCGGCCGATCTCCGGCTGCACCCCGTCAAAATTCCCCGCCAGCAGCAGGTCCGTCTTCCCGTCCCCGTCGAAGTCACCGGCCATGATGCCGTATACGGGGGCGAGCTGCGCCTCGCGCGGCAGCGGGATGAGAGTGAACGAGCCGTCGCCGTTGTTGCGCGCCAGCGCACTGGCGAACGTACGTGCCTGCTTCAAGATGGCGCCGCGCAGCTCGTCCGGTGGAAAGATGTCCGCCACGGTCTGGCGGGCGTAGTCCTCGTAGCGGGGAAAGCGCGACTTCAGGGAGGGGATCGCCCTGACTAGCTCGTCCCGCATCGCGATCGGGTAGCTCGTGCCGTGGTTGTAGACGGAGACGATCTGGTCGGACGCGCCGCTCCCGGCGAAGTCCTTCACGTACATCGTCACCGGCTCCGCCGCCGAGGCCTGGAAGCGAGTGTTGAGGCCGAGGTTGCCGACGATGAAGTCGACCCGCCCGTGGCCGGT
>DATEGE010000030.1:0-3973 GCA_035280265.1 Gemmatimonadales bacterium | reverse complement strand
CGTGGCCACTACCTGCTGTCCTATGTGCTGTCGCGGCTGCTGTTCCTGTTCGTCGAGGTGGGCGCGCTGGTGGGGTTCGCGTGGTGGATGTTCCACGTCGGCGTGCGCGGCTCCGTGGCCGGGCTTGCGGCCATCACCGTCCTGGGAGCGTTCTCCTTCGCCGGTCTGGGCATGCTGGTGGCGAGCCGCGCCCGCACGATCGAGGCGGTGTCCGGGCTCATGAACCTCGTGATGCTGCCCATGTGGATCCTGTCAGGCACCTTCTTTTCTTACGCCCGGTTTCCCGACGCGATGCAGCCGTTGGTCCGAGCCCTGCCTCTCACCGCGTTGAACGACGCACTGCGCGCCGTGATGATCGACGGCAGCCCCCTGAGCCAGCTCGGTACCCCGCTCGGCATCGTCGCCGCGTGGGGACTCGTGAGCTTCATCGTGGCCCTGCAGATCTTCCGCTGGCGCTAGGCGCCGCGTCACCGACCCAACAGCAGCGTGCGGAGCCGGTAGGCGAGGCCGCGGGAGCGACGCAGCGCTTCTCGGAAGGCCGCCGCGCTCGGGTAGCGGGCACTGGGATCACTGGCGAGCGCGGTGCGTAAGACTTCCTCCAGCTCGCGCGACACGTCGCGCCGCACGGCGTGGAGCGGTGGGATATCGTCAGTGGTCTGACGCGCCAGGATGGCTTCCGGCGTGCGTCCCTCGAACGGGGGCCGTCCCAGCAACGCGAAATACGCGGTGGCCGCGAGCGAATAGAGGTCGGCGCGCTGGTCCACGCGCTCGCCCAGCAGCTGCTCCGGCGCGGCGAACTGCGGGGTGCCGCTGCGCGACGTGGCCCCGCTGAAGCGACTGTCGCCGCGCAGCGCGAGCGCCAGCCCGAAGTCCGTGATGCGCAGCCGGCCGTCCGGCTCGATCAGCAAGTTCTCCGGCTTCAGGTCGCGGTGCACCAAGCCGAGCCCGTGGGCGTGCTCGAGCGCCGAGAGCGCCTGGTTGAGCACCCGGAACGTCTGGTCGACGGAGAGCGGTCCTTGCTTCTGCACCAGCTGCGCCAGGCTCGTGCCGGGGACCAGCTCCATGGTGTACCACTGCAGCCCCGCCCGGCTCATGATGTCGTAGATGCTCACGATACTGGGGTGGCGCACGCGCGCGGCGAGCTGCGCCTCGCGCCGGAACCGCTCCATGACGCTGGGATCGCTCGTGAGCGACGGATGCAGGACCTTGATCGCCACCTCGCGCTCGAGGCCCAGGTCGCGCACGCGATACACCCGACCGAAGCCGCCGGCGCCGATCTCCTCGAGCAGCTCGTAATCGTCGCCCAAGGCGCGCCGTAACCGCCGCTCGAATCCCACCTCGGCCACGTGGGGCGTGGCCGGCGGCTGCTGAAACACCCCGGCGTCGCTCACGAAGTCCTCGAGCATCTCCGTGGCTGTGAAGTACCGGTCGCCCGGCGCCCCCTGCAGGGCGCGCATTAACACGCGCTCCAAGACGACCGGGATGGCCGGGCGCAGCTCACGCGGGGGCGTGATGCGACCGGGATCGGTGTCCGGCTCCTGGCCCGTCAGCACGAAGTACACGAGTGCCGCCACGGCGTAGACGTCGCTCGCTGGCTCGCCGGCCTCTCCCGCCCGCACTTCGGGAGCGACGAAGCCTCCACCAGTGCCGCGCTCCTCGGGCGGGACGTTGGGGAGGCACCAGCTGCTGTAGCGGAGGTCGGTGATCACGGCACGTCCCGATGCCTCGAGCATCAGCGTCGCGGGCACGATGCGACGCAGAATCACGCCGCGCGCGTGTGCATGCTCCGCCGCGCCAAGCAGATCACGCACCAGCGCATGCGCCGTGGGGAGCGGCCGGGGACCGCGGCGCAGCGCCTCGGCGAGGCTCTCCCCCTCCACCCAGTTGGAGGTGCGGTACGCGAAACCCTCGAGCGAGCCCGCGGCGTAGACGTGCCGGATCGTCGGGTGATCGAGCGCCGCCAGCGTCTCGGTCTCTCGCAGGAACCAGGCCCGACCGAGCGCATCGGCCATCAGGTGCACGTGCAGCGCGACGTGACGCTTGAGCAGGCGATCCCACGCTTGGTAGACCGCCCGCTCCGGCGTCGCGGCCACGAGTTCCATCGTGAAGGCCGGCAGCAGCGCCTGGACGACGCCGTCCAAGCCCACCGGAAGCGTCGGTCCGAGGGTGGCCATGGGTCCCGTAAGGTAGCACGCGAATGGGTAGCGTGATCCCGGTCACAAGGGCGAAACAAATGGGGGCTTGGGAGAGTCTTCAAACGGACCCACACCATGGGGGAGTTCATGCTGCGCCCACACTGCGTGGCTGTTGCATTGTTCGTCGCCGCCTGCGGTCCCGGCATGTACACGCGGGCCGAAGTGGTATACGCGGAGCCGGCCCCGTATGAGTACGTCGTGCCGGTGGACCGCGTCGTGCTCGTCTCGCGCGAGGTTCTGGTCGAACGGGGCTACACGGTCTACCGGGTAGAGACGGACGGCCCCAACCGAATCGTCTGGGCGCGCCGTCATCACAAACATGAAGACGACGACGAAGACGACGACGAGGTGGTTCGCGTGTTCGTGACACCTCGCGGAGACCACGTCCTGGTTCGTGGCCTGACCGAGCGGCGTGATCGCGGGAAGCACAAGGGTTGGGCGCGTCAGGGACGCGCCGAAGAGGTCGTCGAGCGCATCAACGTGCGGCTGCGGTCCGAGCACTAGCCGCGGCGTCCGTCGGCCCGTAGGTTTGCTGCCCAATTCGCCGCCAGCCAAAGGGGGGCCGCCATGGCGTACGAGCCGCTGCCCGACCGCCGCACGCGAGGTGACCGTCGCGAGCTCGATGACCGGCGCTCGGGCGTGGACCGGCGCGCTCCACAGGATCGCCGCGCTGCTGTGAAAGCCGTGCCGGTGGAGCGTCGCGGCGGCGTGGATCGGCGAGCGGGCGCCGAACGGCGCCTCCGCGTACGGCGCTCGCTGGTCCCGCGCCGCCGCGTTCCCGATCGGCGCGTCAAGGGAGTATCGCCGCTCGCCTAGCCGCCCCCTCGTGCCGTATCTCAGGCTGGTCGACGTCGTCACGCATCACGTCACCGAGATTCGGGAGACCGTGGCGCGGTTGGGACGTAGTCCCGACTGCGCCATCGTGTTTGGCGGCGATATGGCGGGCGTCGTGTCCGCCATGCACGCAGAAGTGCGGTTCGCCGACGGCGCGTGGCGCGTGACCGATCTGGCGAGCCGCAATGGCACCTTCCTGAACGGCCGCCGGCTCGACGCCGCCACGGTGCTCCAGCCGGGGGACGTGATCTCGCTCGGCGAGACCGGCCCGCGCCTCACGGTGACCGCTGTGTCCGAGACCCTCGCGACGACTGTCCCGGAGCGTCCGGGGATCCCGGAGGCCCGGGTCGAGGACGCGCGGCCCGAAGTGCGGGCCTATGGCGTCACCCTGCTCGACGCCGCCACCGGACGGCTGTTCGAAGCGCGGGGTGTGCGCATCCGCCTCGGTCGCGGTCGCGAATGCGAGGTGCGACCCGTCGCGCGGTCGGATACGGTCGTCTCGCGGGTCCACGCCGAGCTCACCGTCGGCCCCTCGGGCGCGCTCGCCCTGCGCGATGCGGGCTCCCGGAATGGGACGTTCCTGAACGACGAGCGCGTGACGGCGCCGGTGCCGGTGCGGCTGGGCGACCGGATCACCCTGGGGCGCGGAGGGCCCCGCTTGATCGTCGAAGGGCTCGGGACGGCGCCCTTGCTGCCGGTGGCGCGTCCGCCGGTCGGCCTCGGCCGGCGGACGGCCGAGAGCCTCATCGGTCGCGCCATCGCCCAGGCGCGCGGGGAGCGGCGTCGCACCCGCCTCGTGCTGCTGGTGCTCCTCGCCGTGGCCACGTACGCCGTCTACTGGCGCCTCTCGACGCAAGTCGAGCGGACCGAACAGGCGCAGCAGACCGCAGAGGACTCGACGCGGGCGGAGACGGAGCGGCTGCGCGCCGAGCTCGGCGCGGCGC
>DATEGE010000029.1:0-22167 GCA_035280265.1 Gemmatimonadales bacterium | reverse complement strand
ACTCGAGGCCCCCCCCTCCGCCCCCGCTCTCGCCCCCGCCCCGGACGTCGTCGTGCTCGAGGCTGGGCATGAGTCTCACGTGTCGATCCCGCAGCTGCTCGTGCACAGCCCGAGTCACCGCACAGCTCCGCTCGTGATCCTGCTCGATGACCTCCACGGCGACTCAGCGGCCGCCGCCATCCGCGCTGGCGCGCGCGCGGTCCTGCCCCGCGACGCCAAGCCGCTGCAGATCCGCGCGGCCGTGCATGCGGCGGCCGCCGGTCTATCGGCCTTGCCGGCTACCATGGCCACACAACCGGCCGCCAGCGACAACACCGCCTTGACCCCCCGAGAAGGAGAGATTTTGGCGTTGCTCGGTGAGGGCTTGGCGAACAAAGAGGTCGCCGCGCGGCTGCACATCTCCGAGCATACGGTGAAGACCCATGTAGCGGCGATTTACGAGAAGCTCGGCGCCTCGAACCGCGCCGAGGCGGTGGCCACCGGCCTACGGCGCGGGCTCATTCTATTGTAAGAGGCTACTCGACTCAGGTCCCGACTGGCTGAGCGAACACAACCGTGTGTCCGCCCGGCTCCAGGACGCCTACCTCGTCCATGCCATAGGACGTCCGGCGCCGCTCCACGGCGCGTGGGAGGCCCTTGATCTGGGCCTCGATCGCGCCGATGTCCGACACCTCGAGAAACAGACCGACCGAGGCCCCGCGCGGCCGTGGCACCGCGCGGCCAAAGTCTTTCTCGACGCTCGCCCATGTCTGATACATCAGCTCCACGCTATCTTTGGCGAGGATCACGAAACCGAGACGATCTCCTTCGGGCACGGCGGCGATCTGAGTCCAGCCGAGGCGCTTGATCCAGAACTCCAGGCAGGGCTCGATCGCGTCCACCATGAGAACGGGCGTGAGCTTCTTCGTGAGAGCAATCGGCATAGGTCGGGTTCCGGTCGAGGTGACAGCCGGAACCTAGTCGCGCACCGGGATCCCGTCTTGGAAAAATGGAACGGTCCTCCACGCAGATGACCGGCATTCCTACGGGCTACACGGAGCACGCGCCTGCGTCTGATCTGGCAGACCGGGTGGCGTGCTTCTGGACGCGCCGCGCGTCACACGCACCGTCTCAGATCGACGCTCACCGCGTGCTGCCGGATGGCTGCGTCGACTTCATCGCGACGTTCGGCGCGCAGCCAGAAGCGATCGCGGTCGGCGCGATGACCAAGCCACTCCTGGTGCACGGACCCCACCCGCGGCTCTGGATCGGCGTGCGGTTCCGCCCCGGGCAGGCCTTCGCCGCGTTCGGGATTCCAGCGGCGGCGGCGACCGACGCGTTACTGGGGCTCAATGAAGTCGAGCCGGAGGCCCGGGCCCTGCAGGACCGGCTGTTCGCCCTCGAGAGCGACGCCGCGAAGCTCGCCGGCTTCGTCGCCTACGTGCGACGGCGGCTGGCGAGGGCCCCGGACGTTCCACGCAGCGTGCGGGCAGCGGTTCACCGCATCGAGCGTACCGCGGGGAATCTGCGCGTCGCGGACCTCTCCGCCGATACCGGCGTGACCCGTCAGCAGCTGGCGCGGCAGTTCGCGATGCATGTCGGCGTGCCGCCCAAGGTGTTCGCGCGCATCATGCGCGCTCGCGCGGTGCTGGCGCGCGCCGACGCCGCCCGCGCCGCGTACCCGCGACCGCTCAACTGGAGCGCGATCGCCCAGGACCTGGGCTACTACGATCAGCCACACCTGATCGACGACTTCAAGGCGCTGGCGGGAGTGACTCCGGGAGAGTGGTTGCAGCGGTAACCTGCCGCTCGCCCGTTGGGAGACGAAAGAAGCGATACAGCAGAAACGTGTCGAGCATTCCGACCGCGGCGAGCACGGAGAACGCGGCCGCGGTTTCGAGAATGTGCAGCTGCCGCAGCAGCGTAGAGATGCCATAGCCCACGACCCAGGCGTCGAAACTCATGCAGACTCGCCGGAACGTCTCCGGTCGCACGAGGTGCATGAGTCGCATGCCGATGGGAATGCCGACCGCCAGGCTCGGAAGAATAAACGGAAATAGGCCGGCGCTCTCGCTCGAGAACATGCCGGTGAAGTAGTACGCCACAGCGGTGAACGTCGACTCGGCGAGCCGCACAACGCCGAGCCCCGCGCGAAAGTCTCGTTTTGTGAATCCTTGATTGCTCAGGAGCAGGGCCAACGGCGGCCCAGAGATCGTTGTCACGGAGTACAGCACGCCGAGCCCGCCCCCGAATGCGAGCCCGACCGGCCGCTCGGCGCGGAGCGGCCGCCGGAACCCCGCCGCTTGCAGGAGAATGAGCGGCAGCAGGACAACGAACGTCCCGAGCTTGAGCCAGGCAGGATGCACCTGATGTAACAGCGAAGTGCCGAGC
This sequence comes from Gemmatimonadales bacterium, assembly GCA_035280265.1. Taxonomy (GTDB): domain Bacteria; phylum Gemmatimonadota; class Gemmatimonadetes; order Gemmatimonadales; family GWC2-71-9; genus AG41. Next base: position 19,797 of record DATEGE010000029.1, on the reverse strand, counting down.
AGCACGCCCGGTGCCAAACCAAACACGATCGGCACAACGCGGCGCCAGACATGCGGCACGCTCACGCGATTGACCCACAGCACATAGGTATTCAACACCACCTCGACCCACACCAGGGCGGGGTTGAGAATCCGGTTGGTGTAGAACAGCAGCGCGACCGGCACGGTGATCGACGAGAAGCCGTAGCCAAGCGCGCCGTTGACGGTCGCGGCTACCAGCGTGATGAGAATCAAGGCAACTGAGCTCGACGCCACGTGATCTCCCGGAAAACAGAAAGGCCCGGCAACCGTGGGGTGGCCGGGCCAGAAGCGGCCCAGGAGGTGAAGAACCTTTACGACCTCATGACGTCACTGGTTGCAGCATGGCGTCCGTCCAACCCCGGGGAAGTGGGTGGCAGAGACAACAACAACAGACGGAACGCGAACGCTGCATGTGGCGCTAGATAACGTCACCGACGCGTGCGTGTCAACCACCCGAACGTGTGGTTGACACGTCGCGACCAGCCAGGTAAATAGTCGATCGATGATCACACGCCAATCTGCGACCTGCTGTTGTCCCTGCTGTCGGACAATGTGCGCTTGCTCCTCGGGGAGCGGACGCGGTTGTGGCGCTGTGGCTGCCGGCAGGGGATGACGTTCGACTAAGACGGCACGCGCGACTCAATCTCGGGCTCGCTTCCCTCAGGGAACGCGGGCCCGATTTGTTTTGGCCTCACTTACGAGAGGAGAGTCCGTAGAGCATGACCGAGCCCGGACTGGCAACTGGCAGGCGCACATCGCAGACCCAAGGCTTCACCCTCTGGTTGACGGGGCTGTCGGGCGCCGGCAAGTCCACGCTCGCGGCCGCGGTAAGCCAGGCGCTGCGTCGGGACGGCATCCGGGTGGAGGTCCTGGACGGCGACGAGGTGCGGCAGAATCTCTCGAAGGGCCTCGGCTTCTCGCGCGAAGACCGCGACACCAACATCCGCCGCATCGGCTACGTCGCCAAGCTGCTCTCGCGCAACGGTGTGGTGGCGATCACCGCCGCCATTTCGCCCTTCCGAGCTGTCCGCGACGAGGTGCGCCGCAAGATCGGTGCCTTCGTCGAGATCCACGTCAAGGCCTCGCTCGACGAGTGCGTGCGACGCGACACGAAAGGACTGTATCGTAAGGCGCTCGCTGGCGAGATCCCACAGTTCACCGGTGTGTCGGACCCCTACGAAGAGCCGCTCTCGCCCGAGCTGGTGATCGACACCGAGCGCGAGGACGTCGCGACCAGCGCGACCCGCGTGATCGATCGCCTGCGAGAGCTGGGCTACCTCCGGAGCCCGACCGATGCTTAGCCCGGCGCAGCTCCGCGCCCAGGCCGAGGTTCTGCGCGACGCCGACCCCGAGGATACCCTGCGGTGGACGCTTGCGACGTTCCCGGGCAGGGCGGCCCTGACGGTCAGCTTCGGTGGGGGCGGCGTGGTGCTGGCGCACCTGCTCAGCCGCATCGACCGTACCGTACCGGTGCTGTTCCTCGACACTCACTTCCATTTTCCCGAGACGTACGCCTTCAAGCAGCGCTTCGTCGAGCAGTACGGGCTCAATCTCATCGAGCTCGAGCCGCTCACCGAGCCGGGGCCGCTCTACCAGAGCGATCCGGACCGCTGCTGCTTCATCCGCAAGGTCGAGCCGCTCGAGCGGGCCATTGTCGACTACGCCGCCTGGATCAGCGCAGTGCGCCAGGACCAGTCGGCGACTCGCGCAGCCACCGACCTGCTCGAGTATCACGAGGTCGGCGGGCGGCCGATCGTCAAAGTCTTTCCACTGGCACGGTGGACTCGCGCCGATGTGTGGCGCTACATCCGGGAGAACGGCGTGCCCTACCATCCGCTGCTCGATCAGGGCTACACGAGCATCGGCTGCTGGCCGTGCACCCGGCCCACCGCGCCGGGCGAGCCCGAGCGCGCCGGCCGCTGGAGCGGCACGGGCAAGACCGAGTGCGGCCTCCATACCTGTACCACAAGACACGAGCCATCGGAGGTGATCCGTGAGTCTTGAGACGACGCCGATCGCGCCGCACGGGGGGTCTCTGGTCGATCGCGTGATGGCAGACGACGACCGGCTGGACGCGCTCGGCCGGGCGGCCCGGCTCCGGTCGGTCCCGCTCGACGCGAGAGGCCTCGCGGACCTTGCGTTGATCGCCACCGGCGCCTACAGCCCGCTCACGGGGTTCCTCGGTCGCGACGACTACCTGCGTGTGCTGCACGACATGCGCCTCGCGAGCGGCGTGCCCTGGTCGTTGCCGATCACGCTGCGTGTGGAGAGTGGGTCGGGGCTGCCCGAAACCGTGGCCCTCACGGGCCCGAACGGTAGCATCGTCGGCGTGCTCGAGGTGCGCGACGTGTTCAGACACCCGAAGGAGGAGGAGGCGCAGCTCGTCTACGGAACGACGGATACGAAACATCCCGGGGTCGCGCAGCTCTTCGCGCAGGGAGACGTGGTGGTCGGCGGTGACGTTTGGGTGGTCCAGCGTCCCGAGCCGCCCTTCCCGGAGCTGGCGCTCGATCCCGCAGACACGCGACGCGCGTTCGCGGAGCGCGGGTGGCGCAGCGTGGTCGGATTTCAGACGCGCAATCCGGTCCACCGAGCGCACGAATACATCCAGAAGGCCGCGCTCGAGACGGTAGACGGTCTGCTGCTCCATCCACTGCTTGGGCCCACCAAGGACGACGACGTACCCGCGGCCGTGCGCGTCAAGAGCTATCGCGTGCTGCTCGAGCGCTACTACCCGCGCGACCGCGTGCTGCTCGCGGGCTTCCCCGCCGCCATGCGCTACGCGGGCCCGCGAGAGGCGGTGTTTCACGCGTTGGTCCGCAAGAACTACGGCTGCACGCACTTCATCGTAGGTCGCGATCACGCCGGTGTCGGGAATTACTACGGGTCGTACGACGCCCAGCGCATCTTCGAGCGCTTCGCACCGGGCGAGCTCGGCATCGCGCCGTTGCGCTTCGAGCACACGTTCTACTGCCAGCGGTGCCAGGGCATGGCGTCACCCAAGACGTGCCCGCACGATGCCGCGTCGCACGTCACGCTCTCCGGTACCAGGGTGCGCGAGATGCTGCGGAGCGGCACGCGGCCGCCGCCGGAGTTCAGCCGTCCGGAAGTGATCCAGGTGCTCACCGAGGCACTACGGGAGGTCGGAGCATGACGCGACAGAGCCTCGTCACGCTGGTCCGCCGCATCGGGCGCCTCCTGCGCAAGATCACCGCGCCGATTCAGCCATGGGATTGGGACGAGCTACCCGTCCGCCATTGGTGGGACGTGTACACCAAATGAGCGACCGGATGCCGCAGGACGAACCCCTCAGTGCGGTCGAGCGCGTGAAGGAAGAGAGCCACGGGCTGCGTGGCAATCTCGTCAGAGAGCTCGCCGCTGGAACGAGCCATTTCTCGGACGCGAGCGCGCAGCTCCTCAAGTTTCACGGCAGTTACCAACAAGAGGATCGCGACAAGCGCCGCGAGCAGCGAGGCACCGACGCCGAGCCGGCGCACCAACTCATGGTGCGCTGCAAGGTCCCGGGCGGCGTGCTCACGGGCCCGCAGTATCTCGCGATCGACGCGCTCGCGGATCGCTACGGCAACGGCACGCTGCGCGTGACGACGCGCCAGGGCAACCAGTTTCACGGCGTGCTCAAGGGCGATCTCAAGGCAACGATTCGCGCCGTGAACGACGTGTTGGTCACGACGCTGGGCGCGTGCGGCGACGTGGTCCGGAACGTCGTGTCCTGCCCCGCTCCGATACCGGGCGGGCTCCGGGAAGAGGTGCTGCGGGTGGCGCGCGTACTCTCGGACCATCTGCTGCCGCGCACGCGGGCATATCACGAGATCTGGCTCGACGGGGAGCAGGTCGCGGGTGGCGGGGAACCTCCAGAGTCCGAGCCGATCTATGGCACGCGCTACCTGCCGCGCAAGTTCAAGGTCGCGTTCGCGTTTCCGGACGACAACTGCTGCGATGTGCACTCGAACGACCTCGGTTTTCTGGTCGTGTCAGAGGGCGGTCGTCTCGTCGGGTTCAACCTGCTGGTGGGCGGCGGGATGGGCCGTACTCACGGCAAAGACGATACCTATCCGCGGCTCGCCGACACGCTCGGCTTCGCCAGTCTGGATGAGGTTCGGGGGGTTGCAGTGGCGGTGGTCACGGTGCAGCGCGATCACGGCAATCGCGGCGACCGGCGCCATGCGCGGCTCAAGTATCTGCTCGACGCGCAGGGCCCGGACTGGTTCCGAGACCAGGTGGAGCAGCGGCTCGGCCGCCGGCTCGCGCCGCCGGCGCCCGTCCAGGTTTCTGGAATCGAGGACCATCTCGGCTGGCATGAACAGGCCAACGGTCGCCAGTTCCTCGGGCTGTTCGTCGAGAACGGGCGGATTCTGGACACGAATGACAAGCTGCTCCGTAGCGCTGTGCGGCGCGTCGTCGAGACGACACACGGCGGGGTGCGCTTCACGCCGCAGCAGAATCTCTTGCTTACGGACATTCCGGCGCGTAAACGCGCGACCGTGGAGCACCTCCTCGAAGATCACGGCGTCGCGCTGCACCGGGCCCTGTCCCTGGTGCGGCGCTGGTCCGTCGCGTGCCCCGCGCTCCCGACCTGCGGCCTGGCGCTCGCCGAGGCGGAGCGGGCGCTCCCCGACGTGATCACTGGGCTCGAGCGCGAGTTCGCGCGGCTCGACCTCGCGAATGTGCCGCTCACAGTCCGCATGACCGGCTGTCCCAACGGCTGTGCACGTCCCTACACCGCCGACCTCGCGTTCGTGGGTCGGTCGCTCAACAAGTACGCGGTATTCATCGGGGGCAGCATGCTCGGCACGCGGCTTGGCGTCGTCTACGCCGATCTCGTCCCGCGCGACCGGTTGGTGGCGACCGTTCGCCCGCTGCTCGAGCGGTATCGCAGCGAGCGGGTCGGCGGCGAGCGGTTCGGTGACTTCTGCCACCGTGTTGGCGTCGAGGCGCTGCGGCCCGGAGTAGTGTCGGTGAGTCCGTGAGCGCCTGGTACCCGGTATTCCTCGACCTCCGGAGGCGTCGCGCCGTGGTGATCGGCGGCGGCACCATCGCGGAGCGGAAGGTACGGGGACTGCTCGAGGCGGGGGCGCACGTCATGGTGGTGAGTCCCGCCACGACGCCGCTCCTGGCGGAGTTCGCCGAACGGGGGCAGATCGATTTGCTCCGGCGGCCGTATCGCGACGGAGATCTTGCTGGCGCATGGCTCGCGGTGGCGGCGACCGATGACCGGACCACAAACGGGAGCGTGTGGGCCGAAGCCGAGCGGCGAAACGTGCCGCTCAATGCCGTGGATGATCTCGAGCATTGCAGCTTCATTGCGCCCGCGGTTCATCGAGCGGGCGATATCACCGTCGCGGTGTCGACCGGGGGAAAGAGCCCAGCGCTCGCGGCGCGGCTGCGTGACCGCCTCGCCCGGTTGATCGGGCGCGCGGAGGCCCGCTTGTGCAAGCTGCTGGGAGAGCTGCGCCAGGAGGTGGCCTTGCGCGTTCCCGACACCCGCGCGCGGACCGCGCTGTGGTACCGCATCGTGGACTCCAACGTGCTCGAGTTCGTGCGTCGCGATGACCTGGATGGTGCGCGGAAACGAATTGAAGACTTCCTGTATGCGCCTGGCACCGTCTACCTGGTTGGAGCGGGGCCGGGTGATCCTGGCTTGATCACGGTCAAGGGCCTCGAGATTCTCCGGTCGGCGGATGTCGTGGTGTACGATCGACTCGTCCCGCGCCAGCTTATCGATGAGGCGCCGCCTTGGGCGGAGCGAATCTTCGCGGGAAAGAGCTCCTACGAGCACAGGGTCGGCCAGGATGCTATCAACGCGCTCCTCATTGATCGGGCGCGCCGAGGACGGGTCGTCGTGCGCCTCAAGGGGGGAGACCCATTCGTGTTCGGCCGAGGTGCCGAGGAGCGCGACGCACTGCACGCGAAGGGCGTGGCGGCTCACGTGGTTCCCGGAGTCACATCGGCGATCGCCGTCCCTGCGGCGGCGGGGATACCCGTGACCGATCGGCGCTACGCCTCAGGCTTCGGTGTCGTCACCGGGCACGAGTGCGATGGTGATTCCTCCGATCTGGACTGGAGCGCGCTGGCCCGGCTGCCGACGCTGGTCGTGTTGATGGGGCTGCGGGCGCTCCCCGAGATCGCGGCTCGGCTGATCGGTCACGGGGCAAATCCCGATACTCCCGCGGCGGTGATCGCGAGCGGCACGATGGAGACCGAGCGACGGGTGGTCGGAACGCTGGAAACGATTGCTGATCTCGTGCGAGAAGCAGAGCTCGAGCCACCCGCGACCGTCATCGTGGGTGAGGTGGTGCGCCTCTCCGGGCAAGACGCGGCCACCACGTTCGCACCGTCGAGGTCCCGAAGCGCTGTAGCCGTCGCCTCCTCAGTGGACACGAGCTCGATCTGATCAACCAGCTCAAACGGGGAGATTCGTGAAACTCCTGGCGCAGTCACCGGACGTGCGCCAAGATATCCCGATGCTCCGGCAGTTTCCTTGACGACGCGGCTCGGCGGGGCGTGCGAGCCGCTGGTGCAGGCGCACTCCGGCCGGTCTGGCGTGGTGCCCCTTCCGGACGGCCACGATGCATTCGCGGCGCGCGCCTTGCTCGCCGACGCCGCCGAGCGCACGCTCGACCTCCAGTACTACATCTGGCACAACGACATGTCGGGCACGCTGCTGTTTACGGCGCTGCGTCGCGCCGCGGACCGGGGGGTGCGCGTGCGGCTGCTGCTCGACGACAACAACACCACCGGCCTCGATGCGCTGCTCGCCGCGCTCGACGCGCACCCGAACATCGAGGTACGGCTGTTCAACCCCTTCAAGGCCCGTCGCTGGCGCCTGGTGGGTTATCTCACGGACTTCAAGCGGCTCAACCGGCGGATGCACAACAAGTCGTTCACGGCCGATGGCCAGGTCACGATCATCGGCGGTCGCAACGTGGGCGACGAGTACTTCGATGCGGGGCAAGCACCCTGGTTCGTGGACCTCGATGTCCTCGCCATCGGGCCCGTGGTGAGCGACGTGTCGCGAAACTTCGATCGTTACTGGGCTAGTGCGTTGTCCATACCAGCCGCTCGACTCCTACGCAAGGCAACGCCCGCGTCGCTCGCCGCGGTCGCGGCGGAGGCGGCGCGGGTCGAACACGACCCGGCAGCCGCGACCTATATCCAGGCCCTCCGGAGGTCGCCGTTCGTGCGCGATCTCCTGGCACACCGCCTCACCTTGGAGTGGGCGGCGACTCGGATGATCAGCGACGACCCCGCCAAGGCGCTCGGCCATGCACCGGAGCACGCGTTGCTCTGGCCCCGCCTCAAGGAAAGTCTCGGCGCGCCGGTGCAGGCGTTGCGAGTGGTTTCGCCGTACTTCGTGCCCGGAACCGCCGGTGTCGAGGCGCTGGCGCGGTTGGCCGGTCAGGGGGTGCAGATCGCCGTGCTGACGAATGCGCTCGAGGCCACCGACGTCGCCGTGGTACACGCGGGCTACGCCAAGCGGCGTATGGCATTGCTGGCGGCTGGCATCACGCTGTTCGAGCTGAAACGCGGGTCGTCGCGCCGCAAGGCCAACCGTGGTCGCTGGCCAGGAGGCTCGGGGACCGGGAGCTCCGGGTCCAGCCTCCATGCCAAGACCGTCGCGGTGGATCGCTCGCGGGTGTTCATCGGGTCGTTCAACTTCGATCCTCGGTCTGCCCGGCTGAACACCGAAATGGGCTTCGTGATCGACAGTGCTGCGTTGGCGGACGCCATTGCCGAGCGCTTTACCGACGAGGTTCCCACGCGCGCCTACCAGGTGCGTCTCGGCGACGGCGGCGAGATGCACTGGATCGATCGGGACGACGGGACAGAGGTGGTCCACGCGGCAGAGCCGGGTACGAACGCCTGGCGCCGACTCGCGGTGTCGGTGCTGTCCTGGCTGCCAATCGAGTGGCTGCTGTGAAGGCAGCCACGTCTTCATAGGAGGGCACTTGCACAAGTCACTGCTGGTTTCCATCAACGTCTTCTGCGCCTCAATCGCTTGGTCGCAGACACCTTCATCGGCGCCGCTCTCTGTGCATTGGGAGGAGCTGACGGCCGCCGACTTCAAGGAGGGCATCGCCCGCGCCCAGGGCACGTGCCTGCTGCCGTTCGGCATCCTGGAGAAGCACGGGGCCCATCTGCCACTGGGCAACGATCTGCTCAACGTGCGCTACGCGGCGCTCAACGCGGCCCAGCAGGAGTACGCCATCGTATTTCCCGAATACTATTTCGGGCAGATTTTTGAAGCGAAGCATCAACCGGGCACCGTGGCGTACAGCCGGGGACTGGAGCTGCAATTGCTGCAGGAGACCACCGACGAGATGGCGCGGAATGGATGTAAGAAGATCATCATCGTGAACGGTCACGGCGGCAACAACAGCCTGCTGCCCTACTTCGCGCAAACGCAGCTCGACACGCCACACGATTACGTCGTGTACGCGCTGGGAATCATGCGGGGCGGCCCGGGCGAGCCGAAGCACAAAACGAACCCGGCGACCGACATGCACGCGGGCGAGAGCGAAACGTCCATGAGCATGATCGCCAGGCCCGACCTCGTGCACCTGGATCGGGCGGCGCAGGAATCGGGCGCCGATCAGGCGCGCCTGAAGCAGCTGCCGGAAGGCTTATACACCGGCATCTGGTGGTACGCGCGCTTCCCGAATCACTACGCGGGCGAAGGCGCCGCCGCGACGCGCGAGCTCGGCGAGTTCGAGGCGAAGACGTGGATCAACGGCATCGCGCAGGCGATCCGCGTCGTCAAAGCGGACCAGGAGAGCCTGCGGCTACAGAATGAGTTCTACGAGCGGAGCAAACACCCGCTGGAGACGCCGCAGTAGGAGTTCACGGCTCGCGCCATTTCGCGCCCATACGCGCGATGAACTCGTCCGCGACCTCGGGCCCCCAACTGCCCGCCCCGTAGTTGGGGAAGTGATCCGGCCGCTTGTGATCCCAGTAGTAGATGATCGGATCCACCGCCGACCACGCCGCCTCGACCTCATCCGACCGCGTGAACAGCGTCGCATCGCCCAGCATGCAGTCGAGCAGCAGCGTCTCGTACGCTTCGTGGCTCGCCTCGCCGAACGCCTGGTGGTAGTCGAAATCCATGTCGACGGACACCATCCGCACGTCCACGCCCGGGACCTTCACCTCGAAGCGGAGCGAGATCCCTTCATTGGGCTGGACGCGAATCGCGAGCACGTTGGGCTCGAGCTGCTCGCCCGGCGGTAGCGAAAACAGGAGGTGCGGGGGTTGCCGGAACTGAATCGCGATCTCCGTGGCGCGCCGCGGCAGCCGCTTGCCGGAGCGCACATAGAACGGCACGTCGTGCCACCGCCAGTTGTCGATCATGAAGCGTGCCGCGGCGTACGTGGCGGTGCCGGAATCGGGGGCCACGTCGGGCTCCTCGCGGTATCCCGGCACGATCCGGCCGTCGATCGCTCCCGGGCCGTACTGCCCGCGCACCAGATAGTCGTGCATCTCCGCCGGCGCGATGGGGCGGATCGCGCGCAGCACCTTCACCTTCTCGTCCCGCACCGCGTCGGCGCTGAACGTGACCGGCGGCTCCATGGCCGTGAGCGTGAGGAGCTGCAGCAGGTGGTTCTGGAACATGTCGCGCACCACGCCCGCTTCCTCGTAATACCGTCCCCGATGCTCGACCCCGACGCTCTCGGCGGCCGTGATCTGCACATGGTGTACGTGCTGGCGGTTCCATATCGGCTCGAAGATCGAGTTGGCGAACCGGAACACCAGGAGGTTCTGAACGGTCTCCTTGCCGAGATAGTGATCGATCCGGTAGACCTGATGCTCGGCGAAGGCTTCGCGCACGATCGCGTTGAGCGCCCGCGCGCTTTCGAGGCTGTGACCGAACGGCTTTTCGATGATGACCCGCGTCCATGACGGCGCCGCGGGATCGACCACCCGTGGGGCCACGCCGCTGGCGTGCAGGTGGCCAATCACGTCCGGATACACGCTCGGCGGGATGGCGAGGTAAAACAGCCGACCCCGCCGGGTCGTCAGGGGCGGGGTCGCCTCCAACGCGTCGATCCGCCGGCCGACCGCGGCGTAGGTTTCCGGGTCATTGAGGTCGCCGGGCACGTAGAACAGCCGCTCACTCAGCCTGGTCCACACGTCCGGCCTGGCACCGTCGCCGGCGAACTCCTCCAGGCCCCGCTGCATCGCCGCGCGGAACGACGCGTCGTCGAGCCGCTCGCGCGCCACGCCGATCACGGCCAGGGTCGGCGGCAGCAGCCCGTCCTGCAGCAGGTGGTACAGGGCCGGGAGCAGCTTGCGGCGCGTGAGGTCCCCACCCGCACCGAAGATGGCGATCGTACACGGCTCCGCCGTTCTCCTGGCGAAGCTCGACGGGCTCAGCGCCTCGGCGATACGCGCGGCCACCGAGACCCGCGGCATCATGTCGACTTCACCGCGTGACCGCCAAACTCGTTGCGCAGCGCGGCAATCACCTTGGCGCCGAACGATTCCGGTTGCCGCGATCGGAAGCGCGTCAACAGCGACAGGGTGATGACCGGCGCGGGGACGTCGAGGCGCATCGCTTCCTCCACCGTCCAGCGGCCCTCGCCCGAATCCTCCACGAACCCCCTGATCGTCGCCAGCTCGCGGTCCTTCTCGAACGCGCGCGCCGCCAGCTCGTTGAGCCAGGAGCGCACCACGCTCCCCTGGTTCCACAGGTTCGCGATGGCGCACAGGTCGAGATCGAAATCCTTCGAGGCGTGCAAGATCTCGTAGCCCTCGGCGTAGGCTTGGAGCAGGCCGTACTCGATGCCATTGTGAACCATCTTCACGTAGTGGCCCGCGCCCGCCGGCCCGACATGCGCGTACCCATCCGGCGGGGCCAGCGTCTTGAAAATCGGCTCACAGTGGCGGAATGCCGCCGTCGACCCGCCGATCATCAGACAGTAGCCGACCGTAAGCCCCCAGATCCCCCCGCTCGTCCCGGCATCGATGAACTCGAGACCCTTGGCCTCCAGCGCCTTCGCCCGGCGCATCGAGTCGCGAAAGTTCGAGTTACCGCCATCGATCACGATGTCTCCGCGCGTGAGATGAGGCACGAGCTGCTCGATCGTGCTCTCGACCGCCTGACCGGACGGAACCATGATCCAGGCGACGCGGCGGCCGCCGAGCTGCCGGCAAGTATCGGCCAGATCGCGCGCGCCTTTGGCCCCCAGCTCGACGTGCGCCCGCACAGCCTCGGGACTGCGGTCGTAGACCACGACCTCGTGCCCTCCCTGGAGCAGTCGCCGCGCCATATTGCCGCCCATGCGACCCAACCCGATCATCGCCAGTTGCATTGCTGCTCCTCCCTCAGATAGCCACGGTCAGCGCCGCGAGATCGCGGCGCAGCCGGACAGCGTCGTGATAGAGAATCGCGTGCATTCCCAGGAGCCGTGCAGCAGCGAGATTGGGCTCGCGGTCGTCGACGAACACGGCAGCCGCTGGCTCGGCCTGCGACATCACCAGAGCGCGTTCGAAGATCTGCCGTGCCGGCTTGAGGACTCCCAGCCAGCACGACGTGAAGAAGGTCACGAAGATGTCCACCAGACCGAACGCCTGGAGGCGGTGCGTATTCAGCTCGGCCGACTCGTTGTTGATGGTCATCAGGCGGTAGCGACCGGTCGCGGCGAGATCACGCGCCACCGCGATGGTCTCCGGGAACGCACGGCTCTGGCTCAGCATGAAGGCTCGGAACTCCTCCCGGGTGAACGGCCGCTCCCGCCAGAACACGGTGTGGTCGAGATACTGCTCCAGCGACATCCCCCCCATCTCCCACACGGCGACCACCGCGTCATGCCGCTCGTTCAAGTCGCCAGGATCGAGGCCGAACGCGGTGGCCGCTGTGGCGCGCTGCTCGTGGTCCCAGCCGTTGGTGCCAAGCACGCCACCCACGTCGAAGAACACGTGTGAGATCTTCACCGCTCGAGCAGGCCGAAGCCGTCGATCCGGACGGCGGGCCGGCCGCGCCCCCGGAGCGCCCACAGGTCACCCTCCGCCTGCGCCAGCTCCAATTCGCCGAAGGGGTACGGCAACCCGGGGATGGCAACGTCCCTCTCGGCCCGCTCGGTGATCTGCAGAAAGTGGCCGGCGGGCGGGCCGCCTTTGTGCAATTGACCCGTCGAATGCAGGAACCGCGGGCCGTAGCCCACCGTCGTGGCGACCTTGAGCCGGTCGCGCAGCCGAAGACGGGCGGCGGCCAGCCGGCGGTCGTTCTCGGCCGTCGGCGGTAGGTACGCCATCAGCGCGAGGTAATCGCCGGGCGCTATCCCTGCGAGCATCCGGTCCAGCTCGGCAGCCGTTGCGGGGGGCGCCGGAGGCCGGCTGCCGGCGAGCACTTCCTTAGTATTCTGCTTGCTCTCGGCGACGTTGGGCTGGTCGAACGCGTTAATGCGCAAGATGGCGCCGGCGACGGCCGTCGCAAACTCCCAGCGGAAGAACTCTTGGCCGAGATCGAAGCGGTCCTCCAGTACGAGCCGCACCACCGGGTGGCCCGCACCCGTAAGCGCTTGCAGCCGCGCCTCCGTCGTGGCATCCGCCTCACCCGCGAGCGTGAGGGCGAGGAAGAAGCGATCGCGCCCGTACACCTCCGGGGGCCCCAGGGGCTCATCCGCGACGGGCAGGATCCCCTTCCCCTCCTTGCCGGTGCTCTCCGCGATCAGCTGCTCGACCCACAGCCCGAAGCTCCCGATCCCCGGCGACAAGACGAAGGTCGCCTTGTTACGGCCCGCGAGCGCGGCCTCCCCCAGGATCGCCCCGAGCCACGCCGCCGGGTTCTGACCCGCCGGAACCCACGCCGCGCAGGCCTCAGCGGCGCGATGGGCGCGGTGGAGCAACTCGCCCACGTCGACCCCAATCAGCGCCGCCGGCACGAGCCCGAAGTAGGACAAGGCCGAGTAACGACCGCCGATGTCCTTGGGGTTCAGGAAGGTGCGGCGGAATCCCCGCTCCGACGCGAGCCGCGCGAGCGGCGTGTCGGGATCCGTAATCGCCACGAACTGCGGACCGCGGCGGCTGCTCTCTTCCCAGAAATAGCGGAGCAAGGAGTCCGTCTCCAACGTCGTGCCTGACTTGCTCGAGACCAGGAACAGCGTGCGCCCGATGGGTCCGCTGCTGGCGGCAGCGATCACCGCGCGGGGGTCGGTGCTGTCCAATACCGTGAGCGTGGGGTATCCCGCCCGGCGGCCGAACGTACGCCACAGCACCTCAGGCGCCAGGCTCGAGCCCCCCATGCCCAACAGCACGACGTGGTCGAACTCGCGTCGCGTCTCCTCGGCAAAAGCCGCCAGCGCCTTGACCTGCTGCGCCATCATCTCGCCCACGCAGAGCCAACCCAACCGGTCGCTGATCTCAGGGGTGCCCGGATCAGGCTTCCAGACGGTGGGATCGCGGCCCCAGATACGCTTCGGCACGTCGGCGTGCTCCAGCTCCGCCAGTCGTACGGTCACGGCCTGGTCGAACGCCTGCAGCTCGGCGGAGTGCCGCGGTGGCGCCGCGGCGATGAGCGCCTTGCGCTTGGCGGCGATCACGCCGAGCAGCTTATCGAAGGATTGCGCGAACTTCTCCACGCCTTCCTGCTCGAGCACTCGCGCGACGTCATCGAAATCCATCACCGAACCCAGACGCTCGATCACCCGCCGCGCCAGAGCGACGTCGCCGGGCAGTGTCGCCCGCACGATGCCATGGTCTTCGAACAGCTGCAGCGTTTGCGGCGGCAAGGTGTTGATCGTCTGGGGGCCGATCAGGGAATCCACGTACAACACGTCGGAGTAGGTCGGGTCCTTGGTGCCGGTGCTGGCCCAGAGCAGGCGCTGGGGCTTTGCCCCTGCCTCCGCGAGCGATTGCCAACGCCGATCGACCAACAGCTCACGGAACCAGGCGTACGCCAGCTGCGCGTTCGCGATCGCGACCTTGCCGCGCAGGTCGTTCGCGCTCCCTCCCTTGGCCGCATCGAGACGCCGGTCCACCTCGGTATCCACACGACTCACGAAGAAGGAGGCGACCGACGCGATACGGTCGATCGGCTGCCGGGCAGTGCGCCGGGTCTCGAGGGCCCGCAGGTAAGCCCCGGCTACCTCGCGATAATGTTCCAGCGAGAACAGCAGCGTGATGTTGACGTTGATCCCGTCGGTCAGGAGGCGTTCGATGGCGGGCCACCCCTCGCGCGTCCCCGGAACCTTGATCATCACGTTCGGGCGGTTGACCGCTGCCCAGAGACAGCGGGCTTCCGTGATCGTGCCCGTCGTGTCGCGCGCCAGCGTCGGGGACACCTCGAGCGAGACGAACCCATCGGCGCCATCCGAGGCATCGTAGACCGGGCGAAACACGTCCGCCGCGGCGCGAACGTCGTCTACGGCGAGGAGCTCGAACACGTCCCGGTCGGTGCGGGGCGAGGCGGCCACTCGAGCGAGCGACTCGTCGTAATCGCTGCTGCCGCCGATTGCGTGCTCGAAGATCGTAGGGTTGGACGTCATGCCGCGCAGGCCGTCGTCAACCAGCCGTTGCAGCTCTCCCGATTGCAGCATGCCCCGCCGCAGGTAGTCGAGCCAGACACTCTGCCCGAGGTCGAGCAGCGCCTGCATCCGGGTTTTCTTGACGACTTCTTGCGAGACGACCTTTGTCATACGCAGTGCCTCAGATTTAGTCTCTATCAGGGAAGCCGCGCGGCGACGGCGGCTGCTCCCAGCAGCCCCACGTGCGGGTTGAGAATGACGCGCACCGGGACGCGCGCGAGAAACTCCGACAGCCGGCCCTTGTCCCGGAACGCCCGCAGGAGTCCTCCCTCCCGTATGTGGGCGACGATGCGCGGGGCGATCCCACCGCCAATGTAGATCCCTGCGCGCGCGAGCACGGTGAGTGCCAGGTCACCCGCCGCCGCCCCGAGCGCATCGACGAAGAGGTCGAGCGTCTCACGGCACAGCGCGTCGGTCCCTGCCACGCCGTGGCGAACAATGACGGCCGCCGGCTCGCCCCGGTCGATCTCAGCCCGGACGGTCGGGTTCTCAGGCGCGGCGCCCGCGCCGGCGGTCGCGAGGTACTTGTACGTCTCCACGATCCCCGGACCCGACACGACGCGTTCACTCGACACGCGTCCGAATGCGTGCTCCAGGGACCGGCCCAGGCCCGCTTGACGCTCGCCGCGCGGCGCGAAGCCGATATGACCACCCTCGGAGCCGTGCACCTCGTAGTGGTCCCCCCGCCAAGTGAGGAATCCCACGCCCAGACCCGTGCCCGCGCCGATGAGCCCGATCGGGGCGCGCGCTTTGGGTTCGCCGACCTGGAGCGTCTCGACGTCGTCGTCGCCCAGGAGCGCGATGCCGTGGCCCATCGCGGTGAAATCATTGATGAGCGCCGTGGACCCGACCGCGATCTCCCGGCCCAAGGTGCCCGCGTCGACGCGCCACGGGAGATTCGCCGCCCGGCACTCGTCCTCCGCCGCCGGGCACGGCAGCCCGATGCATGCCCGCTCCGGGCGGGCGCCGGTCTCCGCGTAGAAGGTCCGGACGATCGCCGCGAGTCCCGCGTAGGCGCGGCTGGGGTAGGTTCGCTGCTCGCGAATGATCGCTCGTCCGTCCGCCATCTCAACGAGCGCGAGGCGTGCGTTGGTTCCTCCTACATCGCCGGCGAGGACGTTCATGCGACGGGCCGCGGCAGCAGCGCCGCGGCGGCGGAATCGAGAAACCAAACCCCGCGGGGAGGGCGTGCCAGCACGGCGGGGACCACAGTGGGTACGGCGTCTCCGTCGAAGACCCGGGCGACCGCGGATGCCTTGTCGCGTCCCGTTACCAACACCACCACATGCCGGGCCGCCGCGATGACGGGCGGGGTGATCGTGATGCGCCGATGTGGCGGCTTGGGGCTCTCCACGGCCATCACGTGACGCCGCCGCTCGAGAATCGCGGGGGAGCCCGGGAACAGAGACGCCGTATGTCCGTCCGCGCCCATACCGAGGACGAGCACATCGAGCGTCGCGGGCAGCTCGCGGGCGTACACGGCGGCCGCCGCGTCGAGATCCGGGCTCTCGCCCTGCATGCGGTGCACCTGGGGCTTCGGCACCCCGACGCGGGTGAGCAAGGTCTCCTGCAACAGGCGGTAATTGCTCTCGGCGTCGTCCGGCGGGACAGCGCGCTCGTCGGCGAAGAACACGTCCACTCTGCTCCAGTCGATGCGGCGGCTCAAGTCCGAGGCGGCGAGCGCGCCATACACGGGACCGGGTGTCCGGCCCCCGGAGAGCGCGATGGCGCATTGACGGCGCGCCGCCAGGACACCCGTCATTGTCTCGGCCAGCCATTCGGCCGCGCGTCGCGGGAATGCGTGCGGGTCTTCTACCAGCACATTGCGCGACGACATGTCAGCGCTCGGCCGTCTGGGGGATCGCCGTGAGGCGATCCGTGAGACGGGCGGAGCGTCCCGTCTCCTGGCCACAGGCGGGACAGCGATTGAGATGCCCGGTGCGGTCCAGGTATTCCCGCACCACCCGGACGTACGCGGCGTGACTCCAGGTGAGCGGCGAGACCGACAACGGCTCACCAGTGTAGGGGTGCAGCTGCTCCGCCATCACACCCGATGGCAGGGCTCGCCGCGCGGCCCACTCGATGAGCTCGAGGCCCCCGGCCAGCTCCTCGGCCGTCCGCGCCCGCAGCAGGCGGTAGCGGGCGAGCCACAACGTGCTGATGAACCAGGGATTGCCCGGCACGCGCTTCGTGTCCGCTCGCTCGACCTGGTGATAGGCGTCGTTCTCGTAACGCGCGAGCCCGCCGATGTCGGTGTGGACCCGGAGACGCTCCTCGACCTGCCGCAACGTGGCCTCCGCGTGCGGATCATCGGGCGCGAGCACGCCGAACTCCACCAGGCCGAAGAGGCTCGAGTCGACGGTCATGTCGAGCGTGTAGCCATTGGGCCCCGGCGATGCCATACGCGCGAACCGCTGCTCGCGCTCGTTCCACAGCACGGCTCGCAGGCCGTCTGTCATGCGGTCCGCGCCGGCCTGATAGCGAGTCGACCGCTCGGTCTCGCCGAACGCCTCGGTGAGCCGCGCCGCCGCCCTCAGGCCGGCAATGACGGCGGCGACCGTGAACGCGTGCACGCCCCACCGCTCCTCCCATAGGTCGTACGAAGGAAGCGGCAAACCGGTGGCGGGATCGACAGACCCGAGCAGGAAATCCGCGGGGCGGGTCACGAGTGCTCGGTAGAACGGCGCCGTCTCCTCGATGCGCTGGTACAGCTCGAAATACTGCCACAGCGCCCAGATGATGAGCGCCGTTTCGTCTTCCTGGATGGGAAGCACGGGCTTGCCGTCGCGCACATAGCCGTGCCAGGACGAGGCGAGAGTGCCGTCGGGGTTGTACTTATGGCGCACGTACCCCAGCGGAGAGATGACCTGGGCGCAGAACTGCAGGAATTTCTCCGGCGCGCCCACGTGCCCCGCTCGCAGCAGGGCGGCGACGACCAGCGCACCATCGCGCGGCCACATATAGGAGTAGGTATCGCGCGCGAATCCCACGATGTCCGTGTCGTTCGCGGCCGTCACCGCGCCCTCATGGTCGATCTGCGAGCGGATGATGAGCAGGCTCTGGTTGTACCGCTCGGCGACGAGGTCCGGCAGCTCACCGAGCCCGCGTTGGTCTTTGCGCACCCACAGGCGCCAGTAGTTGCGGGTGCGGCGCAGCAGCTCTCCGGGCGACTTGTCGCGCACGACCTTGTCGATGGTGGTGACCTCACGGTAGTCCCGGCCCGCCGCCATCCAATAATCCGCGTCCGCCGCGCCGCGCGCCGCCACAGTGAGCGACAGGCCGAGCGTGGAGTCCACGGAGCCTTGAGCGATCGGATTGCCCTGCAGCTCACCATCCTCGGCGTCCCGCCAAGTCCCCTCGGCGCCGCCGACCTCCTTCGTCCCACACGCGTAACGGCGTACGCCGATTTCCCCGCCCACCGCACAGTTCATGAGGAAGTAGCGATCGTCTTTATAGTGGATCAGCGCCTGGGTCTCGGGAGAGTACAGCGCCGTGTCCCCGATCTCGTTGCCACGAATGTGGAAGTCGTGGTGGAAGAACACCCGGATCTCCCGGGCACGGTCCTGAAGGTTCGTGACCTGGAGATGCCGGATGAGGACGTTTTCGTAGAAATCGACGGCGTCGTGGCACAGGAGCTCGACGCCCAGCGCCGCGTTCCGGGCCCGCACCTCGGTGACCATGGAATCGGCACTGTAGCGCCGCTCGAGTTGCCACTCCGGGCCCAGCCAGCTGACCCCCCCCCCCGCGGTCCACACGCCGAGCCGGAATTGATGCCCGGTCGCATGGTTTTCCTTGCCCACGTGCGGGTAGTAGATGTCGCGGATGAGATAGTCCCGGTCGAACGCCACGAGCAGCCGGCCGTTCGAGAGCGGTAAGTCACGAGGCATGGGGACGCAACATGCCCGGCAGGAATCGAGCCTGCAACCCCCCGTGGCGCGGTTCCCGCTTCGTGCACAACGTAACGGTGAACCCTGGTTCGAGGGACTCTCCGTGCATTGCTTGCGTCCATTCGCGACGGCCAGTCTGCTCGCCGCCCTGTTCTGCCCTCTCGCCGCCGCTCAAGACCTGACCGTGGACACGGCGGGCGCCGGAGCGCTGATCGACGGGGCGTTACACCACGCCGAGGTGATGCAGAACCTCGAGTATCTCACCGACGTGATCGGCCCGCGGCTGACCGGCTCTCAAGGGGTGAGACAGGCCAACAACTGGACGCTGCAACGGTTCAAGGAATATGGCCTCGAGGCACATCTCGAGCCGTGGAAATTCGGTGGGACCTGGACGCGCGGACCGATTGAGGTGCGTCTCACGGCTCCGCGGGCGCACGACGTGATCGCGGCGAGCTGGGCGTGGGCACCAGGGACCGGCGGCGCCACCCGTACCGGGACGGTGGTGCGTATCGACGGGACGACGCCTGACAGCGTCGCCGCGGCGCGGAAGCGGGTGAAGGGCGCGTGGGTCATGCTGCGTAGCCCCTCGTTCGTGTGGAACTCGGACGGTCCCGCGATGACCCCGGCCGATTCGGAGCGGCAGCAGGAGTTCCGGCGCAACTTCTTAACGCCGTCCCAGAACGCCGACTCGGCCACGCGGGCTCGACGGCAGCAGTTCGGAAACGATCTCCCCTATCTGCTGCACCGCGCCGGCGCGTTAGGGATCGTGCTGGATGCCGGCAAGGAACAGGGGCTCCTCAATATGAGCGGCAGCCCCAACCGCGTGCTGCCGCTGCCGCAGATCGTCGTTACTCACGAAGACTACGTCCTGTTCGACCGCTTGCTGCAGGCGGGGGGAGTTCCCCGGCTGGCCGTGCGCACCACGAATCACATGACGCGGGACTCCGTGACCCAGTGGAACACGGTCGCGGAGATCCGCGGAGCCGAGCATCCGGGTGAGGTCGTGATCGTGGGGGCGCACCTCGACTCCTGGGACCTGGGGACGGGCGCGACGGACAACGGCACCGGCGCGATGTGCGTGCTCGAGACCGCGCGCGTGATC
This sequence comes from Gemmatimonadales bacterium, assembly GCA_035280265.1. Taxonomy (GTDB): domain Bacteria; phylum Gemmatimonadota; class Gemmatimonadetes; order Gemmatimonadales; family GWC2-71-9; genus AG41. The sequence continues at coordinate 248 of DATEGE010000029.1, read as the reverse complement.
GCCCAGTCGGGCCTCAAGCCGAAGCGGACGATCCGGTTCATCCTGTTCACGGGGGAGGAGCAGGGCCTCATCGGCTCACACAAGTACGCCGAGGCGCATGCGGCAGAGGCGGACTCGATCCAGGCCGTCATCGTCCTCGACAACGGCACGGGGGCGATCACGGGACAGGCGCTCCAGGGGCGGGGCGATCTCGAGGCGCTGTGGCGCGGGATCCTCGCGCCCGTGGCGTCGCTCGGCGCGGACTCCGT
>DATEGE010000028.1:0-1457 GCA_035280265.1 Gemmatimonadales bacterium | reverse complement strand
ATCGCCGCCATCCTCGAATTCCTCGCCACGTTCTGCTGCGCCATCTTTACCGGCGCCGCCATTTACGTGAACGCCGTGGAGCACCCGGCCCGCATGACCACCGGCGTTGCCGCCGCGCTCGCCGAGTGGGCCCCGAGCTACCAACGGGGCACCGTGATGCAAGCATCGCTTGCCGTCCTGGGCTTCGGGTTCGCGCTGCTCGCGTGGCTGGCGGGCGCGGAGCTCCGTGTGGCGGTCGCGGGCATCGTGTTGGTGCTCGTGGTGCCCTTCACCCTGATCGTCATCATGCCGACCAACCGCCGCCTGGCGGCTGTGGACCCGAGTAAGGATATCGCTGAGGCGGCGGCACTGCTCGCGCGCTGGAACCGGCTGCACATGGTCCGGAGCGCGCTCAGTGCGCTCGCATTGGTGCTGTTCCTAACGAAGTGACCGGGGCAATGCCTCGACGCGATGGAGGTGACCAGATGACGTTCCGCCTGACTACCATCCTGTCTTTGCTCACACTCCTCTCGGGCGCGGCCAGGGCTCAGACTCGCGAGACCGGGTTCCTGGACCGCCGGGTCACCATGGCGGGCCATGTCTATCATTATCAAGTGTTCGTCCCGGCCTCCTACACGGCCACTCAGCGCTGGCCCGTGATCCTGTTTCTGCACGGCGCCGGTGAGCGTGGGGACGATGGTCTGCTGCAGACCCAGGTCGGCTTGGGAGCAGCGCTGCGCCTCCACGCCGCGCAGTTCCCGGCGATCATCGTCTTCCCCCAGGCTCCGCCCGAGTCAATGTGGACGGGAGTGCCGGCCCAAATGGCCATGGCCGCACTGGATGAGACGAGCCGGGAGTTTCGCACCGACTCCGACCGCGTCTATCTGACGGGACTGTCCTTGGGCGGCAACGGGACGTGGTACCTCGCGTATCGCTACCCGTCCCGGTTTGCGGCCATCATTCCGATCTGTGGGTTCGTGACGGCGTTTCGTCCGGGGTGGAGCGCGTTCACGCCGGTCGTGCCAGCAGACAGTGGCGCGCCGTTCGACGCGCTGGCTCGTCAGCTGCGGCGCGTCCCCACCTGGATCGTGCACGGCGAGGTGGATGAAGTCGTTCCAGTGGAGCAGTCACAAAAGGCGGCGGCTGCCCTCAAGGCCGCCGGCGCGCCGGTGCAGTATCTCGAAGTGCCGGGGACCGGTCACAACGCATGGGATGCGGCGTACGGGTCACCATCGCTCGTGCGTTGGCTGCTCGCACAGCACCGGTCGCACTGACGTTTCGACGTCACCCCCCGACCCCCTCTCCGTTCCGGAGAGGGGGGACGATGCAGAGGTAGATAGGACTCGAGCGTCAGCCCGTTGGGAGCAGACCTACCGAGATATTCCGTCCGTTAAGGATGAACAGATACGGAACGCCCCACGCGGCGGAGCAGACCGCGAACAGGAGCCAGGCGCGAGCGCTCATGCCCCGATCCCCCC
>DATEGE010000027.1:0-2584 GCA_035280265.1 Gemmatimonadales bacterium | reverse complement strand
CCGGTCGGGTTCCCTCCCATCGAGGGCGCCCTGTTTTATGACGCGGGACTCGCATGGGATTCGCACTCGACCGTGAGGCTTGCCTGGAACCGGCAGCCCAACCAGTCGCCCGAAACCGTGCGGATTCCCGTGCGGAGCTGGGGCGGCTCGATCCGAGTCAACGCGCTGGGGTTCGTGGTGCTGCGCCTCGACTACACCAAGCCGCTGTCGCGGCCGCATGGCAATCCGTATTGGACCCTGAGCCTCGGTCCAACGTTCTAACTCCGCACCATTAAAACACTTGTCCTGGCCTCGCCGGTTGCCTATTTTGTCCGGCGAGGCCATTTGCGTATCCGCAGATCCTGCTTCCTCCTAGCCAGCCTGGCGCTCTGGGGCTGTCGGTCCCGGGCGCCGGCGGCGCCGTCGGCGCAACCGCCGGTCAAGCAATCAGTTAGCAAAGCCGCCGCCGGCGCCGCGCGCACCGGCGGCGTCGCGATTCGCATCCCCGCGAAAGGCGGTGTCCCCCGGGTCTATCGCCTGCCGGGGCTGGTCGAGATGCCGTCCGCGATCCGCGGCAAGCTGCCAGCGGTCGTACGCGTCGTCGGGCTCGACCCCGAAGCAGAAGTCCTCTACGTAGTCTGCGCCGGGAAGGACACGACCGCGAAGAAGGGCGTCAAGAAGAAGAAGGACACCAGCCCGCCGAAGTACGACGTTCTCGCCCTCGACCTGGGCAGCGCGCGGGTCGACACGGTGGCCACGACCATCGAGCAGGCGACCCTCGGCCCGGACGGCACGCTCTACGCGATCGACGCGAAGGGGCACGTCGTGTCGGTGGCACGCAGGATCCGGGTGGCCTGGCCGCAGCCGTTACCGGGAGTGCCGCAGCAGCTATTCGCCGCCGCCGATCAGCGGCTGGTCGTGGCCGATCCTCCGTCCCTCGTCACCGCCGCCGCCGACCAGCCCCCCACCAGTCGCCCCATGCCCACGGGGAGCGACGTCGCGGCGACGCGGTGGGGCGACCTCGTGGCCGTTGCCGCGGACTCGGGTGTGGTCCTGATGGACCCACTCGGTCGACGCGAGCCCGCGTTCGTGCGGCTGTCGGACCACCCGCGGGCGATCGGGTTCTCCCCCTCCGGGCATCGCATCTATGTGGCGCGGCGCACCGAGCCCGGGCTGGCGGCCATCGACCGCTACGATCGGGAGGAGATCGACGGCATCGCGCTCCCGCTCCCCGCGGTCGCGATCCGGCTCGACCCATTGGGCCGTTTCCTCCTCGCCAAGCCGAGCCTGGGAGACTCCGTCTGGGTCGTGGATCTCCCGGTGAAGCGCCTCGTGGGGTCCGTGGCGTCGGCGTGGCGGGCGGACCTGCCCGCCATCGCGCCCGACGGCGCGCTGCTGGTGCGCCAGGGGGATGACGTCGTCGCGTACCGATCGGATTCGCTGGTGGAGGTGGGACGGGCGAAGGGCGGCGCAGCGGACCTGTGGGCGTCTACAGCGTGGCGACCGCGTGGAGCCTATCGCGGCGCATTCGCCGACGCGGACGTGACCACGGCGCAGACGGCCGATACTGCGGCCGGCGCCGACGGCCAGATGTACGTACAGGTGTCGACCTCGCAGAACGAAGCGTGGTCATCGGAGATGGCGAAGCAGCTCACGGGCGCGGGGCTCGCGGCGCGCGTGCTCGAGCCCAAGAATCCCGACGACGGCTACCGTGTGGTGCTCGGCCCCTACCCCACCCGTGCGCAAGCGGAGGCGATCGGCCGCAAGCTGGGCCGACCCTTCTGGATCTACCAACCGACGCCGTGACCGTTCGCCCACTGCCGCGCTCGCGCCTCGACGCCCTCGTGCCGTCTCTGGTCGCCGGGCAGGCGCTCGTGGCGCTGGTGCCGGCGACGGGAGACTTGAAATGGGCGGCGGGCGCCGCGTGGGACGTGGCGCGCGCGGCGGCCCAGGGCGAGCGTCGCGTGGCGCTGGTGGATCTGTGGCTCGAGCAGCCGACCCTGCACGACGTCGTCGACCTCGCACCCACCGAAGGGATCGTCGACGCGTTCGAGTACGACGTGTCGTTGACCAAGACGGCGCATCAAGTTGACCGGGTGTATTTCATCGCCGCCGGGACCGTGACCGCGCACGCCGGCGATTTATTCGCCAACCCCCGCTGGAAGAAGCTGCAGGGCGGATTTCGCGTGGAGGATGCGCTGTTGCTCCTCTATCTCTCCGCCGGCGCGCTGGCCCGGCTGTCGGCGGTTCCCGATGGATTGATCGTGCTGTCGCCGGACGGATACGAGCCGGAGTCGTCTATCGGCCAGGGGATCACCGCAGTGATGGAGCGGGGTGTCACACTGCTCGGCGTCGTCCGGGAGCGGTGGACGCCAGTCGCGACGCCGCTGCCGGAGCGGCGCGCCAGCGTGCCCCCGCCTCCGATACGCGACTGGGGGGGGGCCACCGCTGTACGGCCGGGGTTCCGTCGCCGGACACGACCAGTGGTCGTCGCCGCGACGCTCGCTGCCGGAGCGGCCGGCGGCTGGGCCCTGCTGGTGCGCGGGACCGAGCAAGGGCCGTTCATGCCATCGGCTCCGGCGCGAGTGGTGAGCTCCCCCTCCCC
>DATEGE010000026.1:0-1189 GCA_035280265.1 Gemmatimonadales bacterium | reverse complement strand
GGGCCCATCGGCGAGGCGCCAGAGGCGCTGCAGGCGGTCCTGGAGCTCCGTCCGCAGGGCCACGGGATTGAGGTCGTAATACTGCGCGGTGAGCGCCTGACGCTGCGCGGTGGTGAGGACGTTTGAGGCGAGCAGACGCTGATAGGGTGTTTGGGCTCGATCGTACCGCTTGGTGATCCGCGCGCCGTGGCGCACCTTCGCGACGAGCTTGCGGAGCGGTTGGAAGCAATTCCAGTACAGGCGAAGCGCGCGGTAAAACGCGCGCAGTTCTACGTACGCCGCCCGCGAGCTGTAGCGATCATAGCCAATGAGCCGGCGGACGATGGCCCAGTTCTTTTGCTCCGCGAAGGCCTGATCGTTCTTGCGGTGCGGGCGGCCGCGGGACATAGCAATGCCGGTGCTGCGGCACCACGGCAGCAACAGGTGATTGAGGAACTCGCCCCCGTTGTCGGTATGAACACTGTGGAGCGGCATCGGCAGGTCTTTCTCCACCCACCGGACCGCCTCTTTGACGCGGTAGTAGAGCTTGCCCCACACGGCTCGGCACTCGGTCCAGCCGGTCGCGACGTCGACGGCGACGAGGCTGGTGAGAAAGAAGCCCGCCACACTGTCACCGCAGTGCGCCACGAGATCGGCCTGGAGCGCGCCCGGGCGAACGCCGTCCCAGTCCGCAAAGGTGCGGACCGGCACGTGGGCAGCGAACGCGGCAGGGCTGGGCCCCGTCAGGGAGAGGCCCCGGGGATACGGGCGACGCTGGCCTTTCAGCATCCGATCAATCGTGGCGGGACTGATCGTCAGGAGCAGCGTGCGCAAGTGTGGCGGGACGTGCAGTTCCCCGTGCCGCTCGAGCGCGTCGAGGAGCGGTGCCAGAAACGGGCCGAGCCGTTTCCCGCACAGATAATCGCTCGCGTCCCAGATCCGGAGGAGGAGCGCCGTGACCTCTGGGCCATAGCGTGGAGGACGGCCCCCACGCCCGCGCCGAGGCTTGGGCGGACGCCCCAACCGGCGCACCGCCGATTTGCGATGGCGGCCGGTGACCTGGCAAAACTCGTCCAGCATCCGGCTCTTTGCCGCCTTCGAGGCGGTGCGGTAGCGCGGACCGAGGGAGGCGACGTATTCGCGGATGCTCTGCGGGCCCATGATACCTCCTGCACCCTCGGTAACAGGGGTTTTGAGGCATCAGGACTTC
>DATEGE010000025.1:0-1078 GCA_035280265.1 Gemmatimonadales bacterium | reverse complement strand
GCGTCGGCGGATCGATCGGCGCGGGCGTGCCGCGTCCGGAGACCGCGAAATCCCAGAGGCACCAGAAGTAGATCGCGGCGCCGATGAGGAACAGCGGAGCGGCGACGACCAAGCGGCCGGCGTCGAGCGCTACGGGCGCGCCGCGTGATCCGATCGCGTACGGCACATACCCGCCTACCATGCCCGGGACCAGCACGGTGAAGACGAGGTTCTTGAGGAACAGCGCCACGGGCCGCCCCTGGTGCTACAGGGTCGTGAAGACGATCTGCACGAACGTGTCCCCGTTGAACCGACCCTTGCCCCACACCGGGTCGAGATCGGTGAACGGCTTCGCGGCGACTGCCTCCGCCATCGACTTCCCGGCGGCCTTGAGCTTCTGGACGCGGTCGCGCGCGGCCGCGAGCATGTCGCGGTACTTGACGAGGTCGGCCTTGGTCGCGAGAGCGCCGTGACCGGGAATGATCTTCGTGTCGTTGTCAGCCAAAGACAGAGCCCCGTCGGCGGCGGCGACCATGCCGTTGACCTTGCCGCCCGTGCTGCCATCGATGAACGGGTATCTGCCGTTGAAGAAAATGTCGCCGACGTGCAGGACGTTCTCCTTCTGGAAGTGCACGTAGATATCGGTGTCGGTGTGGGCGGGCGCGAAGTGAGCGAGCGCCACCGATTCTCCGCCGAGGCTCAAGGAGTGGCTGTCGGCAAACGTCTGCTGCGGCAAGGCCGCCGGCGGTGACGGAGGTATGTCGAGCTCGAGAAAGGCGAGGTGATGCGGTTCCGCCAGGCGCTGCTTCGTGTTTTCGTGCGCCACCACCGTCGCCCCGGCGGCGTGCAGCGGCGCGTTGTTATCGGCGTGATCGAGGTGCCAGTGGGTGTTGACGACGAAGCGCACCGGCGCCTTCCCCAGCTCCGCGAGCGCGTCTTTGAACTTGGGCCACGCGGGTTGCACGAACGTATCGACGACGAGCATGCCGTCGGGCCCCTGAAGCACCACCACGTTGCCGCCGGGACCCGACAGCATCGTCATGTTATCGGCGAGTTTCAGCGCCTGAATCGGATTGGCGGCGATCTGCGCGCGGAAGGC